>NZ_AP019365.1:130000-430000 GCF_033095865.1 Pseudomonas sp. KU43P | reverse complement strand
GTGCAATAGCTGTAGGAGCTGGCTTGCCAGCGATTGGGCTGCAAGGCAGCCCCACCAGTTACAGCACCGCCCTTGAAACCTGTGCAATAGCTGTAGGAGCTGGCTTGCCAGCGATTGGGCTGCAAAGCAGCCCCACCAGTTACAGCACCGCCCTTGAAACCTGTGCAATAGCGGTAGGAGCTGGCTTGCCAGCGATTGGGCTGCAAGGCAGCCCAACCAGTTACAGCACCGCCCATGAGGCCTGTGCAATAGCGGTGGGAGCTGGCTTGCCAGCGATTGGTCTGCAAGGCAGCCCCACCAGTTACAGCACCTGACGGAGGAAGGCCTGGGCGCGCGGATCTGTAGGCGAATCGAAGAACGCCACCGGCGCCGAATCTTCCAGCAGCTTGCCGTGATCGAAGAACAGCACTCGGTCCGCCACTTCCCGGGCAAAGCCCATTTCGTGGGTCACGCAGACCATGGTCATGCCTTCCTGGGCCAGGGTCTTCATCACATCCAGCACCTCGCCGACCATCTCCGGGTCGAGCGCAGAGGTCGGCTCGTCGAACAGCATCACCTTGGGGTCCATCGCCAGCGCCCGGGCGATCGCTACCCGCTGCTGCTGACCACCCGACAGGCGCGACGGGTACTCATTGGCCTTCTGCGAAATACCCACCTTCTCCAGCAGCGCACGAGCCTTCGCCTCGCGGTCGGCCTTGCTACGCTTGCGCACCACCTTCTGCGCCAGGCACAGGTTCTCCAGCACGGTCATGTGCGGGAACAGGTTGAAGTGCTGAAACACCATGCCAACTTCACGGCGGTAGGCATTGATGTCGGTCTTGGGGTCGTCCAGGCGCAGGCCGTCGATGGCCACGTGGCCTTCATCGAAATGCTCCAGGCCATTGAGGCAGCGCAGGAAGGTCGACTTGCCCGAACCGGACGGGCCGAGCACCACCACCACTTCACCTTTGGCCACTTGCGTGGTGACGTTATCCACCGCGCGCACCACCTGGCCGCGGGTGTCGAAGACTTTCAGCAGGTCACGGACTTCAATCACTTTGCGCAAGCCTCCGCTCGAGCCGGCTGGCCAGGTGCGACAGCGGCAGGTTGATCAGCAGGTACAGGCCTGCCACGCAGAACCAGATCTCGAAGGTCGAGAACGAGGTAGTGATGGCCTCGCGGCCGCTCTTGGTCAGTTCGGTGATGGCGATCACCGACACCAGCGAGGTGTCCTTGACCAGGCTGATGAACTGCCCGGCCAGCGGTGGCAGCACGCGCTTGAACGCCTGCGGCAGGATCACGTGGCGCATCGACTGGCTGGCATTCAGGCCCAGGGAGCGAGCAGCCTCGTTCTGGCCCTTGGCAATCGACTGCACGCCGGCACGCACGATTTCCGCCACGTAGGCACCCGTGAACAGTGCCAGAGCCGCAACGCCGGCAAACTCGCGGGAGAGATTGAGCACAGTGCCGATGAAGAAGTAGAAAATGAAGATCTGCACCAACAACGGCGTGCCACGCACCAGCTCGACGTACACGGTCGACAGATCGCGCAACGTCGGGTTGTTGGAAAGCCGGCACAACCCGGCGAACAGCCCGATCACCAGGCCCAGCGCCCCAGAAACCACCGAGATCCACAAGGTTGTCCACAGGCCCCATGCCAGCGGCCCCGCTGCCCAGTGGCGGGTCACGCCAATCTGGTCGCCTTCGGAGACATCGTCGCCGCGGCTCAGTTGCAGGCTGTCCTTGTCCACGTCGAGTACTTGTTCATCGCCGTTTTCGTCCTTCAGCGTGACACGCGCGGTGTCACCGGAGACGACGATGTCCTGCACGGTGCCGTAGCCGGCTGCCCGCTGCGCTTCCTCGGCCTGGTAGGCGAAGTATTGCGGTACACGGTTCCAGCGCCACTCGTAGGAAATCATCGAAGTGGCCATGTACAGGCTGAACGCCAGGCCCACCAGAACCAGCGCGGTCAGCGCATGCCAGGGCCACTGGGCTTTCTTGTGTTTGATCACGTGGGTACTTCCGTAAATGCGAACGCGCAGGGTTTGCCTGCGCGTCGGGGTCAAAGGCTGGGCTTGTGGCCTAGGCCTTATTCCATTTCCTTCAGCCAGTCCTTGTTCTTGAACCACTTGTCGTGGATACGATCGTAGGTCCCGTCATGCTTGATCTGGTGCAGGAAGTTGTTGATGAAGTTGATGCTGTCGTAGTCGCCTTTCTTCAGGCCGAAGGCCAGCGGCTCGTAGGTGAAGGGTTCTTCGAGGAACAGCAGCTTGCCGGCGCCGGCCTTCTCCACTGCCACCACGTTGTATGGCGCGTCATAGACGAAAGCGTCAGCCTTGCCGTTGACCACGTCCATGACCGCTTCCTGCTCGTTGTCGTAGCCGTGGTACTTGGCTTTACCGATCAGCTTCTTGGAAACCATTTCGCCGGTGGTTCCAAGTTTGGAGGTCAGGCGGTACTTCTCGTTGTTCAGGTCCTTGTACGACTTGATCTCGCCCGCCAGCTCCTTGCGGATCAGCAGTGTCTGGCCGACCACGATGAAGGGTTCGCTGAAGTTCAGGCGCAGGTTGCGTTCCTGGGTGAGGGTCATGCCGCTGCCGATGATGTCGAACTTGTCGGTCAGCAGGGCCGGGATGATGCCGTCATAGGCGGTGGAAACGGCCTCGAACTTGACGCCCATGGATTTGGCCATGGCCTTGAGGATATCGACTTCGAAGCCGATGATCTCGCCGCGCTTGTTGGTCATCTGGAACGGCATGTAGGTGGGGTCCATGCCCACCCGCAGGGTGCCACGCTTGACCGCGTCGTCGATGGCCCCGGCCTGAGCGGAAGCGACCGCGACCAGCGCGGTGACGCCGACCAGCAGGCGCGAAAGGTATTTCTTCATCATCACCAAGTCCCCTAGCAAAGAAAGTAGCGAATCTTATTGTTGGCACGGCCGTACCGGCCGGCGTGTTTTATCGGAGAGGGATGCTAACGCATGGCGGCCCTGGGACCTAGAGCCGGGGGGGACTTTGTTGGCCAAAATCCGCAGATAGCAGGGAGATTGGCTAACCCCTTTCGCCGGCAAGCCGGCTCCCAGAGGTGCTCCACAGCCCTGAGGCTTCGCAGTACCTGTGGGAGCCGGCTTGCCGGCGAAAGGGCCGCAAAGCGGCCCCAAGGTCTGTCAGGCGCCGACGAGTGCCGGCTGCCCTTCACTTTCTGGATGCAACGGCAACAGCGGCGAATGCGGGTCGTTGTTGATCGACGCACGCCACACGTCGATCCACGCCGCATTGTGCTGGGCCCAGACCTGCTCGTGCAGACGGGTCAGCGCTACCGGGTCGCTGAGCAGGGCCAAGCGGGTATTGAGATCAAGCCCTTTCGGCCCGACCTCGAGCGCCTTGGCCACGCGCTCGGTACGCAATGCCTCGATCGGTGCGGCCTGACCGTGACGGGCAGTGGCCATGGCACAGGCCAGGGCGTTCTGCCGTGGGTCGACCACCGCGCGCACGAAGCCGTCATGCAGAGCATGCCAGCGGTTCTCGTGGGTGTACTGATCAGTTGCCAGCAGCTCCTGGGGCGTTGCGTATTCCTCTGGAATGAGGAACAGCTTCTCGTCCTTGGCCGCCAGGCCCAGGCGCGTGCGGCTGGAGATCACCGACACCGGGATCGACAGCACCAGCGAACCGACGATCGGCGCCAGCCACCACAGGAAGCTCGGGTTCAGCCACGCCACCAGCCCGGCCCAAGCGAAGCCCAGCAGGGTCTGCGGGCCATGACGGCGCACCGCCTCGCTCCACGGGGTGGAGTCGTCGTCACGCTGCGGCGAATTCCAGGTCGCGGCCCAGCCGAGGAACGCGGCCAGCACGAAGCGGGTGTGGAAGATCATGCGTACCGGCGCCAGCAGCATGGAGAACAGCATCTCCATGAGCATCGACAAGGTGACCTTGATACGCCCGCCGAACTCGACCGCGCCCTTGGCCCAGATCAGCACGATGCTGAGCAGCTTGGGCAGGAACAGCAGCACGATGGTGGTGGAGAACAGTGCAACCGCCTTCTCCGGGTGCCACTGCGGCCACAGGGGGTAGAGCTGGTACGGTTCGATGAAGTACTGCGGTTCCATCAACGTGTTGGTCGCCAGCAACGCGGTCGAGAGCACCAGGAAGAAGAACCACAACGGCGCAGATAGGTACGACATCACCCCGGTGAGGAACACCGCACGGTGCACCGGGTGCATGCCCTTGACCAGGAACAGGCGGAAGTTCATCAGGTTGCCGTGGCACCAGCGGCGGTCGCGCTTGAGCTCGTCGAGCAGGTTCGGCGGCAGTTCTTCGTAGCTGCCCGGCAGGTCGTAGGCGATCCACACGCCCCAGCCGGCACGGCGCATCAGCGCGGCTTCGACGAAGTCGTGGGACAGAATGGCACCGGCGAACGCACCCTTACCCGGCAACGGCGCCAGGGCGCAGTGCTCGATGAACGGCTTCATGCGGATGATCGCGTTGTGGCCCCAGTAGTGCGACTCGCCCAGCTGCCAGAAGTGCAGGCCGGCGGTGAACAGTGGGCCGTACACGCGGGTGGCGAACTGCTGCATGCGCGCATACAGGGTGTCCATGCCCGACGCCTTCGGCGCGGTCTGGATGATGCCCGCGTCCGGGTTGGCCTCCATCAGGCGCACCAGGCTACTCAGGCACTCGCCGCTCATGACGCTGTCGGCGTCGAGCACGACCATGTACTTGTACTCGCCACCCCAGCGACGGCAGAAGTCGTCGAGGTTGCCGCTCTTGCGCTTCACGCGGCGACGGCGGCGGCGGTAGAAGATGCGGCCGAAGCCCTTGGTTTCGCGGCACACGTCCAGCCAGGCCTGTTGCTCGGCCACGGCGATATCGGTGTCGTTGGTGTCGCTGAGCACGAAGAAGTCGAAGCGGTCGAGGTTGCCGCTGGCGGCCACCGATTCGAAGGTGGCGCGCAAACCGGCGAACACACGCGGCACGTCTTCGTTGCAGATGGGCATCACCAGTGCAGTGCGTGCCTCGGGGGCGATCGGCTCGCTGCCGGCACTGCTGCCGGAAATACGGTACTTGTCACGCCCGGTGAGCAGCTCGAGGAAGCCCATCAGTGCGGTCCAGAAGCCCGCCGATACCCAGCAGAAGAGGATGCCGAAGAGGATCAGAATGGACGTCTGCAAGGCATACGGCCAGACCTGCACCACGGTATCCCAAAGCGGCTGGTTGACCACCTCGTCGAGGTCGACGAACGACCAGCCCTGGTACGGCAAGATGCCCTTCATGTACCAGCCGGCAACGATGGTCTGACCGATCATCAGGGCCAGCAGGATATAGCGGCGGATCGAGCCAACCGTGCGCCAGCGCGCCTTTGGCAGCTCGCGCTGGACGGGCTGCGGGGCGTTGGGACGGCCTGTAAGGCGCCGCCACATGCGGATCAACACGTTGGTGCGCCACGGCTCGGGAACGACCTTGGTGCGCTTGATCGGCGGCGCGATCTTGAGGCACAGGCGGCCGCTGCCGTCGACGCCGAGCATTTCGGCGTCTTCCAGCTCGGCGGCGCTGCCCACGGTCAGGCGCGAGCCCACCGAGGCCTGCACGGCCTCGGCGGAATCGGCGGCCGGTTTGGCCGCCAGGCGTTGGTGCAGCTCACCGAACGATGTGCAGCTGGCGAGTTCCGCGCGCTGCTCGTCGCTCAGTGGGAGGTGGGCCAGGTACTCGCCAAGCGATTCCGGCCTTGCGCTTGAGTTACTCATCGGCAGGCAACTGATAGCTCCAGGTCTCGGTCAGCACTTTTTCCGTGGTGGCCGGGGTCCCGTTGGTGGACGCCGCATCGGCGGCTGGTTGTTCGGCCTTGGCTGGCTCCTGCGCCTTGGCAGTTTTTTCGTGCTTGGCGTGCTTGGCAGCCGCCTTGTCCTGCTTGCTGTCCTGGGCAGGCTTGGCCGGCTCGACCGGTACGTCACGGACCAGTGCTGCGCGCATTTCGGTGGCCTTGTTGGCTTCCTTGACCTTCAACCGCAGGGTCAGGCGCCAGCCTTTGGTTTCTGGGTTATAGCGCAGATTGTTCTCGACCACCTCGGCGTTGTCACCGACGCTGATCTGGCTGCGTACCGCGGTGTCTTCCGGCAGGGCGGCCAGGGCCGGGCCTGCGAAGTCGACCAGGAAGGCAACGCTGCCGTCCGGCTGGCGGATCAGGTTGGACTGCTTGACGTCACCGGTGGAACGCAGGGTCTGCTTGACCCAACCCAGATCCTGCGCCTGGAACTGCTGTTCGTCGATGGTCCAGTGCAGGCGGTAGGCGTACTCGATCGGCTTGCCTGGCTCAGGCAGCGTCTCGGGGCTCCAGAAGGCAACGATGTTGTCGTTGGTTTCGTCCGCGGTCGGGATCTCGACCAGGTCGACGGTGCCCTTGCCCCAGTCGCCCTTCGGCTCGATCCAGGCGCTCGGGCGCTTCTGGTAGTTGTCATCGAGGTCTTCATAGTCGCTGAAGGCGCGCTGGCGCTGCATCAGGCCGAAACCACGCGGGTTCTCGACACTGAAGTTGCTCACGGCCAGGTGTTTCGGGTTGTTCAGCGGGCGCCACAGCCACTCGCCGTTGGCCGCGTGAATCGACAGGCCTTCGGAGTCATGCAGGGCCGGGCGGTAGTTCAGGACCTTGGACGGCTGGTTGGGGCCGAACAGGTACATGCTGGTCAGCGGCGCGATACCCAGGCGGCTGACATGGTCACGCAGGAACACGCGGGACTGCACGTCGACCACGGTGTCGCTGCCTGGACGCAGGATCAGCTTATAAGCGCCGGTGGAGCGCGGCGAGTCGAGCAACGCGTAGATCACCAGATGCTTGTCGGCCGGCTTGGGCTTTTCTACCCAGAACTCGGTGAAGCGCGGGAATTCCTCGCCCGATGGCAGTGCGGTGTCGATTGCCAGGCCACGGGCCGACAAGCCGTACACATGGCCTTTGCCGACCACGCGGAAGTAGCTGGCCCCCAGCAGGGTCATGATCTCGTCCTGCTTGTCGGCCTTGTTGATCGGATACAGCACGCGGAAACCGGCATAGCCCAGGTTCTTGGTGGTTTCCGGGTCGTGCGGCACGTCACCGAACTCGAAGCGGCTCGGGTCGTACTTGATTTCCTCGACCTTGCTCGCCGTGACTTCGTTGATCTTCACCGGCGTGTCGAAATGCATGCCCTGGTGATAGAACGACAGCTTGAACGGGGTCTTGTCCTTGGCCCACTCGGCCTTTTCCTGCAGGAAGTGAATCTTCTGGTAGTCGGCGAACTTCATGTCGCGGAAGACTGCCGGCAGATTGCTTTTAGGTGCTTCGTACTTCTGGCCGGCCAGATCCTTTGCCTTGGCTGCAACATCGTCAAGATTGAATGCCCACAGCTGGCCCGCGCTCATCAGGCCGACCAGTGCGACACTGGCCATCAGGGCCTTGCGCAGCCGAGTGCCGGGGATACTTGATGCTTTTTGGGGACTAACAATCACGAGCAACCCTCGCCGAAAACAGATCATGAAACCAACGGCCAGCGACAAATGCCGGGTTGGCGAGCACTGTTCGGACCCCGTGAGGGCGTAATGATTCCCCAAACGGATCCAGACAATGCTCGAGTCAGAGTGAAACGAACCTGCGAACGCAGGCTCACGCAGCGCGCGATTATCCAGCAGGACGCGTTACAACGCATCAGGCTGAACCAACTATTTATCGTACAAAACCCCTTGTTTTCCTATAAACAAAGGGTTTTTTTACCTCATATTTGTAACAGAAATGTCACCGGGCCATCATTGACGAGGTGCACCTGCATGTCTGCACCGAAGCGCCCGCTCGCCACCGTGGCATGCTGGCCCTGGGCTTGTTGCAAAAGGTAGTCGAACAGCTCCGCCCCCAGCGCCGGCGGCGCGGCGGTAGAGAAGCCCGGGCGCATGCCGCTGCGGGTGTCTGCGGCCAGGGTGAACTGAGACACCAGCAGCAAACCACCACCGACATCCTTGAGCGACAGGTTCATCTTGCCCTGCTCATCACTGAACACCCTGTAGTTGAGCAGCTTGTGCAACAGCTTATCGGCATGCTCGCGGGTATCTTCAGGCTCGACCGCCACCAGCACCAACAGGCCCTGGTCAACGGCACCGACGATCTCGCCGGCCACTTCTACCCGCGCGCCTCGCACGCGCTGCAACAACCCCCTCATGCTTCTTCCAGGGGCAGGTCGAGCAGGCGGCGGGCCATCTGGTCGGCCGCACGTACCAAGGCATCGGTAATACCCGGCTCGGAGGCGGCGTGGCCTGCGTCGCGGATCACCTTGAGCTCGCTGTTCGGCCAGGCCTGATGCAACGCCCAGGCGTTGTCCAGCGGGCAGATCACGTCATAGCGGCCATGCACGATCACGGCCGGCAGGTGGGCGATCTTGGGCATGTCGCGGATCAGCTGGTCCGGCTCGAGGAAGGCATCGTTCATGAAGTAGTGGCATTCGATGCGCGCGATAGACAAAGCCCGTTGCGGCTCGGAGAAGCGGTCGACCACCAGCGGGTTGGGGCGCAGGGTCGCGGTACGGCCTTCCCAGGTGGACCAGGCCTTGGCAGCGTGCATCTGGGCGATCTGGTCGTTGCCGGTGAGGCGCTTGTGGAAGGCCTTGACCAGATCACCGCGCTCTTCCGGCGGGATCGGCGCGATGTAGTCCTGCCAGTAGTCTGGGAACAGGCGGCTGGCGCCCTCCTGGTAGAACCACTGAATCTCCTGAGGCCTGCACAGGAAGATGCCCCGCAGGATCAGGCCATGCACCCGCTCGGGGTGGGTCTGGGCATAGGCCAGGGCCAGGGTCGAGCCCCACGAGCCGCCGAACAGCACCCATTTGTCGATCCCCAGGTGCTTGCGAATGCGTTCGAGGTCTTCGACCAGGTGCCAGGTGGTGTTGTTCTCCAGGCTCGCATGGGGCGTGGAGCGACCACAGCCGCGCTGGTCGAAGGTAATGATGCGGTACAGGTTGGGGTCGAAATAGCAGCGGCTCTGGGCATCGCAACCCGCGCCCGGGCCACCGTGGATGAACACCACCGGCAGACCTTCCGGCGAACCGCTCTCGTCGACATAAAGCACATGCGGCGCTTCCACGGCCAGATCGTGCCGGGCGTAGGGTTTGATCTGCGGGTACAGGGTCTGCATTGCGCACTCCGTGTGAGGATATTGTCTGCCGTTGGGCATCATAAACCTGAATTGCGCTTTGAGCATGTCCTCGTACCGTAGAACGGCAAAGTTCGAGGCGTCACCGAGCGGAATTATCTACCACATGCGCGCCAGGCGCATGGCCATAGTCGCTGAGCCTTCCACTTCACTTAGGGCTCACCATGACCTTGGAAAAAGACAACGGCATCCCCTATGCGCTGATCGCCGGAAAAACCCCCGACTGGATGAAAAACGCTCCGCCATCGACCCATACCCTGATGAACCAGGTGATGAGCGCACGTGCAGCCGAGCTGCAGCAGGCCTGCCAGGCCGAACCTGCCATCGCCCGGGCACTGGCGAGCGAGCATGCGCGCGTGCAGGCCGCCATGCTTGAGGTGCAGGCCCTGTATCAGTCTCTGCCTGACCTGCAAACCTTTGCCAAGGAACAGCTGGCCATTGCCATCAAGGAAACCTTCGGCATCGAACTGGATGTCACCGACAACCACCTGCTGGACGTCCGGCACCTCGACCATCAACCAGGAGAGGATTTGCAGGCCTACACGCTTGCCACCCATTCCTTGCTGGAGAGTGCGCTGCGCAACTTCGAGGCCAGCGCAGCCGAGCCAGGGGGTATGGATAACGCCAATGCCCTGCTCAAGAAGTCGGTGATCCTCGACCACAAAGGTTTCATGGGCACGGTACCGATCCCCAACACCCTCGACATGGCCCCCGAACGGTTTGCCCGCATGTGCCGTGAACTGGATATCGGTGGCCAGTACCAGGCAAAACTGCAGGCCATCCATTACAGCGACCTGAAGAGCGGTGAAAGCAACAAGGTGACCGGCCAGAAGCTTGCCGAGCTTGAGCGCTGCACGTTCACCCAGAGCCTGCACCTTGCCCGGCTGCAGAACGACATCAGCCAGGGCCTCTACGAGGCAGCCCTGGCGCTGCCTCTGGATGTTCCGGTGCACGCTCCCACCCTGACGTTCGGTGTCATTACGCTGTGGGATGTACAACTGACCCATGTGCGCCTGCTCGATTACCGATCAGCCGATGGGGAATCTTCGGTGGCGCTTTACATTCCCGCCGACCCTGAGACACCGCTTCGCGAATTCGCATCGAAGACAGCATGCGAGCAATGGTTGCGCGACCGTTTGCTCGGCGATATCAGATACCTCGACCACTGCATGAAAGAGCGCCACAAGGCACATCTGCAGACCCGGTTGCTGGACCGGCTGATGCCATGGACGCTGACGCAGAAAGGTACTCATGAACGTATCGCAGATCCTCACGCGACGTTGCACCTGCAAGCACGCCAGCTCAGTGGTTCCCTGTTGCAGGGGCTGGTCACGGAAAAAGTCTTTCGCCACGAAGAAGACGCCGCCTTCCACGCCATCCCCACAACCCTCATCGATACCATCACTGCAGTGAGTTACCGCGAGCACTTGCTGCAAAAAGCACTCACCGCACTCAATGTCGCCGGGCTCTTCATACCTGCCGTTGGCGAGGTCATGCTGGGTGTCTGTGCATTGCAACTGGCTTATGAGGTCTACGAGGGTATCGAAAGCTGGGCCCATGACGATCGGCAGCAGGCCTACCAGTACCTGATGGACGTGGTGAGGAACGTGGCAGAGATGGCCGCCTTCACCTTGGCCCTCAAGGCGATCCAGGGCGGTGCAAGCACCCTTGACCCAAGGCAGCTGGTCGAACCCCTGCCGGTAGAAATACCGTCATTCATTGAAGAGCTCGATGACGTGGAGCTCCCGCAAGGCCAGACCAGGCTCTGGCAGACCGATCTAGCGCCCTATGCCCAGCCCATCGATTTTCCCGCCACACTGCAGCCAGACAACCTGGGGCTACGGCATCACCAAGGCAGAGCGTGGCTTGTTCTGGACGGCCAAGCCTATTCGGTGAGGCGTGCTGCGCAGGACGATGGCTACGTTATCGAACACCCGACCCGGGCGGACGCCTACCAACCACCGCTGCGTCACAACGGTACCGACAGCTGGCTACATCCCTTGGACCGCCCCGAGCAATGGCAGGCAAACCAACTGGTGCGCCGCTCGGGGGCAGGTAACGAACACTTCGACGAGAACACCGTACGGCGCACCTTGCGGGTAAGTGACATCGACGAGGATGTCCTGCGCAAAGTGCTGTGCGACAGCCAGCGCTTGCCCGGCCAGCTGGAAGATACCTTTACCCGCTTCAAGCTTTACCAGCGCCTTGAACAGGCAAACACGCAGGCATTGCCCGGCGAGGTTCAGCGCGAATTCCAGCTGCAGTACCAGCGCCTGCCCGCCAGCCAGGTGCCGGGGGCCGAAATGCTCCACGCACGCTATCGGCAGCTGCCCTCCCCCGTCATCGAGGAGCTGCTGAACAATGCCACCGCCAGCGAACTGGGCGAGCTGGACAATGGCAAGGTGCCCAGGCGCCTGGCCGATGAGATCCGCCTTCTCCAGCAGCAGATCAGGCTCAACCGCGCCTACGAAGGGCTGTACCTGAACCAGTTGCGCAACTGGGACACCGATTGCTTGGTGCTGCACACCCTCGGGCAGTTACCTGGCTGGCCAGTGAATCTCGGCATCACCCTGGAACAGCGCATCTACTCGCCCAGCCAACGTTCCCGCATCGGCCCTGATGCAGCGCAGGGTCCAACGATCATCAGTGCCCAGGCCGGCTACATACTGATGAGCAGTGAACCCTCCGATGCTCCACTGAAAACCCACGCCTCGTTGCAGGGTGCCCTGTTCGAAGCGCTCAGCGAAGCGCAGCGCACGGCGCTGGGGATCGACAACAACCTGGCATTCAAGGCAATGGTTCAGCAAGCTGACCTGCTGCCGCGCCCAGCGCTGAGGCAGATTCTGGGCATGCAGCCAGTGGAGCCCGGTTTCCGCTCACCCATGCGCCTGGCCGACGGGCGTCTCGGCTACCCATTGGGCGGTACTCGCCCGCGCGTCATCAGCATTTCGCGGCAAACACTGCTCGCCAGGATCAGGCAGATCAGTTTGCACACCCCCACGCCACGTCCCGCCGAGCAGATCCTGGCATCACTGGAAAGCCGCAGCCTCGATCGCAACGCGATCAGTGGGCAACTCGACAATCTGCTGGAGCAACGCAGCCAACTGCAGTCCAGCCTGAGCCACTGGCGGCAGATGGCGGCCGTATTGCCCAGCTACAGCGCCAACGACTTCGAGCACATGGCGAATGCCATTACCCAGCATTGGTACGATCGCGCCTTTGCAGCACACGAAAGCCTGGTCACGCCCTTGCGCCTGGAGCGGTTGTCGCTGCTGGACTTTCCGCTTCGGCTGCCGACCTTCTTCACTGCAGGCGTCAGCGACCTGCAGCTGCTCGAAACCCAGCCTGAACGCTATCAGAGCGTGCGCGAGCACACTCCACGGTTGAACAGCATGCTGCGGCAATTCGCCAACGTGAGAACGCTGGAGATCAGCCGCCCCTACCGGCAAGATGCATTGCCTTCGCCGTTCCAGTTCAGCTTGCCGTTGATCGCAGAGCAGTTGCCCTCGCTGCAAACGCTACGCCTGACCCACCAGAACATCATCATTTCAATGGTCGATATCGACAGCCTCGCGAACCTGAACGACCTGCGCCACCTGGACCTCAGCGGGAACCGCCTCTCCGACGACAATCCGCCCGACTTCAGTCGCTTGAGCCTGGATTATCTTGGCCTCGACAACATGCAGCTGGGACACTGGCCGGATGGGCTCGGCTACAGTAGCGCCTCCCGCATGCAGCAGATTTCCCTGCGCAACAACCAGATCACGTTGCTGCCCCACTTCCTGCTGGAAAGGACACACGGCGTTCCGCACCATCCCCGGTTGCTCCTGCAAGGCAACGCCATCAGCCATGACCACATGCTGCCGGTGATGCTCGACCAGGACGGCTGGGGCCAGCACTTCGAGTGGGACCAGCCCGATGCCTTCCTTGAGCAGCTGAATCAGCATCTGACGCTGCGACAACGGCTTCGCGATCATCTGGACAATTACCTCAACGCGTCCTCCTCGGCCGCAGTGGTCAGCCAAGCCGTGTACAACGGCAGAAGGGACATCGCTACAGCGCTGAACGCGTTCTGGAGCAGTCAGGAAACCGGCCAAACCAGCATCCCGTTACGCCTGACAGGCGTAGCACTGGAATTGTTCCCGACTCGGTTACCCACGTTCTTCTGCGAGCGCGTAACTACCCTCTGCCTCGAAAATGTCAGCGGTACCACCGCGCAACTGCAAGATCTGCTCAGTCGCTTCCCTGGCATGACCCGCCTGACCCTGGACACGTTCGTGCGGGCACCGCATGACCTGCCGATGGCGCTGCAGCAATCCTCTCAATTGACTTTTCTGGCACTGCGTAATGTCGGGCTGGAGATCGATCAGCACTTCATGGATGCGTTGGCGCCACTGCACCGGCTGCAAATACTTGACCTCAGAAACAACCGCGCCGGCACAATCGTCAATGTCCCGCATACACTCATCACACTGCGACGCATCAACCTCAACGAAATGGGCCTCGAGCATTGGCCAACCTGGGTCAATAGCCTGTTACCCCTGGAAATGCTGGACCTGAGTGATAACCAGCTCAGGGAATTGCCTCCCTTCATCATGCAAAACCTCGATAACAGCGTGCCCATCAGCACCATCCGCCTGAACGGCAACCCATTGAGGGAGGATGTCGTCCACCGCGCACGCGTGTCATCGGAGAGCCGTAGCAGCTTTACGCTCAGGCTCGATGCCGTCGACGAATGGTACGAGGACCTGCTCAGCGCGATTCGCGACGAGGTGGGTGGACTGCCCATCGAAGATACACCCAGGCTCACGGACTGGCTCCTGGCTTCGGAGGTGGAAAACGAAGCCCTGCGCGACACCTGGGAGCAACTTGAGGAAGCAGGCGATGCCCAGGATCTGCTGGCCCTTGTAGGCCGATTGAAAAATACCGCTGCCTACCAGAATGACCAGACCCGCTTGGCGTTCTGCGAACGCGTTCGCAAGGTACTGGTCAGGGCGTTGCTTGATCCGGACGATCGGGCGCTTTTCAACATCCAGGCCAGCGAAGCCTTGATCCAAGAAGACGGCGACCATACCTGCTATGACGGCGCCCTGCTGACCTTCAAGAACATCGAGTTCTACATTGCCAGCGAAGATTTGAAGTTTGATGGCGAAGACAGCGAGGCCAACTTGTATCGTGAGCTGCGCCGCCTGTATCGCGTGCGCACGGTAGATGAGGTGGCCACGCGCGAAGCTGGCGACCGGGATATAGCCGAGGTACGCCTGACCTACCTGCGCGAACTGAATGGGCCACTGCAACTTGGCCAGCCCGTCGATAGGCTGATGTATGCGATCAACCCCAGTTTCGAGGAATTGATCGATGCAGAGTTGCAGGTCCGGCGCGGGGAACTCGGCGAGGATTTTCTGCGTTTTGCTGCCGCCAACGAAGTTTGGGTTCAACACTTGCGCCAGTCCTACTCGGAGCGCTTCGCACAAATCGAAAGCCATTACCGAGACCAGGTGAGCGAACTCCCCGAACGCTATCCCGAACGGTCACTGGATGACCTGAGCGAGGAATTCAATGCCCTGGAACGAAGCCGGAAGGCCCGCGAATCACACCTGATCCGCGAACTCACCGCCTTCGCCGACCCTGATCGCAAGCCGCGCTCTTCGAGTGATCCGGCTCAACGCCCGTAGCGCTCACGCCCCCAGTCCACGGTGGTTTCCAGCAGCTTGCGCAGTACCTTCTGGGTCGGCTGCGCAAGTTCCTCGCGATAAGCGAAAGGTTCGCACTCTTCCATGTAGGTACTTTGCGCAAGCTCCAGCTGCACGGCGTGGATGTTCTCGCCTGGATGGCCATAGTGGCGGGTGATGTGGCCGCCCTTGAAGCGCCCGTTCAGCACATGGCTATAGGCGCTTTCCTCGGCGCATACACCCTGCAGCCGCTCGGCCAGCCGAGGGTCGCAACTGGCACCATTGAAGGTGCCGAGGTTGAAGTCCGGCAGCTTGCCGTCGAACAGGTGCGGGATGTGCGAGCGGATCGAATGGGCGTCCCACAGCAGTGCATAGCCGAACGCCTCACGCAGGCGTGCCAGTTCATTGCGCAGGGTGTCGTGGTACGGCCGCCAGATCTGTTCCAGATAGGTGGCCCGCTCTTGCGCCGAGGGCACCTTCCCCTCCTCGAACAAGGGCTCGCCCTCGAACAGCGTCGCCGGGTACAAACCGGTGGTCGCGCCGGCATACAGCGGCTGGTCGTCTTCCGGCCGGTTCAGGTCGATGACGAAGCGCGAGTACTCCGCCGCCACCACGCTGGCGCCCAGCTCACGGGCGAAATCGTAGAGGCGCGGGATATGCCAATCGGTATCGGGGAGGCTGCGTGCCGCCTCGACCAGGCCATCCTCAACCGCTGGGGTCAGTTTCAGCCCGGCGTGGGGCATGCTGATCAGCAGGGGCAAATGGCCCTGGTGAAAACTCAGTACCTTGTCCATATTGCCTCGCTCAGTTGGAAATCTCGTGGCCCTTGCGCACCACACGCTTGGGCAGGTCACCGCCCAGCCAGTAGGCCAGGTCGGCAGGGCGTTCGATGTGCCAGGCGACGAAGTCCGCCACCTTGCCGGTTTCCAGCGAACCATGGCTGTCGCCCAGGCCTAGCGCAGTAGCGGCATGCAAGGTGACACCCGCCAAGGCCTCTTCCGGGGTCATGCGGAACAATGTGCAGCCCATGTTCAGCATCAGCCGCAGCGACAAGCCAGGCGAAGTGCCGGGGTTGAGGTCGCTGGCGAGGGCGATCTTCACCCCGTGGCGGCGCAGCGCCTCCATCGGCGGCAGTTGCGTTTCGCGCAGGAAGTAGAACGCGCCAGGCAACAATACGGCGACCGTGCCGGCTTTGGCCATGGCGATGGCATCTTCTTCGGTCATGAACTCCAGGTGATCGGCGGACAACGCCTGATAATGCGCCGCCAGGCTGGAGCCGTGCAGCGATGACAGCTGTTCGGCATGCAGCTTGACCGGCAGCCCCAATTCGCGCGCCTTGATGAACAGCCGCTCGACCTGTGCCGGGGAGAACGCCAGGTGCTCGCAGAAGGCGTCCACCGCATCCACCAGCCCTTCCTCGGCCAGGGCCGGGAGCATCTCGTTGCAGATGTGGGCGATGTAGTCGTCTGCCCGGCCGGCATATTCCGGTGGCAAGGCATGGGCGGCCAGGCACGTGGCGCGCACCGCCAGCGGCAGCTCGTCGGCCAGGCGGCGGGCCACGCGCAGCATCTTGCGCTCGTTGGCCAGGTCCAGGCCATAGCCGGACTTGATCTCGATCGTGGTCACGCCATCACGCATCAATGCCTGCACACGTTGCCGGGCGCTGGCGAACAATTCGTCCTCGCTGGCTGCGCGGGTGGCGCGCACGGTGCTGGCGATGCCGCCGCCCTGAGCAGCAATTTCGGCATAGCTCACGCCCTGCAGGCGCTGCTCGAACTCGCCGCTGCGGTTGCCACCGAATACCGCGTGGGTGTGGCAGTCGATCAGGCCTGGGGTGACCCAGGCGCCATTGAGATCGACCGTGCGGGCGATTTCCAGCGGCGGCACGTCGGCACGTGGCCCGATCCATTCGATCAGGCCTGCGTTGCTGACGATGGCGGCGTCTTCGATGGCCGAGTAGCTACCCTGGGCCATGGTTGCCGCGTGGCAGTTTTGCCAGAGGGTTCTCATACACAAACTCCGATGTTCATCGCTGTTCTGACGGAGGGCTCTTGTGGGAGCCGGCTTGCCGGCGATCACCGGCGCAGCTGGTGCCATGCTCCGCGGTGCCTTCATCGCCGGCAAGCCGGCTCCCACATCCGCCCCTACAGGCTTGGCAGCACGCCGGCCGGCAGCAGCGCGGTCAACTTGCCTTCGGCCAGCAAGGCACTGGCCGCCTCGATATCCGGTGAGAAGAAGCGGTCGTGGTCGTAATGCGGCACCTCGCGGCGCAGCACCTGGCGCGCCTGCTCCAGCTTCACCGAGGTTTTAAGCCCTTCGCGCAGGTCCAGGCCCTGGCAGGCACCGAGCCATTCGATGGCCAATACACCACGGGTGTTCTCGGCCATTTCCCACAAGCGCTTGCCCGCGGCCGGGGCCATCGACACATGGTCTTCCTGGTTCGCGGAAGTCGGCAGGCTATCGACGCTGTGTGGGTGCGACAGCGCCTTGTTCTCGCTGGCCAGGGCGGCAGCCGTGACCTGGGCGATCATGAAGCCGGAGTTGACCCCGCCGTTTTCCACCAGGAACGGCGGCAACTGCGACATGTGCTTGTCCATCATCAGCGAGATGCGCCGCTCGCTCAGCGCGCCGATCTCGGCGATGGCCAGGGCCAGATTGTCGGCGGCCATGG
This sequence comes from Pseudomonas sp. KU43P, assembly GCF_033095865.1. Lineage (NCBI taxonomy): Bacteria > Pseudomonadati > Pseudomonadota > Gammaproteobacteria > Pseudomonadales > Pseudomonadaceae > Pseudomonas > Pseudomonas sp. KU43P. The sequence continues at coordinate 412,519 of NZ_AP019365.1, read as the reverse complement.
CAACCGGTTCGGCATGGAAGTTACCACCCGACACCACGTCGCCCTCGGCGGCGAACACCAGGGGGTTGTCCGACACCGCATTGGCTTCGATGCCCAGCACCTCGGCAGCCTGGCGCAGCTGGGTCAGGCAGGCGCCCATGACCTGTGGCTGGCAGCGTAGCGAGTACGGGTCCTGGACCTTGCCACAGTTCTTGTGCGACTGGGACACCTCGGTCGACTCACCCAACAGGTCGCGGAAGCACGCCGCGGTATCGATCTGGCCAAGCTGGCCACGGGCGGCGTGGATGCGCGCATCGAAGGGCGAGCGCGAGCCCAGTACAGCCTCCACGGTCAGGCCACCACAGGCGATGGCGGCGGCGAACAGGTCTTCGGCCTGGAACAGGCCACGCAACGCATAGGCGGTAGAAGCCTGGGTGCCGTTGAGCAGCGCCAGCCCCTCTTTGGCTGCCAGGGTGAGCGGTTCAAGGCCGGCCACGGCCAGGGCTTCATTGGCCGACAACCATTGCCCTTGGTAGCGCGCCTTGCCTTCGCCAAGCAGCACCAGCGACATGTGTGCCAGGGGCGCCAGGTCACCGGAGGCGCCCACCGAGCCCTTGAGCGGGATGTGCGGGTACACCTCGGCGTTGACCAGGGCGATCAGCGCATCGATGACCTTGCGGCGAATGCCGGAGAAGCCACGACTGAGGCTGTTGATCTTCAGCACCATGATCAACCGCACCATGGCGTCGTCCAGCGGCGCGCCGATACCGGCGGCGTGGGACAGCACCAGCGAACGCTGCAGGTTCTCCAGGTCGTGGCTGGCGATGCGGGTCGAGGCCAGCAGGCCGAAACCGGTATTGATGCCGTAGGCCGTGCGGTCTTCGGCAATGATCCGCTCGACGCAGGCGACGCTGGCGTCGATGGCCGCACCGGCGCTGGCATCCAGGCTCAACTGCACGGGTGCCAAGTGGATACGGCGCAGCTGGGCCAGGGTCAGGCGGCCGGGCACAAGGTTCAACGCTTCCATGTTCAGACTCCTTTGCGTATTCAGTGCAGTGCCGGCAGCACCGGCTGCGGCCCTTGCGAAGCTTTCAAAAGCGCGGCGGCGCGGGCGATGTCGGGGGCCAGCCAACGGTCTTCCAGGTAGGCCGGCACCTGTTCGCGCAGCAGGCGCCAGGCAGCATCGGTGCCAGCGCCGAAACGCTGTTCCTTGAGGAATTCGAAGGCCTGGGCGGCCAGCAGGTACTCGATGGCCAGCACCTGAGTGCAGTTGTCCAGCACCTGATGCAGCTTGAGCGCGGCATTGGTGCCCAGGCTCAGGTGGTCTTCCTGAACGCCCGAGGTCACGTAGTTGTCGAGTACCGCCGGCTGCGCCAACTGGCGGTTCTGCGCGCACAGCGAAGCAGCCACGTACTGGGCGATCATCATCCCCGAGTTGACGCCGGGGTTGCTGACCAGGAAGGCCGGCAGGCCGCTGACCAGCGGGTTGACCAGGCGATCCAGTCGCCGTTCGGCGATCGAGCCGATCTCGGCCATGGCGATCGCCAGCAGGTCGGCGGCCATGGCTACCGATTGGCCATGGGGGTTGGCCTGGGACACGACCCGGAAGTCGTCCGGGGTACCCAGCAGCAACGGGTTGTCGTTGGCGCCGTTGAGCTCCGCCTCGATCTGCCGGGCGGCATGGGCCAACTGGTCACGAGCGGCACCGTGTACCTGGGGGATGGAACGGATGCTCAGGGCATCCTGGGTACGGATGCCCTTGCTGGTGGCGATCACTTCGCTGCCTTCGAGCAAGGCGCGCAGGTTCTCGCCCACCACCTGCATGCCCGGGTGCGGCTTGAGCGCGATGATTTCAGGGTCGAAGGCGGCGATCTGGCCGCGCAAGGCTTCGAAGCTCATGGCGCCGATCACGTCGGCCCATTGCAGCAAACGGCTGGCGTCGTCCAGCGCGAGACTGGCCAGGCCGGTCATGCAGGGTGTGCCGTTGACCAGGCACAGGCCGTCCTTGGCGCCCAGCTGCACCGGTGCCAGGCCTTCTGCGGCCAGCGCTTGGGCGGCCTCGACGATCTGCCCGCGGTAGCTCACCTTGCCAATGCCCAACAGGCACACGCCGACATGGGCCATGTGGGTCAGGTATCCGACCGAGCCCTGGGACGGTACTTGTGGCGTGATGCCGTGGTTGAGCAGCGCCAGCAACGCCTCGACCACGCGGCGGTGGATGCCGGACTTGCCGTGGCTGTAGTTTGCGATGGCGGCGCAGATGATCGCCCGCGCCTGCTCATCCGGCAGCGCCGGGCCGACGCCACAGGCGTGGCTAAGCAAGGTGTTGCGCGACAGCGCCGCGAGCTGCTCACCCTGCAAGGAGACGTTGCACAGCGCGCCAAGCCCGGTGTTGACGCCATAGGCGCGCTCACCGCTTTCGACGATATGGCGCACGATGGCCTGGGCATTGTCGATGCGCGCCCACACCTGCGGCGCCAGTTCCAGGCGCGCGCCATGGCGGGCCACGGCGGCGATGTCCTGCCAGCGCAGCGCGGCGCCGGTGAAGACCACGGTTGCAGCTTGCGACATGGCGCTCCTCATACCGCGACCGCGCGGCGCTGGACGAAGCGGTCGACGTACTCGTCGGCCGGGTTGTGAAGGATCTGCTGCGGCGTGCCGACCTGGATCAGGCGGCCATCCTTGAGAATGGCGATGCGGTTGCCGATGCGCACCGCTTCGTCCAGGTCATGGGTGATGAACACGATGGTCTTGTGCAGGGTCTTCTGCAGCTCCAGCAACTGGTCCTGCATTTCGGCACGGATCAGCGGGTCGAGGGCGCTGAACGCCTCGTCCATGAGGATGATGTCGGTATCCGCCGCCAACGCCCGGGCCAGGCCCACACGTTGGCGCATGCCGCCCGACAGCTGGTGCGGGTACTTCTTCTCGTAGCCCTTCAGGCCCACGGTCTCGATCCACTGCATGGCCCGCTCGGCGCACAGCTGCTTGCTCTCGCCGCGTACTTTGAGGCCATAGGCGACGTTGTCCAGCACGTTGCGATGCGGCAGCAGGCCGAAGCTCTGGAACACCATGCTGATCTTGCGCCGGCGAAATTCGCGCAGGGCCTCCATGTCGTACTGCAGGATGTCTTCGCCGTCGACCAGGATCTGCCCGCTGGTGGGGTCGATCAGGCGGTTGAAGTGGCGCACCAGGGTCGACTTGCCCGAGCCGGACAGGCCCATGATGACGAAGATCTCGCCGCTGCCGATCGACAGCGACAGGTCGTTGACCCCGACCACGCAGCCGGTCTGCGCCAGCACCTGCTCCTTGCCCTGCTGGTTGCGGATCATCTGCAGGGCTTCGTCGGCGCGGTCGCCGAAGATCTTGAAGACGTTCTTCACTTCGATCTTGCTGATCGCCTGCGTGCTCATTTGCTCACCTCATGGCGTGGCCGGCCGTAGGCCTGGGTAATGCGGTCGATCACCACCGCGAGAATGACGATGGCCAGGCCCGCTTCGAGGCCGCGGCCGACGTTGAGGGTCTGGATGCCTACCAGCACATCCTCGCCCAGGCCACGGGCACCGATCATCGAGGCGATCACCACCATCGACAGGGCCATCATGGTGGTCTGGTTGATGCCGGCCATGATGCTCGGCAAGGCCAGCGGCAGCTGCACGCCGAACAGTTGCTGCCAGCGGTTGGCGCCGAAGGCGTTGATCGCCTCCATCACTTCACCGTCGACCTGGCGAATGCCCAGGTCGGTCAGGCGGATCAGCGGCGGCGCGGCGTAGATCACCGTGGCGAAGATCGCCGGCACCTTGCCCAGGCCAAACAGCATCAGCACCGGGATCAGGTATACGAAGCTGGGCATGGTCTGCATGATGTCCAGCAGCGGCATCAGCACGGCGCGCAAGCGGTTGCTGCGGGCCGAGAGTATGCCCAGCGGGATGCCCACCAGCACCGAAATCAGCGTCGCCACCAGCATCAGTGCCAGGGTCTGCATCAGCTTGTCCCACAGGCCTACTGCACCCACCAGGAACAACAACCCGGTGATGACCAGGGTCGGCAGAATGCGCCGGGTGGCGTGCCAGGCAATCACCGCCACGACGCCGAGCATCAGCCACCACGGGGTGGCGCGCAGCGCGCCTTCGAGGCTGACGATGGCCCACAGTAGGGTGTCGGAAATGTGCCGGAACACGTCGCCGTAGTTGGTCACCAGGGCGTCGACCCAACCGTTGACCCAGTCGGCGATGGAAAATGTCAGGTTGTCAGGAAACATAGGTTCCACTCATCAGCTGAGGACGCTCAAAGCGCCGCGTTGATCTTCTTGGCAGCCTCATCGCTGACCCAGGCCTGCCAGACTTCAGGATGTTCCTTGAGGAACGCCTTGGCCAGTGCGGGCGACTCGATCCGCTCCTTGGTCATGCGCGCCAGATTCTGGTTCAGCAAATCGATCGGCAGGTTGACCTTCTCCAGCACCGCGACCAGCTCGGGCGCCTGCTCGTGGAAGGTCTTGGACAGGCCGACCTTGATCGACACCGATTTATCCACGCCTTCTTTCTCCTGCAGCTTGACCAGATCGACCTGGCCCATCAGCGGGGTTGGGGTCCAGTAGTAGAACAGGATAGGCTCGCCGCGCTTGTAGCTCGACAAGACGGCGGCATCCAGCGCCGGGCCGGTGCCAGGGCGGAAGTTGGTGTAACTGCTCTCGAGACCGTAGTCCTTGAGCATCTTGCTGTTGTCCAGCTCGCAGGTCCAACCGGCCGGGCAGTTGTAGAAGCGGCCTTTGCTCGGTTCTTCCTGATCCTTGAACACACTGGCGTACTTGCCCAGGTCGGCCACGTTCTTGAGGTCCGGCGCCTTGGCTTCGAGCTTGCGCTTGGCGTCACCCTCGATCACGTAACGGGGGACGTACCAGCCCTCTTCTGCGCCCACCACCGGGGCACCGACGCCGACCACCTTGCCAGCGGCCTCGGCCTTCTTCCAGACCTCGCTACGGCCAACCCATTCCTCGGCGAACACCTGAATATCGTTGGTGCCCAGGGCGTTTTCCATGGTGATGGAGTTGCCGGGCAGGCTATCGGTCTCGCAGCCGTAGCCGTTCTTCAATACGAATTGCATCACGTCGGTCAGCAGCATGCCGCTTTCCCAGTTCAGCCCGGCGAACTTCACCGGCTTGCCAGACTCGCACCAGCCGGCGGCCTGGCTGCTGCCGGCAGCGCCGAGCAGGCCGAGGGCGAACAGCGAGGCAAGCAAGGTCTTGTTGGTTTTCATTGCGTGACGCTCCCAAACTTGAAAGTGGAAATCGGCAGTCCTTGCAAGGAAAAATGGCCGAATCGGGGGCCGCTTTGCGGCCCTATCGCTGGCAAGCCAGCTCCCACCCCCTGTGGGAGCTGGCTTGCCGGCGATAGGGCTGCGCAGCAGCCCCCAGGGCCCATCAGCCAGTAATCATCGGCAGGTTCAACCCCTGCTCTTTGGCGCAATCAATTGCAATCTGATAGCCCGCGTCGGCATGGCGCATCACCCCGGTGGCCGGGTCGTTGGTCAGCACGCGGGCAATGCGCTCGGCCGCTTCATCGGTACCGTCGCACACGATCACCATGCCAGAGTGCTGCGAGAAGCCCATACCCACGCCGCCGCCGTGGTGCAAGGACACCCAGGTAGCACCGCTGGCAGTGTTGAGCAGGGCATTGAGCAGCGGCCAGTCGGACACGGCATCCGAACCGTCCTGCATGGCTTCGGTTTCACGGTTGGGGCTGGATACCGAACCCGAATCGAGGTGGTCGCGGCCAATCACGATCGGCGCCGACAGCTCGCCGCTGCGCACCATTTCGTTGAACGCCAGGCCCAGCTTGGCGCGCAGGCCCAGGCCAACCCAGCAGATACGCGCCGGCAGGCCCTGGAAGCTGATGCGCTCGCGAGCCATGTCCAGCCAGCGGTGCAGGTGGGCGTCGTCCGGAATCAGTTCCTTGACCTTGGCGTCGGTCTTGTAGATGTCTTCGGCGTTGCCCGACAGCGCGGCCCAGCGGAATGGGCCGATACCACGGCAGAACAGCGGGCGGATGTAGGCCGGCACGAAGCCTGGGAAGTCGAAGGCATTGGCAACACCTTCTTCCTTGGCCATCTGGCGGATGTTGTTGCCGTAGTCGAAGGTCGGCACGCCTTGCTTCTGGAAGTCCAGCATGGCTTGCACGTGTACGGCCATGGACTGCTTGGCAGCCTTGACCACGGCAGCCGGCTCGGTCTGCGCGCGGTCGCGGTACTGCTCCCAGGTCCAGCCGGCCGGCAGGTAGCCGTTGAGCGGGTCGTGGGCGCTGGTCTGGTCGGTGACCATGTCCGGGCGCACGCCACGCTTGACCAGTTCCGGCAGGATTTCTGCGGCGTTGCCATGCAGGGCGATGGAGATGGCCTTGCCTTCGGCGGTGTACTTGGCGATGCGCGCCAGGGCGTCATCGAGGTCGCTGGCCTGTTCGTCGACGTAGCGGGTTTCCAGGCGGAAGTCGATGCGGCTCTGCTGGCATTCGATGTTCAGCGAGCAGGCGCCGGCCAGCGTCGCGGCCAGTGGCTGGGCGCCGCCCATGCCGCCGAGGCCGGCGGTCAGTACCCACTTGCCCTTGAGGCTGCCGCCGTAGTGCTGGCGGCCGGCTTCGACGAAGGTTTCGTAGGTGCCCTGGACGATGCCCTGGCTGCCGATGTAGATCCAGCTGCCGGCGGTCATCTGGCCATACATGGCCAGGCCTTTGGCGTCCAGTTCGTTGAAGTGTTCCCAGTTGGCCCAGTGCGGCACCAGGTTGGAGTTGGCGATCAGCACGCGCGGGGCGTTGGCGTGGGTCTTGAACACACCGACCGGCTTGCCCGACTGCACCAGCAGGGTTTCGTCGTCGTTGAGGTTGGTCAGGCTCTCGACGATCTTGTCGTAGCAGGCCCAGTTGCGCGCAGCGCGGCCGATGCCGCCGTAAACCACCAGTTCTTTCGGGTTCTCGGCGACCTGTGGGTCGAGGTTGTTCATCAGCATGCGCAGCGGCGCTTCGGTCAGCCAGCTTTTGGCCGTCAGCTTGTTGCCACGCGGGGCGCGGATCTCGACGTCACGGAATTTGTTCAGTTTGTTGTCAGTCACGAAAAGTGCTCCTCGGGTGCGTACAGCGCGAATGGGGACGGCCTATCCACTTTCGCGCACTTGGCTTTACTTGTACATACAAGCATATGCAATTGAATTGCCAAGTAGGGTTCCTGGAGGGCATCGAGCATCGGGAGAGAGGGTTGCAAGCCAGGAAAATCGAGGGATCGAGGGGCAGAAAAAAATCTTCGTAAGCGGTTAAAAAGATTGCTTGAGGCTGGACAGCATTGCGCCATCCTGAGGCGATCGGTAACAGGATGCTTCATTTGGAAGCGTTACCGGGTAACTCTTGTGGTGGATTTACTGGCCCTATCGCCGGCAAGCCGGCTCCCACAAGGATCGGTGTGGGAGCCGGCTTGCCGGCGATAGGGCCAGCGAAGCCACTAGGAAATCTGGGTCAGCTCGATCACGCAGCAGCGCCCCAGCACATCCACTTCAAGCAACCGGTCGTTACCGCTGCGCTGCAGGCAGTCATACAAGCCCAACGACTGCGCCTGGCCATCAATGCTCACCTGCAACTCGGCCTGTGCACTGAACACCAGCACCGTGCTGGCAGCACTGAAGAGCCGGCTACCGCCGTTGAACCACTGCAACCGCGCCCGGTAGCGCCCCGGCGCATAGATCAGGTTGAAGTCCCGAATCGGCCCGCCCAGCAGCGTGCAGCTCACCTGGCTTTCGCCAGCAAAGGCATAGGCATCGAACGGCAACAGCGGCCGGGCCTGCTCGCCATCCACGGTCAGGCGCATGCCATCGCCCTGCAGCACGGTGATGATCCGCTGATAACCGGGGAAACTGGAGAACCCACCGGACGCCTCGATATCGGCGATCGACAGCCGCCAGCCGAAGCCGTCCAGGCCATCGCCGGCATCGCGGGTGATCTCTTCGGTGAACCCACCGCCGTTCTTCCACGGCATGCGCGGGTAATCTTTGGCACGCAAGCACTGCAACTGGCTCATTTACTGAAACGTCCTTCAAGGCGATGACGGGAACCGGGATGGATCAAACGCGCAGCGGTCACCGGCTGACGACCGGACCAGGTGCGCCGGCGGATCAGCAGGCAAGGCTCGCCCCGTTCGATCTGCAACAGCTTGCACTCGTCGGGCTCGGCGAGAATGGCCTCGACCACGTGCTCGCCCTCGGTCAGCGGGGCCACCTGGGACAGGTAGGCATAGGGTGTCTGGCGGGTGAAATCCTGCTTGAGGTAGTCCGGGGCGATCTGCGCGTTGACGTAGCGGTCTTCGATCTGCACCGGCACGCCGTTCTCGAAGTGCACGATCAGCGAGTGGAACACCCGCTGGCCCTCGCGCATGTCCAGCGCCAGGGCGCGCTCGGAACCGGCCGCTTCCTCGGCCAGGACGATGACCTGGCAGCTATGCTGGTGGCCACGCGCGGCGATCTCGTCGGCGATGTTGTTGACCTCGAACAGCGCGGAGCGGGTCTTGGGCTCGGCAACGAAGGTGCCCACGCCCTGCATGCGCACCAGCAGCCCTTCGGCGGTAAGTTCGCGCAGGGCGCGGTTGATGGTCATGCGGCTGAAGCCCAGCTCGCTGACCAGCTCGCTTTCCGAAGGCACCCGGTGGTGGGGCGGCCAGCTGCCATTTTCGATCTGCTGGACGATCATCTGCTTGACCCGGGCATACAGCGGCGCCGGGCCCTCGCCCATCTGGGCTACCAGCGCGGAGACAGGAGGTGTCGGCACGGCGTTAGATCCTTGTGCGAATTGATTGACGGTAGCTTGCCGGAGTTTACCCGGCAGGCAAACGGCTGTATATGTATATACAAGTTAAACAATAACAGGATAGCGCAATGCCCGCCTACTTTGCCGAACGTGCCCTGCTGCCCAGCGGTTGGGCCAATAATGTCCGCCTCGAGGTAACTGCCGATGGCCAACTGGCCGCAATCGAAGCCGATGCGAGCGCCGAAGGTGCCGAGCGGCTGAGCGGGCCGTTGCTGCCCGGCATGCCCAACCTGCACTCCCATGCCTTCCAGCGCGCAATGGCGGGCCTGGCGGAAGTGGCGGGCAACCCCAACGACAGTTTCTGGACCTGGCGCGAGCTGATGTACCGGCTGGTCGGCAAGGTCACCCCGGATCAATTACAGGTTATCGCCCGCCAGCTCTATATCGAGATGCTCAAGGCCGGCTATACCTCGGTGGCCGAGTTTCATTACGTGCACCATGACCAGGCGGGCAAAGCCTATGCCGACCCTGCCGAACTGTCCCGCCGCATCAGCGCTGCCGCCGCCAGCACCGGCATCGGCCTGACCTTGCTGCCGGTACTGTACAGCCATGGCGGCTTCGGCGGCCAGGCGCCCAACGAGGGGCAGCGGCGCTTCATCAACTCCACCGAGCAGTACCTGCGCCTGCAAGCGCAGCTGGCCCCGCTGCTGGCCGCGCAACCTGCGCAGCAGCTGGGCCTGTGCTTCCACTCGTTGCGTGCCGTCACCCCAGGGCAGATCAGCGACGTGCTGGCGGCGGGCGACCAGCAATGCCCGATCCACATTCACATCGCCGAGCAGCAGAAGGAAGTCGACGACTGCCTGGCCTGGAGCGGCCAGCGTCCGTTGCAGTGGCTGTACGAACACGTCGATGTGGATGCGCGTTGGTGCCTGGTGCATGCCACCCATGCGGACCCGCATGAAGTTTCTGCAATGGCGCGCAGCGGCGCGGTGGCGGGCCTGTGCCTGACCACCGAGGCCAACCTGGGCGACGGTATCTTCCCGGCAGTGGACTACCTGGCCCAGGGTGGGCGCATGGGCATCGGTTCGGATAGCCATGTCTCACTGAGCGTGGTCGAGGAGTTGCGCTGGCTGGAATACGGCCAGCGCCTGCGTGACCAGCGGCGCAACCGGCTCTATCGCGAAGACCAGCCTATGGTCGGGCGGACGCTTTACGACGCTGCCTTGAGCGGCGGTGCACAGGTGCTGGGGCACCCGGTGGGCGAACTGGCGGTGGGCAAACGTGCCGATTGGCTGGTGCTGGATGGGCAGGATCCGTACATCGCCATGGCCCAGGGGGATGCGATTCTCAACCGCTGGCTGTTCGCTGGTGGCGATCGCCAGGTGCGCGATGTGATGGTCAACGGGCAATGGGTGGTGCGCCAGGGGCGGCACGAGCAGGAAAAGGACAGTGCGCGGGCGTTTGTCGAGGTATTGCGCCAGCTGCTGGGTTGATGAGTAGTCAGTGAGGGCCCTATCGCCGGCAAGCCGGCTCCCACAAGGATCGGGCTTGCCGGCGATAGGGCCCGCGCGTTCTAACTCAATGCATCTGCACGATCTGCTTGTCTGGCGTACGCCAGATCAACCGACTGGTGTCATAGCCTTGCTGCCGCGCCTTGGACAGCAGGCTCTCGCGCTCCCAGGCAGGCAGTGTCGGCGTGCGCGAAAGAATCCACAGGTACTTACGATCCGGGCTGCCGACGATCGCGGTGCGGTAGCGATCATCCACGTATAGGATCCAGTACTCGCCCTTGGTCAGGCCCGGCACGATGCGGGTAAACCAGTTATCGAACTCAACCCACAATCTGTCGGTGTGCCCCGGCTCCTGGATGTTGGCATGGCCTTCGGCACGCAACCATTCGTCGCCCATCGTACGGCAGCGGTTGAGCACGCCATACGAGCCATCGGGCTTGAGGTTGTAATGCGCCTCGGACTGGGCGCACTCGCTTTGGTAAGGCATCGGCAAGCGTGCCAGCTCATACCACTTGCCCTGGTAGCGCTTGAGGTCGACATTGCCCGCGGTCTTCGGCACCAGCGGGTCGTTGGCCGAGGTGGCACAGCCACCCAGCAGCATCACCAGGCACAACCCCAGCAGCAGGTGCACACGCGTCATTTGAGGCCCTGCCCTGAATACATCAGCACCTTGTCCGCGGCGTACTGCACGCTGATGAAGCTCTTCTCGTCCCCCCAGGTGCAACTGCTCATGCCCAGTGCGCCAGAGCACTCGGTGGGCGTGCCGAGCAGCTGCTCGACCTCTGCCTTGTTCATACCGGCCTTGAGCTTGGAATAGTTTTCCTGATTGATCTTGCTGCACGCAGTCAGGACGACGCACAAGGACAACAGGGCGAGGGAACGCAACGACATGAAGGAACACTCCTGAAAGGTGGATACAGGCGAGTGGCCTGCAGTGACCTTCGACGGGAAAATCCCTCCCTGGTTCCCTACCACCCCCTCTTTCGTTCTACGCCGTTGGTCGGCTGGCCCTGCGCAAACGATTAATGTTTCTGCCGCTGCGGACGACACAGCGAGCGGCTGTGGCGAATTGCCGCAGCCTCCCCTCCGACGTGCCTTGTGCAGACCGCAAAAAAATGACCAAGAACCTGAAGTTCAGCCACAAGATCCTGCTGGCCGCTGCCCTCGTGGTAGCCGTTGCCTTCACCTGTTTCGTCCTGTTCAACGATTACCGTCAGCGCCAGTCCCTGCGCAGCGATACGCAAAACACGCTGCAGGAACTGGGCAACCTGACTGCCGGCACCATTCGCAACTGGCTCGACAGCCGTATCCAGCTGCTCGACTCGCTGGCCCAGCAGATCGCCATCGATGGCCCTGGCAAGGGCAGCCTTGACCGCAGCCTGGCGCTGCCCGTGTATGGCAACAATTTCCAGCTCACCTATTTCGGCGGCCAGGACGGCAGCATGCAATCGGTGCCAGTGGGCAACCGCGCCGCCGACTACGACCCGCGGGTACGCGGCTGGTACAAGGCCGCCAGCGCAGGCACCCGCACCATCGTTACCGAGCCCTACATCTCGGCTTCCGCCGGCAAGCTGGTGATTACCCTGGCCACTCCGGTTCAGCAAGCGGGCCGGCTGCTCGGCGTCAGCGGTGTCGACACCGACCTGCAAACCATCAGCAACCTGATCAACACCCTGGATTTCGACGGCCATGGCCACGCCTTCATCGTCAACGGCGAGGGCAAGATCCTGATCCACCCCAAGGCCGACCTGGCGCTCAAGAGCCTGGCCGATGTCTACCCGGCCGACACACCGCGCATCGGCAGCGGCCTGAAGGAAGTCGAGCTGGATGGCCATAAACAGTTCATCAGCTTCACCCACGTCGATGGTGTGCCGTCGGCGGATTGGTACGTGGCGCTGGTGGTCGACCAGGACGCCGCCTTCGCCATGCTCGGCGAGCTGCGCACTTCGGCAATCGTGGCGACGCTGATCGCCGTGGTGGTGATCATCGCCTTGCTTGGCCTGCTGATTCGCGTGCTGATGGAGCCGCTGCACCTGATGGGCCGCGCCATGCACGACATTGCCGAAGGTGAAGGCGACCTGACCCGCCGCCTGACCATCCACGCTCAGGACGAGTTCGGTAGCCTGGGGCAATCGTTCAACCGCTTCGTCGAGCGTATTCACGAATCGATTCGCGAAGTGGCCTCGGCCACCGGCCAGGTCAACGCTGTCGCCACCCAGGTGGTGAGCGCCTCGAACGCCTCGATCCTTAACGCCGACCAGCAATCCAGCCGCACCAGCAGTGTGGCGGCCGCGATCAACCAGCTCGGCGCCGCGGCGCAGGAAATCGCCCAGAACGCAGCATTGGCGTCGCAGCACTCCAGCGAGGCCCGTGGCCTGGCCGAGGATGGCCAGCAGGTGGTCGGGCGCACCATCGACGTGATGAACCAGCTATCGGCGCGTATCAGCGACTCGTGCGGCAACATCGAGACGCTGAATGCGCACACGGCCAATATCGGCCAGATCCTGGATGTGATCAGCGGCATTTCGCAGCAGACCAACCTGCTGGCGCTGAACGCCGCGATCGAGGCGGCTCGTGCCGGCGAAGCTGGCCGTGGGTTTGCCGTAGTGGCCGACGAAGTGCGTAACCTGGCCCACCGTACCCAGGAATCGGCGCAGCAGGTACAGCGCCTGATCGAAGAACTGCAGGCCGGTGCCCAGGTGGCGGTCAGCACCATGAACCAGAGCCGCGAGCACAGCGATCACAGCGTGGGGATCGCCAACCAGGCTGGCGAACGACTTGGCAGCGTGACCCAGCGCATTGGCGAGATCGATGGCATGAACCAGTCGGTAGCCACCGCCACGGAGGAACAGACAGCCGTGGTCGAGTCGATCAATGTCGACATTACCGAGATCAATACGCTGAATCAGGAAGGGGTGCAGAACCTTCAGAGCACCTTGCGTGCCTGCACCGACCTTGAGCATCAGGTCGAGCGGTTGAAGCATCTGGTGGGGAGTTTCAGGATCTGAGAAAGCTGGGGGCCGCTATGCGGCCCTATCGCCGTCGAGCCGGCTCCCACACAGACCGGTGTAGGAGCTGGCTTGCCAGCGATTGGGCTGCAAAGCAGCCCCGTACGGTCTCAGAACCTCGACCCAGACTCCAGCAAAAAGTCCATCTCTTCACTGGTGCTCGGCCTGCCCAGCATCAGGTTGCGATGTGGGAAGCGCCCGAACCGGGCAATCACCCGCTGATGCTGCTCGGCATAGTCGAGGAAGCCTTCGAACAACCGGCGGTTCGCCTCCGGCTGCTCATCCAGCAGGATCTGGTAACGCTCGACACTCAGGTTCTGCCAGTCCAGCACCTCGGCATGCTCCAGCACCAGCAGCACGAACACCCGCTGGATCGGCAGCAATTGGTAGTCCCAGCCCTTCTGCAAGCCTTGCATGGCCACTACCTGTGCGCGCCGGTCGCCTTCGAAGGCGCGCGGCGTGTCGCGGTAGAGCATGCGCGGCAGCTGATCCAGCAGGATCAGCAGGCCGAGCCAGCCCTGCGGGCTCTGCTGCCACTCGTCCAGCCCGCCCGCCAGGGCGTGCTCGACCAGGTCGCCAAACAGCGCCTGGGCTTCGGCATCGTGATGCTTGCCGAACCACAGCGTGCTCTTCTCGTCAGCCACGGCCTGGGCATTGTTGCCCCAACCGAACCACCACTCCAGCAACGGCTGCCAAGGTGCGAGCATGGTTTACTCCTTGTGGTAGGCGGTCACACGCTCGACCTCTTCCTTCGAGCCGAGAATCACCGACACGCGCTGGTGCAGGCTTTCTGGCTTGATGTCGAGGATGCGATCGTAACCGTTGGTGGACGCGCCGCCTGCCTGTTCGATGATGAACGACATCGGGTTGGCTTCGTACATCAGGCGCAGCTTGCCCGGCTTGCTCGGCTCACGAGCATCACGCGGGTACATGAACAGGCCGCCACGGGTCAGGATGCGGTGCACGTCGGCCACCATCGAGGCGATCCAACGCATGTTGTAGTTCTTCTTCAGCGGCCCGGTTTCACCGGCCAGCAGCTCGCCCACGTAGCGCTGTACCGGGGCTTCCCAGTGACGCTGGTTGGACATGTTGATGGCGAATTCGGCGGTGGTTTCCGGTACGCGGATGTTCTCGTGGGTCAGTACGAAGCTGCCCAGTTCGCGGTCCAGGGTGAAGCCCTTGACGCCGTTGCCCAGGGTCAGGATCAGCATGGTCTGAGGGCCGTAGATGGCGTAACCGGCGGCGACCTGCTCGGTACCTGGCTGGAGGAAGGCGTTTTCGTTGAGGGTTTCGTTCTGGCTCAGGTACTCATTAGGGCAACGCAATACCGAGAAGATGGTGCCGACCGAAACGTTGACGTCGATGTTCGACGAGCCGTCCAGCGGGTCGAAGACCAGCAGGTAGGCGCCCTTCGGGTACTTGCCCGGAATCTGGTAGGCGTTGTCCATTTCCTCGGACGCCATGCCGGCCAGGTGGCCGCCCCACTCGTTGGCTTCGAGCAGGATGTCGTTGGAAATCACGTCGAGCTTCTTCTGTACTTCGCCCTGCACGTTTTCGGTGCCCATGCTGCCCAGCACGCCGCCCAGGGCGCCTTTGGAGACATGGTGGCTGATTTCCTTGCACGCACGCGCCACCACTTCGATCAGGAAGCGCAGATCGGCAGGGGTATTGTTGCTGCGGGTCTGCTCAATCAGATAGCGACTCAGGGTAACGCGGGACATGTATGGCTCCGAAAGGATGGGGGGAGAAAAACCCCCGCAGTTTACAGGGAGAGTTGCGAGCTAGCGAGCGATGAGACTCGCCTGGGCTGTCAGACGGCACAATAGGTCGGTAGTTCAGCGCGTGCCAGGCCAATGGTCAGTTGGGGCTGCTGCGCAGCCTGATCGCCGGCAAGCCGGTTCCCACAGTGTAAGCGGCGCTGCAAATACCTGTGGGAGCCGGTTTGCCGGCGATTGGGCCGCAAAGCGGCCCCACGGCTCAATCCAACGCCTTCCAGATCTCGGTGGCATATTCGCGAATGGTCCGGTCCGAAGAAAACCAGCCCATCCGCGCCGTGTTCAGCACCGCCATGCGCCACCACTCCTGCGGCGCATGCCACAGCTCCTCGACCCGGCGCTGGGCATCCCAGTAGGCATCGAAATCGGCACATACCAGGAATCGGTCATAGGCCACCAAGCCGTCGATCAGCCCCGCGTAACGTCCCGGATCATCCGGCGAGAACACACCGCTGCGGATCGCCTGCAACACATCGTTCAAACGATGGGAGCTGGCAATCGCGGCACCCGCGCCAAAATCGTTGGCCCGCTTGCGCGCCTCGACCTGCTGCGCGGTCAGGCCGAAGATGAACATATTGTCCGCCCCCACCTGCTCGCACATCTCCACGTTGGCACCATCCAGGGTGCCGATGGTCAGCGCACCGTTCAGGCCGAACTTCATGTTGCTGGTGCCCGAGGCCTCGTAGCCTGCAGTGGAGATCTGCTCGGACAGGTCTGCCGCCGGGATGATGCTTTCGGCCAGGCTGACGTTGTAGTTGGGCAGGAACACCACCTTGAGCAAGCCGCGCACTGTCGGGTCGTTGTTGACCACCCGGGCGATGTCGTTGGCCAGCTTGATGATCAGTTTGGCCTGGTGGTAGCTCGCCGCAGCCTTGCCCGCGAAGATCTTCACCCGCGGCACCCAGTTGGTACTGGGGTCGTTGCGGATGGCCTGGTACAGGGCGACCGTGTGCAGCAGGTTGAGTAGCTGGCGCTTGTATTCGTGGATACGCTTTACCTGCACATCGAACAGTGCCTCCGGGTTGACGGTGACCCCGATGCGGTCCTGGATGATGCTGGCGAGCGCGCGCTTGCTGTGCAGACGCTGGGCTGCGAAGGCCTTGCGGAAGCTGCTCTTGTCGGCGAACGGCGCCAGGTCGGCAAGGCGGCCCTCCGGGTCGTCCAGCAGGTCGGGGCCCAGGACCTCGACCAGCATCGCCGTGAGTTGCGGGTTGGACTGGTACAACCAGCGGCGGAAGGTGATGCCGTTGGTCTTGTTGTTGATCCGTTGCGGGTAGAGCTTGTGCAGCTCGGCGAACACCGTGCTCTTCATCAGCTGGCTGTGCAGCGCCGACACGCCGTTGACGCTATGTGAACCCAGAAACGCCAGGGCGCCCATGCGCACCCGACGGCCGCCTTCTTCTTCAATCAGCGACACCGCACGCAACACGTCGAAATCGTGCAGGCCCTTGGCCCGCAGACCGTCGATGTGGAAGGCGTTGATCAGGTAGATGATCTGCATGTGCCGCGGCAGCATGCGTTCCATCAGGGCCACCGGCCAGGTTTCCAGCGCTTCGGGCAACAGAGTGTGATTGGTGTAGGCGAGCGTACCGACGGTCAGCTCCCAGGCCTTTTCCCACGGAACCTCATGCTGGTCGACCAATAGCCGCATCAATTCGGCCACGGCGATCGACGGGTGGGTGTCGTTGAGCTGGATGGCGGCGGCATCGGGCAGGTTGAGCAGGTCTTTGTGCATGTTCAGGTGGCGGCGCAGCAGATCCTGCAGCGAAGCCGACACGAAGAAGTATTCCTGACGCAGGCGCAGTTCCTGCCCCGCCTCGGTGCTGTCCGCCGGGTACAGAACCCGCGAGATGCTCTCGGCTCGCGCCACTTCGGCCACGGCGCCCAGATGATCGCCGGCATTGAAGCGCTCCAGGTGCAGCTCTTCCAGGGCCCGCGCACGCCACAGGCGTAAGGTATTCACGCTGGCCCCTCGCCAGCCGACCACCGGTGTGTCGTAGGCCACCGCCCGCACCGTCTCGCCTGGCCACCACACCTGGCGTTGCGTACCGTGGCTGTCGTTCACCGTTTCCACGCTGCCGCCAAAACTGATCGGGTAGATCACCTCTGCCCGCTCGAACTCCCAGGGGTTGCCGAAGTCCAGCCAGTTCTCGGTCTGCTCCTGCTGCCAGCCATCGACCACTGCCTGGCGGAACAGACCGTGTTCATAGCGGATGCCGTAACCGTGGGCAGCGATGCCGAGGGTCGACATGCTTTCCATGAAGCACGCGGCCAGCCGGCCCAGGCCGCCATTGCCAAGGGCCGCATCCGGCTCGAGCAGGCGGATGCGCTCAAGGTCCACATCCAGGCCTTGCAACGCATCGCGGGCAATGTCCAGCAGGCCAAGGTTGCTCAGGCTGTCATACAGCAGCCGACCGATGAGAAATTCCAGGGAGAGGTAGTACACCCGTTTCTGGCTGCGTCGGTACGCCTGGCGAGTATGGTCCATCCAGTGGTCGACCATGTGGTCGCGGGCCGCCAGGGCGATGGCTTCGAACCAGTCGTGGTCGAAGGCGTGTTCCGGGTCCTTGCCGACCGCATAGGTCAGCTTGTCCAGTACAGCGGCGCGAAATTCGGCCACCTCGGCGTCACGTGCTTTGGGTTCCTGGGACATGCGGCATCCTCGGGCAAGTTGACGAAAGCGGAGGGAGAGTGTTGAGACTAGACCCTTCGACAGGGAGTGACAGCCACGGTTCGCAGTTTTCATGCCCGCTTTGCGAATCCGGCAAAAGGTTGTTCACAAATTGAACAACTCCGGTATGATCGCGCGCCCCAACACCGTGATCCAGCCTTATATATAACGATGAAAACGACCCTGATTGCCGCGGCCGAAGTCGACCGCCTGGAAACCTGGCAGCGCTATGCCAGCCACATGTGCGGGGGCTGCCATTCGACCTGCTGCACCCTGCCGGTGGAAGTGAAGATCAAAGACCTGATTCGCATTGGCGTGGTGGACGAGTTCGAAAAGGACGAGCCGCCGAAGAACATCGCCAAACGCCTGCAGAAAGACGGCATCATCGAGCGCTTCAACCAGAAGTCGGGGATCTTCACCCTGACCCGCATGAGCAACGACGATTGCCTCTATCTGGATCGTAAGAGCCGGCTGTGCACCATTTATGACAAGCGCCCGGATACCTGCCGCAATCACCCGAAAGTCGGCCCGCGGCCGGGGTATTGCGCCTACAAACCGAAGGCCAACGTCCGCTGATTCGATACCCAGGACCGCTGCAGTACCTGTGGGAGCCGGCTTGCCGGCGATGAAGACAACGCGGGCATGGCACCGGCTATGCCGGTTATCGCCGGAAAGCCGGCTCACACAGGGGCTGCGCACTCATCCCAGGCTCATCGATGTGATGGGCCTGCCTCACTTTCCGCCAGCAGGGAAGCTCCGGCAAGCACCACCCTGATCTGCCGGCGGATGCTCGGGATAAGTCTGCGGCAACACGCTGACCGGGCTGGTAGCAATGAACCCATCGGCAAACCGCGCTTCCACGAACCGCGCCTGCCAGCCTTGCGCCGGCGGCGTCCAGTCGAGGCTGAAGGCTTCGCTGGGCGTGATCGTCTGCGATGTATAGCGCACCCCACAGGCATGGCGGAAATCCCGGTCCGTGCGATTTTCCGCAGTCCACACCTTAAGTGCCACGGGCATTTCCGATAACCGTACCTGCACATGCCCTGACGCTTGGCTCGGCGTTACCTGCACGCGAGGCAGCGCCAAACGGGCCTGGATCCGCTGAACCATAGGCACGAGTGTAGAGGCGACATGCGCCCGCACGCCGCCATGGTCCGAATTCGGCAACACCCTCAGGCTGGTCTGGCCAGGCATTCGCTGTAGATAGTCCGTGGCGGGGTCAGGGGCGAAGAAATCATCCCCGCTGGCGGAGACCAGGTACTTCGGTATCTCCAGTCGAGCCTCGGGTTCATCCAGGTATTGCATCGGGTCCATCAGCCCCATCAACCGCTCGAAGGCCGGGCTGCCCAACTGCTGCAACACCCCCGCAGCCTGGTAGGGCCAAAGCGCCAAGGGCCATGAACCGCCATAGCGCTTGCGCAAGCCTGCCAACATGCGGGAAGTGTCGGCAACATCGATGACGCTGGGCACGATGGCGATCACCCGATCATCGGCCACGGCCGTCAGCCAGGAACTCCAGCCGCGCTTCGATGCGCCGGTGATGATGAATCGCTCCAGGCGAAGTTCGGGCAATGCATCCGTCGTGAGGTCCATGGCCCGGCTTGCGGCGGCGGCCATTGGCAAGTGCAGCGGTAGCTCCGGGGCGGCAGCGTCGTTGTGCAGAGCGTGCGCCCAAGTGTGGGCCACGGCATCATCCTCGCGCATCGGCGCTTGCGCATCACTGAAGGTGACGTACTGGTTGGGCACATCGCTGATCGACGCCACAACGGTGCGCGCCTGCACGGCAACAACGCCCAACGCCTCGGGCGAGTAATCAGGGGTTTGTTGCTCTTCGCCGAATCTCACACCGTTGTTCACCACCACCAGTGCCTTTTCAGGCAAGGCCACGTCAGGCACGAACAGTTCGACGCGGTGCTCCCACAGGCGGGGTTCGACCACAGGCTCAGGCGCCCAGGTCTGGGAAGTCATCCGGTATTGATAGAGGGTGTAGCCCTCTGCGGGGGTCTTCTGCTCAAGCCGGTACTGCAGCGGGGCCTGCCTCACCTTTTCGACATGACAGCGGGCCACTTCCTGCGGGCGCAGACCACTGCAGTCCTGCTGCGCACTCGCCTGAAAACCAACGGCAAGACACGGGATAACCAACCAGTAACGACAGTTCATGCTTCCAGCTCCAAGGTTAGAGCCGACTAACCTAGGCAGGGTGTCCAAGCGCCACAAGGCACCTAGGCTTACGGTCGAATACGCACCCACGAAACACAGCCGCTTCCTACCGGCACTTTCCATAAGGCAAACAAAAACGCCCCCGGCCTTTCGACCGGGGGCGTTTTCATTCAGCCTGAGCTAACTCAGTTCTTGGCTTTCTTGGCAGCGCGGGTACGCTCGCCTTCGTCCAGGATCTTCTTGCGCAGACGGATCGACTTCGGCGTCACTTCGCACAGCTCGTCGTCCTGGATGAATTCCAGGGCCTGTTCCAGGGTGTGGCGAACTGGCGGCACCAGGGCGATGACTTCGTCCTTGCCCGAAGCACGCATGTTGTCGAGCTTCTTGCCTTTGGTCGGGTTCACGCCCAGGTCGTTGTCGCGGCTGTTCAGGCCGATGATCTGACCGTTGTAGATTTCTTGACCGTGTTCAACGAACAGCTTGCCACGCGCCTGGAGGGTTTCCAGCGAGTAGGTCAGTGCCTTGCCGGTCTCGACCGAAACCAGTACGCCGTTCAGGCGGCCGGACATCTGGCCGGACTTCATGGTGTCGTAGCGATCGAAGATCGAGGTCAGGATGCCTGCACCGTTGGTCAGGGTCAGGAACTGGTTACGGAAACCGATCAGACCACGGGCTGGAATGTTGTACTCCAGGCGCACACGGCCTTTGCCATCCGGAACCATGTTGGTCAGGTCGCCCTTACGCAGACCCATCTCTTCCATGACCTTGCCCTGCGAATCTTCAGGGATGTCGATGGTGACGTTCTCGAACGGTTCCTGCTTGACGCCGTCGACTTCGCGGATGATCACTTCAGGACGACCTACGGCCATCTCGAAGCCTTCACGGCGCATGGTTTCGATCAGTACCGACAGGTGCAGTTCACCACGGCCCGATACCTTGAACTTGTCAGGGGAATCGGTTTCCTGAACACGCAGAGCAACGTTGTACAGCAGCTCCTTGTCCAGACGATCCTTGATGTTACGGCTGGTGACGAACTTGCCTTCTTTACCGCAGAACGGCGAGTCGTTGACCTGGAAGGTCATGGAAACGGTCGGCTCGTCAACGGTCAGCGGCTTCATCGCTTCTACCGCGTCCGGGGCGCACAGGGTGTCGGAGATGAACAGCTCGTCGAAACCGCTGATGCAGACGATGTCGCCGGCCTGGGCTTCTTCGACGTCAACACGGTGCAGGCCGTGGTGACCCATCAGCTTCAGGATACGGCCGTTGCGCTTCTTGCCGTTGGTGTCGATGGCGACAACCGGGGTGTTCGGCTTGACGCGACCACGGGCGATACGGCCAACGCCGATAACGCCGAGGAAGCTGTTGTAATCCAGTGCGGAGATCTGCATCTGGAACGAACCGTCACGGTCGACGTCCGGTGCGGGTACGTTGTCGACGATCGACTGGTACAGCGCGGTCATGTCTTCGCCCATGGCGGTGTGGTCCAGGCCGGCGATGCCGTTCAGGGCCGAGGCGTAGACGACTTTGAAGTCCAGCTGTTCGTCGGTGGCACCGAGGTTGTCGAACAGGTCGAAGATCTGGTCCAGAACCCAGTCAGGACGCGCGCCCGGACGGTCGACCTTGTTGATCACGACGATTGGCTTCAGACCGGCTTCGAAAGCCTTCTTGGTCACGAAGCGGGTTTGCGGCATAGGGCCGTCCTGGGCGTCGACCAGCAGCAGCACGGAGTCGACCATCGACATTACACGCTCAACCTCGCCACCGAAGTCGGCGTGGCCGGGGGTGTCGACGATGTTGATGTGGTAGCCGTTCCAGTTGATGGCGGTGTTCTTCGCCAGAATGGTAATGCCGCGCTCTTTTTCCTGGTCGTTGGAGTCCATGACGCGCTCGTCGTTGAGCTCGTTACGCTCCAGGGTGCCGGACTGACGCAGGAGTTTGTCGACCAGGGTGGTTTTACCATGGTCAACGTGGGCGATGATGGCGATGTTACGCAGATTTTCGATCACAACTGTATCTCGATCAGAGGATTCGGTTGCCGCCAGTCTAGGCGGCCAATATGAAGTTAAAAGGCTCAGCGGGCCCGGCGGTCGGGAGGGCGATGGCGGATGCTGCCGCCATACAGCCCTGGCATCTTATGCCGGACGATAAACACGCACATTGGCATGTCCCTCACTGAGCAGGTGGTGTGCGTGCAGACGGCTCATCACACCTTTGTCGCAATACAGCAGGTACTGGCGGGTTTCATCCAGCTGCTTGAACTTGCTGTTGATGGCGTAGAACGGCATGACCTGGACTTCGACGCCGTCGATCACCAGCGGTTCGTCTTCCTGGGCGTCGGGGTGGCGGATATCGATGACGATCTGGCCCGGCAGCGCTTCGCGCACTTCCTCCACCTCCACGTCCTTGCCCAGCTCGTCGATCACATGGTCGATGGAGATGAATTTGGCACGTTCCAAGGCGCGCTCGAGCACCGCCATGTCGAACTGCTTCTCTTCATGCTCCATGCGGTGACGCTTGGCATGGGTGGTCGGATTCACCGAGATCACGCCACAGTATTCAGGCATGTGCTTGGCGAAGTCGGCGGTGCCGATTTCGGTGGCCTGGTCGATGATGTCCTGCTTGTGGCTGGCCAGCAATGGGCGCAGCACCAGCTTGTCGGTGGCCGAATCGATGATCGACAGGTTCGGCAGCGTCTGGCTCGATACCTGGGAGATCGCCTCGCCGGTAACCAGCGCTTCGATTTCCAGACGGTCGGCCATGTGCGCCGCGCCGCGCAGCATCATGCGCTTGAGGGTCACGCCCATGTAGCTGTTGTCGACCTTGTTGAGGATCTCGCCGACCACTTCTTCGAACGGCACGCTGATGAACAGCACGCGCTGGCTGCTGCCGTACTTCTTCCACAGGAAGTGGGCAACTTCCATCACCCCCAACTCGTGGGCGCGGCCGCCGAGGTTGAAGAAGCAGAAGTGCGTCATCAGGCCACGACGCATCATCTGGTAGGCTGCCACGGTAGAGTCGAAGCCACCGGACATCAGTACCAGGGTCTGCTCCAGGGCGCCCAGCGGATAGCCGCCGATGCCTTGGTGCTGATTGTGGATAACGTACAGGCGCTGGTCGCGGATTTCGATGCGCACCAGCACTTCGGGGGTTTTCAGGTCGATGCCCACGGCGCCGCACTGCTGGCGCAACTGGCTGCCGACATAGCGGTCGACGTCCATCGAGGTGAAGTCGTGGTGGCCGCCACGCTTGCAGCGCACGGCGAAGCGCTTGCCGGCCAGCAGGTGGCCGAAGTGCTGCTTGCACTTGGCGACGATGTCGTCGAAGTCACCCAGCGGGTATTCCTCGACCTGCAGGAAGTGGGTGATACCCGGGGTGCAGGTGAGGCGCTCGATCAGCTCGCGCTGTACCTTTTCGTCCTCGACGCGGGTGACCACTTCGAGATTGTCCCAGACACCATCGACCGCGAGCTCAGGATCCAGATCCTTGAGCACGTTGCGGATGTTCTTGCCGAGCTGGCGGATGAAGCGCTTGCGCACCGGCCGGCTCTTGATGGTGATCTCTGGGAAGACTTTGACGATAAGTTTCATTGGTTTAACAGCGCGCGCAGGGCCTGCCGAAAATGAGGGGCGCGAATTATATCGGAAATTGCTCAGGATTTGACCAACTTTTGTACAGAAGGTTGGATTTATATTGCCTGCACCGGCCTTATCGCCGGCAAGCCGGCTCCCACAGGGGAGGTGCAGGTCTCAGACGCAGGGTTGCCTGGTGGGAGCCGGCTTGCCGGCGATGAGGCCCTCAAAGGAAGCACTACCTCATTTAAATGCACGCTATTGGTGCACCAAGGCAGAAACCCGCATCTTAAAGGTGCATTTTCCCCGAGCAACGCGGCAGCAGAAGCCCGCAAACGCCCCCTTTTATCCCGCCCTCGCCATTTTCGGGCACTGGCATGCAATTTGCTCCCTTGTGAGGCAGGTAAGCTTGGCCGACTATCCGCGCCCGGCAACACCCTTTTTTCCAGGGCAGCGGCCCACCGCGCTCTAGACCATCCGGAGGACAACATGTCGAAGTCGGTTCAACTCATCAAAGATCATGACGTCAAGTGGATTGATCTGCGTTTCACGGACACCAAAGGCATTCAGCATCACGTGACCATGCCAGCGCGTGATGGCCTGGACGAAGACTTCTTCGAAGTCGGCAAGATGTTCGACGGCTCCTCCATCGCTGGCTGGAAAGGCATCGAAGCTTCCGACATGATCCTGATGCCGGTTGACGACACTGCCGTGCTGGACCCGTTCACCGAAGAGCCGACCCTGATCATCACCTGCGACATCGTCGACCCGTCGAGCATGCAGGGCTACGATCGTGACCCGCGCGGCATCGCCAAGCGCGCCGAAGAGTACCTGAAGAGCACCGGCATCGGTGACACCGTATTCGCAGGCCCGGAGCCTGAGTTCTTCATCTTCGACGAAGTGAAGTTCCAGTCGGACATCTCCGGCTCGATGTTCAAGATCTTCTCCGAGCAAGGCTCGTGGATGACCGGCGCTGATGTGGAAGGCGGCAACAAAGGCCACCGCCCAGGCGTGAAAGGCGGCTACTTCCCGGTTCCGCCGTTCGACCACGACCACGAAATCCGTACTGCCATGTGCAACGCACTGGAAGAAATGGGCCAGACCGTCGAAGTTCACCACCACGAAGTGGCGACTGCCGGCCAGAACGAAATCGGCGTCAAGTTCAACACCCTGGTGAAGAAGGCTGACGAAGTACAGGCCCTGAAATACGTCGTGCACAACGTTGCCGACGCTTACGGCCGCACCGCCACCTTCATGCCGAAGCCACTGTACGGCGACAACGGCTCGGGCATGCACGTGCACATGTCGATCTGGAAAGACGGCAAGAACACCTTCTCGGGTGAAGGCTATGCCGGCCTGTCCGACACCGCTCTGTACTTCATCGGCGGCATCATCAAACACGGCAAGGCCCTGAACGGCTTCACCAACCCGTCGACCAACTCCTACAAGCGCCTGGTCCCAGGCTTCGAAGCCCCGGTCATGCTGGCCTACTCGGCCCGTAACCGTTCCGCTTCGATCCGTATTCCTTACGTCGGCAGCCCGAAAGCCCGCCGTATCGAAGCGCGCTTCCCGGACCCATCGGCCAACCCGTACCTGGCCTTCGCAGCCCTGCTGATGGCTGGCCTGGACGGCATCCAGAACAAGATCCACCCAGGCGATGCAGCCGACAAGAACCTGTACGACCTGCCGCCTGAAGAGGCGAAGGACATCCCGCAGGTTTGCGGTAGCCTGAAAGAAGCTCTGGAAGAGCTGGATAAAGGCCGTGCGTTCCTGACAAAGGGCGGCGTGTTCTCCGACGACTTCATCGATGCCTTCATCGAACTGAAGAGCGAAGAAGAAATCAAGGTCCGCACCTTCGTTCACCCGCTGGAATACGAGCTGTACTACAGCTGCTGATTTGATCGGCGCCTTGCGTCGATGAAATCACCGGAAACGGCCTTCTTCTGAAGGCCGTTTTTGTTTCTGCTCAGCGTGAATCGGACGCGTCCTACAAGCAGAAGTTGACCGCATGGGCACACTTAAGTCTCCTAGAATATGGAGATCACCATGCGCCTTGCCCTGCTTCCCCTTACCTTCAGCTTCGTCTTGCTCGGCTGCCATGCACATCCGCCTGCACCCTCTCCCTTCCTCCCGCTGATGTCCAGCATCGAACAGCGGCTGGACCTGGCCAGCTCGGTGGCGGTTCACAAGTGGGACCACAACCTGCCGGTCACCGCGCCGGCGCGCGAGCAGGAAGTGCTTTCGCGAGTAAGCGAAATGGCACCCGACTACGGCCTCACGCCTGAGCGCGCCGCCGCCTTCTTCAACGACCAGATCGAAGCCAACAAACTTGTTCAGTACAGCCTGATCGACCGCTGGAACTCGCTCGGACAAAGGCCGCCGGCCGCCCGGCTCGACCTTGCCAATGAAATTCGTCCACGCCTGGACGAGCTGCAGACAGCACTACTGCTCGAGCTGAGCCGCCTTGACCAGTTGCAACTGGGCAACTGTCCTCGCGAATTGGCCCATGCCCTGGCAACGCGCACAAACGACCCACTTCGGCACCAAGCCCTGATTCGCGCCACCGCCCACCTGTGCGCGAAACGCTGAAGCCGCGAATGCTCTATATTGGTGCATAAACACGCCCCGTGCGCCGTCATGCAGCCCAAAAGAGGTCACGTGAAACGGTAAACCAGGGCATTTTGGTCCGAATGAGCGCAATTCCGGGTCTTTATCCGGAAATGCCGCTTCTTTTCGGAGCCTTGGTTTGTTTCTTGCATTTTCCTGGCATCAGCGGATCCATAGCGCGCCCGCCCCTGGCCCTCGCCTGGGCCTGCCAGCGCCAAAAGAGGTCAACGACGCCATATGACCATCAGCGATGCACAGCACCGTCTGCTTCTGGACAACCTGACCACGGCCACGCTCCTGCTCAACGCGGAGCTGCGCCTGGAATACATGAACCCGGCCGCCGAAATGCTGCTGGCGGTCAGCGGCCAACGCAGCCATGGGCAATTCATCAGCGAGCTGTTCACCGAGTCGACCGAGGCGCTCAACTCCTTGCGCCAGGCAGTGGAGCAAGCACACCCCTTCACCAAGCGCGAAGCGCAACTGACCTCGCTGACCGGGCAGACCATCACGGTCGACTACGCCGTGACGCCGATCCTGCACCAGGGCAATACCCTGCTGCTGCTTGAGGTACACCCCCGCGATCGCCTGCTGCGTATCACCAAGGAAGAAGCGCAGCTGAGCAAGCAGGAAACCACCAAGATGCTGGTGCGGGGCCTGGCCCACGAAATCAAGAATCCGCTGGGCGGTATCCGTGGCGCGGCGCAGCTCCTGGCACGCGAGCTCCCCGAAGAGGGGCTGCGTGATTACACCAATGTGATCATCGAGGAAGCAGACCGCCTGCGGAACCTGGTGGACCGCATGCTCGGGTCGAACAAGCTGCCATCGTTAGCCATGACCAATATCCACGAAGTGCTGGAGCGGGTCTGCAGCCTGGTCGAGGCTGAGAGCCAGGGATGCATCACTTTGGTGCGCGACTACGACCCCAGCCTGCCGGACGTGCTGATCGACCGCGAACAGATGATCCAGGCGGTATTGAACATCGTGCGCAATGCCATGCAGGCCATCAGCTCGCAAAACGAACTGCGCCTGGGCCGCATCTCATTGCGCAGCCGCGCGGTTCGCCAGTTCACCATTGGCCACGTGCGTCATCGCCTGGTGGCCCGGGTCGAGATCATCGACAACGGCCCCGGCATTCCAGCGGAACTGCAGGACACCCTTTTCTATCCCATGGTCAGTGGACGCCCGGACGGTACCGGGCTGGGCCTGGCCATTACCCAGAACATCATCAGCCAGCACCAGGGCCTGATCGAGTGTGAAAGCCATGCGGGTCATACCGCCTTCTCGATCTTCCTGCCCCTGGAACAAGGAGCCACCGCCTCATGAGCCGAAGTGAAACCGTATGGATCGTCGATGATGATCGCTCCATCCGCTGGGTACTGGAAAAAGCCCTGCAACAGGAAGGCATGACCACCCAGAGCTTCGACAGCGCCGATGGCGTGATGGGACGCCTGGCCCGGCAGCAGCCGGATGTGATCATCTCCGACATCCGCATGCCAGGCGCCAGCGGGCTGGACCTGCTGGCACAGATCCGCGAGCAACACCCGCGGCTGCCGGTCATCATCATGACTGCCCATTCCGACCTGGACAGTGCCGTGGCCTCTTACCAGGGCGGGGCCTTCGAGTACCTGCCCAAGCCGTTCGATGTCGACGAAGCCGTGTCGCTGGTCAAACGTGCCAACCAGCACGCCCAGGAACAGCAAGGCCTCGATGCCCCGCAGGCGCTTGCCCGCACCCCGGAGATCATCGGCGAAGCGCCGGCGATGCAGGAAGTGTTTCGCGCCATTGGCCGTCTGAGCCACTCCAATATCACCGTGTTGATCAACGGCGAATCCGGTACGGGCAAAGAGCTGGTAGCCCACGCCCTGCATCGCCATAGCCCCCGTGCAGCCTCACCGTTCATCGCACTGAACATGGCAGCGATCCCCAAGGATCTGATGGAGTCAGAGCTGTTCGGCCACGAGAAAGGTGCGTTCACCGGTGCCGCCAACCTGCGGCGCGGGCGTTTCGAACAGGCTGATGGCGGCACGCTGTTCCTGGACGAGATCGGCGACATGCCGGCCGATACCCAGACCCGCCTGCTGCGGGTGCTGGCCGATGGCGAGTTCTACCGCGTCGGCGGCCATGTGCCGGTGAAGGTCGATGTGCGGATCATCGCGGCGACTCACCAGAATCTTGAATCCCTCGTACAAGCCGGCAAGTTCCGCGAAGACTTGTTCCACCGCCTCAACGTCATCCGCATTCATATCCCGCGCCTGGCCGACCGCCGCGAGGATATTCCGGCCCTGGCCCGTCACTTCCTGGGCCGCGCTGCACAGGAGCTGGCCGTCGAACCGAAACTGCTGAAGCCGGAAACCGAAGAGTTCATCCGCAACCTGCCATGGCCCGGTAACGTGCGCCAGTTGGAGAACACCTGCCGCTGGATCACCGTGATGGCCTCCAGCCGCGAAGTGCTGATTGGTGACCTGCCACCGGAACTGCTGAACCTGCCGCAGGATGCAGCCCCGGTCACCAACTGGGAGCAGGCGCTGCGTCAGTGGGCCGACCAGGCGTTGGCACGCGGCCAATCGAATTTGCTCGACAGTGCCGTGCCCAGCTTCGAACGGATCATGATCGAGACGGCGCTCAAGCACACGGCAGGCCGACGTCGCGATGCGGCGGTACTGCTGGGCTGGGGGCGAAATACCCTGACCCGCAAGATCAAGGAGCTGGGGATGAATGTGGATGGTGGGGATGATGACGATGGCGAGGACCATTGATCCTTAGCTGACTTTCTGGGAGCCGGCGTCACCTGACCTTGTGGGAGCCGGCATGCCGGCGATGCAGGCGCCGCAATTCAAGGCACCGGCTTCGCCGTTGATCGCCGGCAAGCCGGCTCCCACAATAGACCTGCAACCTGTCCATATTGCCCCAACCCTGCACCGATCCTGTGCCTCCTGCACCGCCCCAAGGCACAAATCCCCGCGAAACCCGTCCGAATCCCCCTCAAACCCCAATATTCCCGGGCTTTTCAAAACTGGCACGCCCCCTGCAATAACCCAGATATCTCCAGTTTTGGGGGCCTCGGTACAGGCAGGCCGGGTGAACCCCTCTTTTATTCGCAGTCGCTCCAGTTTTGGGGACCTCGGTACAGGCAGGCCGGGAAATCCCCTCTTTTATTCGTGCAGTCGCACCTGCACACGCCAACGCCCAGCGTCCTCTGCACCGGCCCACTCGCCCTGCAGGGGGCGAGCGGCGACCAGAGTCAGCAGCAGCCCTTCTTCGCTCTTCTGCAATCGCCACCCAACAGGCTTGCCCTGCAGGCTCAACTGCCCACGCTGGGCTTTGCCATCGGCCTCGAACAACACCGCGACCGTTCCTTCCACATGCTCACCGTGCAGCTTCGGCTCTTCGTTGAACCACAGGTCGAGCCCATCCTGCACCACGTCCACCTGCTCCAGTACGCGCTCATCCGGAGAGGTCAGGCGCCCGATCATCAGCCCTACCATGACACCGACGATCGCCAGGGACAGCAGCACACGCGGGAAGCCCTTCGATCGCAGGTCCGCTTCAGGGGTAGAATGCTCGCCATCTTCATGCTTGGAGCCGTGCATGTTTCACGTCATCCTCTTTCAACCAGAAATTCCGCCGAATACCGGCAACATCATTCGCCTGTGCGCCAACAGCGGTTGCGAGCTGCACCTGATCGAACCGATCAGCTTCGAGCTGGACGACAAGCGCCTGCGCCGCGCCGGGCTGGATTACCACGAGTATGCCACGCTCAAGCGCCACGAAAGCCTGGCCGGATGCCTGGAAAGCTTGGGTAACCCGCGGCTGTTCGCCTTCACCACCAAGGGCTCGCATCCGTTCCACGAAGTGGCCTACCAGCCAGGTGATGCCTTCCTGTTCGGGCCCGAGAGCCGAGGCCTGCCGGCCGAGGTGCTCGACACCCTGCCAGCCGAACAGCGCCTGCGCCTGCCCATGCGACCAGGCTGCCGAAGCCTGAACCTGTCCAATACCGTCGCGGTTACGGTGTACGAGGCGTGGCGCCAGCAGGGGTTTGCCGGAAGCTGAGGGAACAAAAAAGCGCCCCGAAGGGCGCTTTTTTCATACCGGCAGAATCACTGTACTGTCGGCACTTCGCCGGCGTCCTGCATGCGCTGCATTTCTTGCGCGTACAGGGCGTCGAAGTTCACCGGCGACAGCATCAGGGCCGGGAACGAACCACGGGTCACCAGGCTGTCCAGAGTCTCGCGGGCATACGGGAACAGGATGTTCGGGCAGAACGCACCGAGGGTGTGGCTCATCGAAGACGCGTCGAGGTTCTTGATCAGGAAGATACCAGCCTGCTGGACTTCGGCGATGAAGGCTACTTCGTCACCATTCTTGACGGTCACCGACAGGGTCAGCACCACTTCGTGGAAGTCGCCTTCCAGGGCTTTCTGCTTGGTGTTCAGGTCCAGGGCAACGCTTGGCTCCCACTGCTGGCGGAAGATCTGCGGGCTTTTCGGCGCCTCGAACGACAGGTCGCGCACGTAGATGCGCTGCATGGAGAACTGAGGGCTGTTGTCTTCGGCGGCTGCGCCGTTGGTCTGTTGGTCAGTCATGGCAGATCCTTATCCTAATGTTTTTGAATGCAGTGCAAATCAGGCCGCCAGCAGCGCGTCGAGCTTGCCGGCGCGCTCCAGGGCATAAAGGTCATCGCAGCCTCCAACGTGGGTAGTGCCGATCCAGATCTGTGGCACCGAGGTACGCCCGGCTTTCTGGCTCATCTCGGCGCGTACCTGCGGCTTGCCGTCGACCTTGATCTCCTCGAAGGCCACGCCCTTGCTCTCGAGCAGGTACTTGGCGCGCATGCAGTAGGGGCAATAGTCGCTGGAGTAGACGATGACGGGCTTCATATCACTTCACCAGGGGCAGGTTATCGGCTTTCCAGCTGGAAACGCCACCGCTGAGCTTGGCGGCGGTGTAACCAGCCTTGAGCAGGTCGCGGCAGATCATGCCGGACTGCTGGCCCATCGCGTCGACGACGATCAGGGTCTTTTCCTTGTGCTTGTCCAGCTCGGCCATGCGGTTGGCCAGCTTGTCCTGCGGAATGTTCACCGCACCGACAATATGGCCGGCGGAGTAGTCCTTGGTCGGGCGGATATCGATGACCAGGGCCTTGTCGGCGTTGACCAGCGCGGTCAGTTGGCCATTGCTCAGGCTCTGGCCGCCGCGGCGAATTTCATTGACCAGCAAGGCAACCAGCAAAACGACGAAGATCGCAACCAGGATGTAGTGATCTGTCGCGAATTGAATCAGGTGAGCAACCATCAGCGGTGTTCCAGGCGATTGAAAATGCCGGCCAGTATACACAGCCCCCCATGACCACCAAAGCCCGTCAGGCCGGCCGGAACGGTGCCTTCATGTTACGCAGGCTGGCGACGTTGGTCAGCGAACAGGACGATTATTCGCCGCAGGTGGCGCATTTGCCCTAAAATGCGTGTCTTTATCATCTTTGAACAACCGTGAGTTTGATTGATGACGAGCACCCCCAAACCCCTTGTCCTGATCATCCTGGATGGTTTCGGTCACAGCGAAAGCCCCGAATACAACGCCATCTTTGCCGCCAACACACCGGTCTATGACCGCCTGCGCGCGAGTCAGCCCAATGGCTTGATCTCAGGCTCAGGCATGGATGTCGGCCTGCCGGACGGGCAGATGGGCAACTCCGAAGTCGGTCACATGAACCTCGGCGCCGGCCGTGTCGTCTACCAAGACTTCACCCGAGTGACCAAGGCCATTCGCGATGGCGAGTTCTTCCAGAACCCGGTGCTTACCGGCGCCGTGGACAAGGCAGCGGGTGCCGGCAAGGCCGTGCATATTCTCGGCCTGCTCTCCGACGGTGGCGTGCACAGCCACCAGGACCACCTGATCGCCATGGCCGAACTGGCCGCGCAGCGTGGTGCCGAGAAGATCTACCTGCATGCCTTCCTCGATGGCCGTGACACCCCGCCACGCAGCGCGCAATCGTCCATCGAACTGCTCGATGCCACTTTCGCCAAGCTGGGCAAGGGCCGTATCGCTAGCCTGATCGGCCGCTACTACGCGATGGACCGTGACAACCGCTGGGACCGCGTCAGCGCCGCCTACAACCTGATCGTCGACAGCGTTGCCGAATACACCGCCGAAAGCGCCGTGGCCGGCCTCGAAGCCGCGTATGCCCGTGACGAGAGCGACGAGTTCGTCAAAGCCACCCGTATCGGCGACGCGGTGAAGGTCGAAGACGGCGATGCGGTGATCTTCATGAACTTCCGTGCCGACCGTGCCCGCGAACTGTCGCGTGTATTCGTCGAAACGGATTTCAACGAGTTCCCCCGTGCCCGTCTGCCAAAACTGGCGGCCTACATCGGCCTGACTCAGTACTCGGCGAAAATCCCGGCCCCGGCGGCCTTTGCCCCTGCCAGCCTGCACAACGTGCTGGGCGAATACCTGGCGAAGAACGGCAAGACCCAGCTGCGCATTGCCGAAACCGAAAAGTATGCCCACGTCACCTTCTTCTTCTCGGGCGGCCGCGAAGAGCCATTCGAAGGCGAAGAGCGCATTCTGATCCCGTCGCCGAAGGTCGCTACCTATGACCTGCAGCCGGAAATGAGCGCGCCGGAAGTCACCGACCGCATCGTCGAGGCCATCGAGCAGCAGCGTTATGACGTGATCGTGGTCAACTACGCCAACGGCGACATGGTCGGCCATACCGGTGTGTTCGACGCCGCAGTCAAGGCCGTCGAGGCCCTGGACGGCTGCGTCGGGCGTATCGTCGAGGCGCTGGACAAGGTTGGCGGCGAAGCGCTGATCACCGCCGACCACGGCAACGTCGAGCAGATGGAAGACGAATGCACCGGCCAGGCGCACACCGCGCACACCACCGAGCCGGTACCTTTCATCTATGTGGGCAAGCGCAAGGTCAAGGTCCGCGAAGGTGGCGTGCTGGCCGATGTGGCACCGACCATGCTCGCACTGCTGGGGCTGGAGAAGCCTGCTGAAATGACTGGCACTTCGATTCTGGTCGAGGCCTGATCGAGGCACAGGGGCCGCTTCCCGGCCTGCCCTTTGTGGGAGCCGGCTTGCCGGCGATTGGGGCGCGCAGCGGCCCCTGTGTACATGAATTCCAGACAAACGCCCCGCCGCACCCGCAGCGAGGCGTTTTTTTTGCAGGCCCGGGCGGGCATACTAGGCCAGTCTCCATCCCTGGTACGCCAAACCCCATGTTCCGCGCCCTGATCCTACTCGCCCTGTCTTGCCTGCTCAGCCCGGCCTTCGCCGATGAGCGCGCACAGACCCAGCAACAACTGGACGCCACCCGCCAGGACATCGCCGAGCTCAAGAAGACGCTGGGCAAGCTCCAGGAAGAAAAGGCCGGCGTACAGAAAGACCTCAAGGCCACCGAAACCGACATCGGCAACCTGGAAAAGCAGGTGGAGGCCCTGCAACAAGAACTAAAAAAGACTGAAGGCGAGCTGGAGCGCCTTGATTCCGAGAAAAAAAAACTCCAGAGCGCCCGCAGTGAACAACAGCGACTGATCGCCATCCAGGCCCGCTCCGCCTACCAGAACAACGGCCGCGAGGAATACCTCAAGCTGCTGCTCAACCAGCAGAATCCTGAGAAGTTCGCCCGTACCCTCAGCTACTACGACTACCTGAGCAAGGCGCGCACCGAGCAACTGCGCGCTTTCAACGAAACCTTGCGCCAGTTGGCCAACGTCGAACAGGACATAGGCCGCCAGCAGGAGCAATTGCTGAGCCAGCGCGCCGACCTCGACACCCGCCGCCAGGCGTTGGAATCCGAACGTGGCAAGCGCCAGCAGGTGCTGGCCAAGCTCAACAGCGACGTAAAAGACCGCGACCAGAAATTGCAGGCCCGTGAACAGGACCAGGCCGACCTGGCCAAAGTACTCAAGACCATCGAGGAAACCCTGGCTCGCCAGGCTCGCGAAGCCGAGGAGGCACGCAAGAAAGCCCTGCTGGCCCAGCAGGAAGCCGAGAAGCGGCGCCAACAGGAAGCCTTGGCCGCTCGCAACGATGCCGAACCGCCGAAAAAGGCCCGCACCACCCTGGGCCCGATAGTATCCAGCGACGGCGCAAGCTATGGCGGCGCATTTTCTGCCGCACGAGGAAAACTTCCGTGGCCAGTCAATGGTCGATTGCTGGCACGCTTCGGCGATGCCCGCGGCACCGATGCCCGCGCCAAATGGGACGGGGTGATAATCAGCGCCAACCCCGGGACCCAGGTACACGCCGTACACGGCGGGCGCGTGGTGTTTGCCGACTGGTTGCGTGGCGCTGGACTTCTGGTCATTCTCGACCATGGTAATGGTTACCTGAGCCTGTACGGCCACAACCAGAGCCTGCTCAAGAGCGCCGGTGACATCGTCAAGGCCGGTGAAGCCATTTCCACCGTTGGCGACAGTGGTGGCCAGGACAGTGCGGGCTTGTACTTCGCCATCCGTCAGCAGGGCCGGCCAACCGATCCTGCGCAATGGTGCAGAGGTTAGGTTCATTTTTCACGGCGTAGCGCCAGGCGCTGCACCGGGGCTCCCCAGGGAGCGTCTACAGGATCAGGAGTTCGTTCGACATGCTGCACTCGCCTCGCCTCACCCAGCTGGCCCTGACCATCGCCCTGGCGATCGGCGCGCCCTTGGCCTACGCCGCCGAGCCGGCGCCCGCCAAGCCTGGTGCAGTACCGGCCACCGAGGCAACCGCCAAGGCGCCGCTGCCGCTCGAAGAGCTGCGCACCTTTGCCGAGGTCATGGACCGCATCAAGGCTGCCTACGTGGAGCCTGTGGACGACAAGACCCTGCTGGAAAACGCCATCAAGGGCATGCTTAGCAACCTTGACCCCCACTCGGCCTACCTGGGCCCTGAAGACTTCCAGGAACTGCAGGAGAGCACCAGCGGCGAGTTCGGCGGCCTGGGCATCGAAGTGGGCCAGGAAGACGGCTTCATCAAGGTGGTATCGCCCATCGATGACACCCCCGCCTCGCGTGCCGGCGTTCAGGCCGGTGACCTGATCGTCAAGATCAATGGCGCCCCGACCCGCGGCCAGACCATGACCGAAGCGGTGGACAAGATGCGCGGCAAGGTCGGTGAAAAGATCACCCTGACCCTGGTGCGCGACGGCGGCAACCCCTTCGACGTGACCTTGGCCCGCGCGGTCATTCAGGTCAAGAGCGTGAAGAGCCAGCTGCTGGAAAACGACTACGGCTACATCCGCATCACGCAGTTCCAGGTCAAGACCGGCGAGGAAGTGGGCAAGGCCCTGGCCAAACTGCGCAAGGACAACGGCAAGAAACTGCGCGGTGTGGTGCTCGACCTGCGCAACAACCCCGGCGGCGTGCTGCAATCGGCGGTGGAAGTGGCCGACCACTTCCTCACCAAGGGCCTGATCGTCTACACCAAGGGCCGTATCGCCAACTCCGAACTGCGCTTCTCGGCCGATCCGGCCGATGCCAGCGAAGGCGTGCCACTGGTGGTACTGATCAACGGTGGCAGTGCCTCGGCGTCGGAGATCGTTGCCGGCGCCCTGCAAGACCAGAAGCGCGCCGTACTGATGGGTACCGACAGTTTCGGCAAAGGCTCGGTGCAAACCGTGCTGCCGCTAGCCAACGACCGCGCCTTGAAGCTCACCACCGCACTGTACTTCACCCCCAATGGGCGCTCGATCCAGGCCCAGGGTATCGTCCCGGACATAGAAGTGCGCCCGGCCAAACTCACCGCCGAAGCAGATACCGACAACTTCAAGGAAGCCGATCTGCAGGGTCACCTGGGCAACGGCAACGGGGGCGCAGACCGACCGACCAGCAGCAGCAAGCGCAAAGAGCGGCCGCAGGACGATGACTTCCAGCTCAGCCAGGCACTGAGCCTGCTCAAGGGCCTGAACATCACCAAGGGCCACTGATACTCTCATGCGTTTTCTGCTGTTCACGCTGTTCTGCCTGTTGGCTGGCACCGCACATGCGGCGCCAGCCAAGGCCTACATGAGCATCATCATCGACGACCTGGGCCAAAGCGCTGACCGCGACAGCCGCACCCTGGCGCTGCCCGGCCCGGTAACCATGGCAATCATGCCCGATACCCCGCATGCCAGCGAATTCGCCCGCCAGGCACACAGGGCGGGCAAGACGGTGATCCTGCACATGCCGATGGACCCGGCCACCGGCCCCTATGCCTGGCACCCCGGCACGCCATTGCCCGAGTTGGCCAGCCGGCTCCAGGCGGCCCTGGCCAAAGTCCCCTATGCCGCCGGCATCAACAACCACATGGGCAGCCGCATGACCGCCCAACGTGAACCGATGGCCTGGCTGATGGGCGAGTTGCAGCAGCGCCACCTGTTCTTCGTCGACAGCCGCACCAGCGCTGCCACCGTGGCCGCCGCCGAAGCCCAGCGCATCGGCCTGGCGCATGTGTCTCGTGACGTATTTCTCGATGACGTGCGCACGCCCGAGGCGATTGCCGATCAGCTTCGCCGAGGCATGGAACTGGCACATCGCCAAGGTTCGGCGGTATTGATCGGCCACCCCTACCCACAGACGTTGGCAGTACTGGAACAAGCGTTGCCCCGGCTTTCCAGCCAGGGCATCACCCTGATCGGCCTCAAGCAAATGATCGCCGAGCGCAGCAATCAGGCCATGCCTGGGCATGGAAGGCATGGTATTTACAGCAACCGCTGACGCTCCGGACCCGCTGTAGCCTCATCCCAACCCATGGAAGGGGATGATGCCGCTAGCCTGGGCCAGCGTAAGGTTGCCACGGTAGATCCTCAGCACTTCCCCCGATTGCGCCGCGATCATCTGGTCCTTGTATCCTTGCAAGCGCTGACGCCATAGCTTCAGGTGGCCTTTTTCGAAGTCCGTAGGGGCTGCTTGGGCGTCGGAAAAATGGAAATGCGCCGCCCATAACGGCCGGCCTTTGCTGCCAGGCTTGGTCTTCAGGCTGATTTTGTATTCGTCCATGTAACCGTTCGAGTCTTGCTGGCGCGGCCCCACGTACTCGACCGTGATCAGGCCTTGCTCATGCAGGAAGCGCAGCCCTCGTGCGCTGGGGTAGGCAGTGCGCGTGTAGAGTTTTTGCAGCAGTTCGACCCGTTTGCGACGCAGTGCCTCAGCGCTGTCGCGCAACTCATTTACCAGCCCTGCCCTTTCGCTGTGAGCGTCGAGCAGCCTGGCGAAATGTTCAAGGTCGCTGATCTGCCCGTTGAGCGTGTCGGTCAACACGCCTTCGTCCGCATCTTCGTCAGCCATGCTTTCAGCGCGTTCAATAACCTTGCCATTACCCTGCAAGAGTTCTTGGGCAATCACTGCGGTGGCCGCATCGGGCTCTGGCGACACATCCTGTGACTGGGCTTCTTCAACCGAAACCTCTTCCACCCATACTCCGTGCTCGCGGTTGAACCTATGGAGGATCTCGCTACCCAGCGGGTCGTGGACCTGCAACTGCGCCTGCCCCTCTACTGTCTCCTCGACACCGATGACAATCTGCCCATCCCGCGTGTGGGCCACCTGCAATACCTTGCGTGCATGCAGCGCTCGTGCCGGTACCAGAGCCTGCCCAGTGGTCTGTTCACGCATGGCTGCGACCAGGGCATCACCCGCCAGTGTTTTCAATTGCTGCACCTGGAGCTGATAGGCCAGTAGCCAATCGACAGCGAGCACCTGCTTGCTCAAGCCTTTGAGCCTTTCGACATTGAGCCAGGCCGCGAGGTATTCGTCCCATGCCGTTTGTAATAACTCGATCCTTTGAGCTACCGGCAGATCGAGGTAAACCGACAAATCGTGCGCACTGGCCGCCGTACGCAAGCGCTTGCCAGCGACCGCGTCGCGAAAACCGAGGAACTGCTCGTGGCTGACCCTGTGCATCTGCAGGGCGAGTTCGGCAAGGTGCATCGCCTGTATATAGCAGAGTGCGACGGTCGACCTTTGCCTTTTAGGGATGAGTTCATCGAGCGCAATTCTGCTCCCGACATAAGGGATCAGCAGCTGCCCATCACTGAGTGCGATCAAACGGTCGAGCTTCGTGGAGGCATCGATCATGGTTGGCAAGTCCTTGACCGCAACCTCGAGCAAGCCTCGCGCGCGCGCAAGCAACGCGGCCTTCTGCGGCTCAGGTGCGGCATTGTACGCGTCCATTGCCGGCCCATACTGCCCGAAGCTTCCAATGCTCACTGTCTCGTCGATGATGATCATTTCATAGGCGATCAGATTCTGTCGCAGTCCTACCAAGGTTTCGCGTTCGCTTTTAGCCCGCGATGGCGTCGGGATGTAGTTGGGGTTATCGCGCAACGACACCAAGGCCTGCTCAGCGCCGAGGTGATCGCTTTCCAGTTGCTTCACCAGTTCCAGCCGCTCACGGCGCTTGCTCAGAATGCGCTCTTCAAGTTGCGCCTGCTTTTCGCGGTAAAGCGTCTGGAGCTTGTCGAAACGCTCGCGCTCGACAGCCTGCAGGGGTGGTTCCTGCTCAAGCAGAGCCTGAAGCTTTCTCAGCGAAGCATGTAGTTCATTCAACTCGCTGGAAAGCGTTTCATAGCCCGCTTCCCGTTGCTTGATGGCCTCTACGTGACGCTGCAAAGCCTTGAGCGGGCCGGTGACGTGCTGCTCAAGCTTGCGACTCAAACGCTCTTTCGCGCCCCTGCCACTGCCGCCGAACAACCCGGTCTTGATTCGCCAGACGCCGTTTTCGCCTACCAGTGCCGGGCCGGCATTCTGGTCTTTGCCGATAATGCGCACGTCTTCGTCCTCGATCCCCACTTCGTACACATCGCCCTCAAGCTCCGCATAGAAACGCTCCCCTTGCTGATACAAACTCGCCCCACGGCTTGGGTGCACAGGCACCAGGCCGGCGAGTGAAACCTTCGCGCTGAGTTGGCGCAACCGGCCGCGCTGAGAGGGCGACAGTCCATTGATTCCGCCTACCCCGCGCCAGGAAAAGTCCAGCACCGTATCGGCCTTGGCCTGCAGCTCGATCAGTGATGCGGTTTCACCCGACGCAGGCGCTGGCAGCGGGCGCACAGCCGGGCTGTCGGCGCCTGGCAAAGCATCCAGCCAGGGCTGCAGAGACGGCCCCTTTCCTGCAACAGGGCTTACGGTCGGTACTTGCAGTTGAACCAAAGCCATCAGACTGCTGCTCAGCACATCGACGATCGCCTCAAGCGCCTGTTCACCGCCTTCACTCAAGACTTGCACATCGCTGATCACCTGCTCGATACCGGCATACAACCAGATCACCGTTGCCAACGGCCCCGGCAATACAGGCGTGACTACGTGGAACAGGCTCCATGCAAATTTGCCAATCAGCCCCCAGCGTTCCTGGCTGTTACTCACGGCGCTGCGATCGGCGATCTCGAGCAACAGCGACTGCCGAGCCTTGAATAGGTATGTGTCCAGCGCCTCACCCCAATAATCGAGTTGCAGCACTGCGGGTCCAGGCTTTTCCGAAGGGCTGAACGGGTCGAGGGACATGTTCGGTAGATGCGGTTCCTCGAAACCACCATTGTCGTAAATCGGCCGCATTGACTGGTCAAGCCACACCAGCACCGCATGCTGAAGTCTGCCGGGCTCTCGGATGGCGGCCAGCAAGGCTTCGGCATCCTCGAACTGGTAGAGGCTGTTCGGCAACAGCGGGCAATACAGCAATAAAGCCGGCACATCACGCAGTTCGATCACATACATGCCGTGCACACACTCAACCAAGTGGGAGGTCACTGAACGCTTGAAAGCCAAGGGGGCGATCCTGACGCCGGCACCGTCGTCAGCACCCTGCCGGCAGAAGCGCCCGAGCGCGTGATAGGAGGCCTGATCGAGCTGATTGACCACCCGCGCGCGCAGAGCATCGAACAGTAGCGTCAACCGCCAGTGACCGGCGAAAGTGGCGATGCGCTGCCCACGTAGCGCTTCGTCATCCAGCAACCCTTTGACATGAAGCGGGTAAGTACGGCCGATGTCGATCCGGCTCACCAATTCGCGCACGTAGCGCGTGTTCATCCAATCCATGATCAATTGATTTTCACGGTGCCCGATGTGGGTGATGACACCGGCATCGGTCGCCATCAGCCGAGCGATGGCCAATTCGGTCAAGGTGATAGTCTTGCTTTCGATCTTTTGACCAATACCCATGTCATGCAGATCGTTGGCGAACGTATCGATCGTCAGCAGCAGATCGTCGGAAAAATAGTTGGCATCCACCGGATGATCGTTAAGCATCTCTTCGCGCAGGCGACGCGAGGTGTAGTCGTGCAGGTCCTCGACAAGCAGCTGGTCGTCACCAGGCTTGAACATCGACTGCAGCACAGTAAGGTCGATCAAGCCCTGGGCAAAGGCTGTTCGTACTTGCTGCTCAGCCATCGTGAGCTTGCTTGGAAAGCGCAAGGGTGGCATTGCCCTGGCCTCGGAGGCAAACGATGCAAAAAACCGTGCGGGCTCGCTGGCCTGGGCATAAAGCTGCTCCAACTGCGCAACCGTAGCTATCCGGCTGCGCCGCAGCCGTGCGACATCTGCCAGCAGGCTTTCCAGCAACAATGCACTCTGCAGCGCGAACGCATCACCATCACCGGTGAATAGGTCCCAGCTCATGCTGTCGAAGACAAAGCGCCGGCCCATCCGCCGCTGCAAGGCCGCCGCCCATTGCTCCAAGGACTCGAAATGGCGAATCTCACCGGCCGGTGTGCAGGCCAGAATAATCCTGCTCACTTCGTCACTGGTGGTGATCAGCAAATCAGGGAGGATCTCGCTGTACTTCGTTGGCCCTGCATTCAAATTCACGCGCACGGCCTGCACGGTGATACCCGCCAGCCTGCTCAACAATACATCCTGCAGGCAGCTGCGCGCGTTGGGCTCCAGGTTGGCTGTTCGCATGCCATCGAACAGGCTTGCACGCAACATCTGCTGCAGCCAGAGGTCTCGGTCGATGTCTTCGCCGCGACCATTCCAGAAGGCAATCTGCGCCTGGTAAAAATGCTCGGGCAGCAATGGCAGTAATTGATTGAGGCTGGCGGCAAGTACCTTCGGTTCGAGAACGACCTCCTCAGCCGGCCCAGCCTTCAAGCTGTAGCCACCACCTTCGACGCTAGAAAAGTCCAGCGGCGTGCCATCGAGCATGGCTTGCAGCACGATATCCGCCAAGGGACGTGCAGGTGCGTTCGGCGCAAGCAGCAACAACGCCCCGGCCGAGTTCAACGAAGGCAGATGCCTGACGACCGACGGGGAGTGTTCCCGGATCAGTTTCACAAGTTGCAGATCGACCACCTGACGCAACGTCGGGCGGCTGGCGAACATGGCCCGGACACCGCTGCGAATGTCCACCTGCGGGGTGATGGGGTGACTCATGAGTGCGACTCCTCGTGCGTGGAAATGCACAAGGGTGGGGGTATTCGTACTCGCCTGGCGGTATCTATTTGAGCCTGGGGTCAGCACCCACGACATCGAAGGCAGCCCCCGCCTGATACAGGCGGGGGCCACTTTCCGAATCATCTCAGGTCAGGGGAATGATGCCCTGTATATCCTCGGCGGTCAGGCGCCCACGGTGCACCCGGTTGCCACTGGCCGCTTCGTACTGTCTGCCCAGATAGCGCTGGCTCCAGAGCTTCAGGTGCGCATACGTGAAGGCATCGAGGTTCGAAGCCTGGCCTTCCAAGTGAAAGTGAGCCGCCCAGATGGCGCGCCCGTTTGCGGCGCCAGAAGCGTTGAGGCGGGTAATCCTGAACTCATCGAAAGGACTGGTCGCGACCGATGTGTCTCGCCGGATGTAGTCGACCTTGATCAAGCCTTGGTCGTGCAGGAAGCGCAAGCCATGCGCAGTCGGATAGCGGGTCTTGCTGTACAACTCAGTCAGCAGAAGAACCTGCCGGGCTTGCATGCTGGTGACTTCGGTGTCCAGCAGGCCGATTTGCTGCGCATCCGCGCCGT
Source organism: Pseudomonas sp. KU43P (assembly GCF_033095865.1). Lineage (NCBI taxonomy): Bacteria > Pseudomonadati > Pseudomonadota > Gammaproteobacteria > Pseudomonadales > Pseudomonadaceae > Pseudomonas > Pseudomonas sp. KU43P. The sequence continues at coordinate 370,554 of NZ_AP019365.1, read as the reverse complement.
CCTTGGTCAGGTTCTTCATGGTTTCGCGCAAGCGTTTGATCTGCCGCTGTAACAGACGATCGAGCACCTGGCCGTTCGCGTCATCTCTGACATAGTCTTCGGCGATCGCCAACACGTCTTTGTTATCTTCGAGCAGGGCCTGGATCAGCGAGTCAGCCTCAGTGGCTCCCTCGTACACGGGCTCAGGCAAATCATCCTCACGCTGGACATATTCGCCATCCTTCAAATCGAAAATCTGCAGGCTTTCCTTGCTGATAGGGTCTTGGACTTCCAACCCAGCCCCGGCTTGGGTGGCGATCACGAGCAAACCGTCACGGTTGCGAATCGCCCGCTGCGGCGCGCTGCTTCTGGGATAGGGCACCCTCTTGCGGCCCTCTTGCAGTCCGTCCTGCTCTGCAAGCGCATCCATTAGAAGCCTGCCGGCGTCTTCCTTGAGCAATTGCAGATGCTTGCGGTAGCGCTCGAGCTTGGAAACCTCGACCAACTTGCCACCTGTCCGCTCCAGGTGCAGCGCGTCGATGATCGCGGCCGCATAGGCGTCCCAAGCCTCCTGGAGGATGCTGATCCGATCGGCCACGCTCAAGTTCGCCATCAGCGACTCACCATGGGCCGTGCCGGCGCTCCTCAGAGCATCGCTGGCAAGCGCTTCCCGATACCTGATCAATTTTGGGGAACCGCCGTCCAGGTGCAACGCAAGATCAGCCAGGTTCATGACATGGTGAAAACGCAGGTCGACGGTGGTGAAAAGGCGCCCGGCAATCAACTGGCCTACGCTACGAGGCGCGTTTCCCATGCTGATATCGAACGTGTCCGGTACTTGCACCAGCACTTGATCCAACCCGCCCTGGGCGACCAGCATTCGCTCTTGAATCGCCACCGCGTTTTCAAGCTCACTGCGAAAAGCCCGGTATTGCCCATGCAGCTGTGGAGTGACGCCGCCATCGAACTGAGCTGCCAGCTCTCGCATTCGGGGAAAGTTCACCAGGTATTGCAGGTCTTCGAGGATGAATTCGCTGTGACGTATCACGCCAGCCATGAGCGAGTCCCACTTTACCTGCAACGTCCTTTCGAATCCGGTTTCGCGGTAGTTCCCATACTTGGGCTCGAGCATCGACTGCAGGATCTCGCATTGTTCGCGATCCAGGGCCACCAGGCGTTCGCCTTGGGTTACCGTCTGCAGGCGTTTGGCATCCTGCGCGAGATCAAGTTCAGCGATACGCTTTTCGTAGGCGTCCATGATCTTGTCCGAACCCTTCATGTCGAACGTTTCATCCTTGTCCTGCGTGGCCTTCTGCCGCCTGCCGTGTTCCGCAGCCTTGAGCGCGCCCAGCTGTTCGATCTTCGTTTCCATCTCGATGACCTCACCGCTGAGGATGTCGAACGTGCCCATCACTTCATTAGCCTCAGCGGTCAAGCTGTTCGCACGCGCTTCCAGCCTCTTGTACTGTTGCCCCAGACGCACTTTGGGCGCCCCGCCCATCAGACGCAGACGGGTGTCGATCCGCCAGCCCCCCTGCTCACGAACAAGCCAAGGCCCCGACTGCCCGGCGGCATCGACTATCTGGACACCTTCCTCCGTTTCTTCCACGGCAAACACTTCACCAAGCAGGCTGATGTACTGCTGCCCGTCCTGCTCATACACACCGGATGGCGAAGGCTTCAGCCCCTCCAGAACGATGTTCGAGCGCATCGCCCGCAAAGCCTCGCGCTGAAACGGGGCAAGCCAATTGAAGCCTTGATTGCCGCGCCAGCTGAAGTCGAGTTCGACAGCGCCAGGCAGCTTGAGCGGCCCCGGGATCCCCACCTTGCCCTGCTCCGGAACGACCCAAGCAGAGGCAAAGCCACCGTCCTGGGCCAGCGGCCCATCGAAGGCGGTGGCGCTAGGCAAAGCTTGTCCCTGGGCGCTTGTCACACCAGGCAAACGCGCATGCAACAGCGTCATGCCCAGGTTGACAATCAGGTCGACAATGGCTGACTCCCGCTCGAACTCATCGCCATGCGTCGCACCCTCGCTCTGCAAGCTGCTTGCCTCCTGCACCAGCCATGCCGCTGCGGCAACCGGGCCTCTTGCCAACAGCGAGACCGTGTGGAACAACAGCCAGGCACCTTTACCGAGAATTGCCCAGCGACTCTGGGCATTCGATGTACTCTCCCGGTCAGCCAGCTCGATCAATAGATTCCGATTTGCCACATACAGGCGCTCGTCCGTCTCCTTCTGCCACAACTGCAGGTCGAGCTGCGCGGGCTCAGGCTTGTCAGGTAACTGATACGGATCCTGCCCTATGTGGATGATATGAGGTTCGGCAAAACCACCATGCTCATACACTGAACCCGCATCCGGATTCATCCAGGTCAGGATGCTCTCCTGCAGTGCGCCAGGTAGGCGGATCTGCGCTATTACGTCATCGAAACTGGAAAACTGCCGCAAAGAATCTGCCGGATAGAGGGGGCGATACAACAATACGACTGAAGGTTCGGTGGAAAACAAAAGGTACATACCTTGGACCAGATCATGCCGGGTACTGGTCGACGAGCGCTTGAAAGAAAGTGGCATCAGCCCACCGTCCTGGAGCGCCTCGAAGTTGCCTTTGCACAGGTCAACCACACATTGCAGACCGGCTTCGGTAATCCTCCCCTCGAGTTTTGCCTGCAAGGCGCTGAAACGTAGCGACTGCCGCCATTCCCGGGCAAAGAGCTGGCAGCGCTCAACGCGCCCCTGCGGATCATCGAAGGCATCAGCGACGTAGCGTGGGTAACGGCCACCGATATCGACCCGACCCACCAATGCCTTGATGTATTTGGCGTCCAGCCAAGGCATGATCAACTGATCCTTGGAATGGCTGATTCGCGTGATGATTACGCCGTCAAGGGCGCTCAGGTTGGCGATCGCGAATTCGGTCAGGGTTTTCGTGCCTGCCGACACCAACGGCTCACCCCCACCGGTTCCGGCGCCGGCGCCACCCGGAATGCCCTGGGCGATATCAAGGTGCACGATCACCTCGTCGGGAAGATAGTTGGCCTCTGCCGGATAATCCTTCAATAATTGCTCGCGCAGCGCGCGGCGAGCATAGCTGTGCAGGTCAAGGATGCCGTCTAACGCAGACTTTCCGCCTGCGTCAGCCTGATCCAGCGCCAAATCGAGTAGCGCATCTTGATAGGAAAAACTGTCGATCGGCTTTGCCGCGCCAATCCCGGGCGGCACGGTTGCCCTGGCAGAGGGATCAATGAAATAGCCGGCGATCCACCATTGGGCAGGGTCGCTCAAGGTTTCGTACAACCCCTCGAACGCCTCGAGCGTCAGCCCCTTCAGGCGCAACTGGCCAATACGTTCGAGCATACCGTCAAGCAGCAATGCGACCCACTGGGAGAAAGCATTGCCTTCAAGTTCGTATCGCTCCCAGCTTATGGCACTGAAATGGTAGCGAAGGGCAAGTTGATCACGTAACGCGCCGGCGAAATCGTCCATAGAATCGAAAGCCAGAATCTGGCTGGAGGGCGAGCACCAGAGAATGACTTCACGCTCGTCCCAATTGCCAGTTACCAGCAATCCAGACTGTACCTCGGTAAACACCTGCTCACCCCAGCTCAGCGTCACCTGCACAACGAATACTGAAGGCTGTTCGCTGCCGCCACGGAGCAGCCCGCGAATGCACGCTTGCTGTTGTTCATCCAGGTTTTGCAAAGGCAGGTTGCTGATCATCGCCATCTTCATCAGCGATTGCAGCCATTGATCACGGCTCTTGCCGCTCGAGCGCGACTGACCACGCCAATAGTTCACCTGAGCCTGATGGTAATGGCCTGGCAATTGTGCGATCAGTGTATTCAGGGCTGGCGAAATGCCCATCAGCCTGCGGGTGTCCAGCTCGCTGTTCGAGCCGGGGAAACGGTGGGTACTGGCCAAGCCAAGGTTGTGACTGCGCCCACCGCTGGCTTCCAGATCGAGGGTCACGCCGTCGAGCATCGCCTGCAGCACCACTTCCACCAACGGCGCGGTAGTCCAGTGGTCGGCACCCGCTACAGGGCTGTCGAGGATCAACGGATCCGCCGTTGTGAGCCGAGGCGTCACGAATGCAAGCCAAGGCAGTTCCTTGATCAGCACCGACAAGAGCTGCTCGCTCGCAACTTGACGCAACGTCGGTCGGTCAGCGAACTGCGCTGCGACGTCATACTTGAAATCGAAAATGGAGGTAGTGGGGTTTGCCATGACACGCATCCGCTTGTTGACGAATGCGCACCATGTATTTGCCGCTCCCCCCACGGGTGTTAAACAGTTATGCCATCAGCGACCGTAGGCATGCACCGATGCGGCCGCGCCCTGGGTCCAGGTCAGCTGTAAACGCGACCCAGCAACTGCCGGTGGCTCTCGAACTGATCGAGCACGTCACGCACGATCTGCTCCGGCGCAAAGCCCATCAGGTCGTATTCCTGGCTGCCATCGTGCAGGTACACCTCGGCGCGATAGAAGCGCTGGCGCACCTCCGGCTCGCCTTCGACCGGAGCCTCGCTAGGTGCGGCCAAGTAGCCGTCCAAGCTCACTTCGTAGACGAACGGGTTGCCCTCTTCCATCATCACCCGCAGGCCCATCATGTTGCGCGACTGGCCGACACGGGTTTCAACCTCGAAGCCCAGGGTCTGCAATTGCGCGGCGGCATCTTTCAGCGCTGGGCTGACGTGCTTGTCCATGAACCGCTGGACCACGGCTTGGGTCGGCTGCAACTCCAGCTGGCCCAGGCGCTCGCTGAAGCCACGACGGCCACGGGCGGCCAGCTCGGCGCGCTCGCCTTCGGCGGCCACGTCCTGCTTCATGGCCTTGTACAGGCCGAACATGAACAGCACCAGGACCACCGAGAACGGCAGGCCGGCCAGCACCACCATGGTCTGCATGGCTTCAAAGTTACCGGCGAACAACAGGCCGATGGTGACCAGGGTGATGACCACCGACCAGAACACCACCATCCAGTGCGGGGCGTCTTCGTCTACCTTGCCGCCTTTGCACGACAGGTTGGCCATCATCACCGCGCCCGAGTCGGCCGGGGTGAGGAACAGCACGAAGCCGACGAACACCGCCACACCGATCACGATCTTGGCCGCCGGGAAGTATTCCAGGAGCTGGTAGATCGACATCGACGGTTGCTCCAGGGCGGTCTTGCCCAGCTCTACGGCGCCCTGGTTGATCACCAGGTCCAGCGCGGTGTTGCCGAAGATCGACAGCCAGGCCAGGGTGAAGCCCAGCGGGATCAGCAGCACGCCGCTGACCAGCTGGCGCACGGTGCGGCCCTTGGAGATACGGGCAATGAACATGCCGACGAACGGGCCCCAGGAGATCCACCAGGCCCAGTAGAACACGGTCCACAGGCCCAGCCAGCGCTCGGACTTGCCGGCCTCGCCCTCGTATACATAGAGGTCGAAGGTCTTCAGCACGATGCCGTTGAGGTAGTCGCCGATGTTCTGCACGAAGCCGTTGAGCAAGTGCAGGGTCTCGCCGCCCAGCAGCACGAAGATCAGCAGGCCGCTGAACAGCATGATGTTCAGGTTGGACAGACGGCGGATGCCGTTTTCCACGCCCGACACCGCCGCTACGGTGGCTACGCCGGCCATGACCAGGATAACCACCAGCAAATTGGTCTTGCTGTGGTCCATGCCGAACAGGTACTCGAGGCCCGAAGACACCTGCATCGAGCCGATCCCCAGGTTGGTCACCAGGCCCAGCAGGGTCACGAACATGCCGAAGATGTCCACAGCGTTGCCCGCGGCGCCCTTGACCCAGCGCTCACCGACCAGCGGGTAGAGCGCCGAACGCAGTGCCAGAGGCTGGTTATGGCGGTAGGCGAAGTAACCCACGGCCAAGCCGACCAGTGCGTAGATCGCCCAGCCGTGCAGGCCCCAGTGCAGGAAGGTCAGCTGCAGCCCCTGGCGCGCGGCCTCAAGGCTGGCCGGGGTGCCTTCCGGTGGGTTGAAGTAGTGGTCCAGCGGCTCGGAGGCGCCAAAGTACAGCAGCGAAATACCGATACCGGAGGAGAACAGCATGCCGGCCCAGGCGCCGTAGCTGAAGTCAGGCTGGTCGTCCTTGCCGCCAAGCTTGAGCTTGCCGTAGTCGGAGAAGGCCAGGAAGACGACGAACCCGAGGTAGCCGCAGATCACCAGCATGTAGTACCAGCCGAAAGTGCGCGTCAGCCACTTCTGGGCCACGCCCAGCACTTGGCCGGCGGTATCGGGTACAGCGATTAGCAAGGCAGTCAGAACAAGGATCATCAGCGCGGAGGTGAAGAACACCACGCGGTTGACCCGTACCCTCTCGGCGGGGGGTTTGGTAAGGGAGGCAGAACTCATTGCACGAATGCTCCGGGCAGTACGGCTATGGAGGCTAATCAGTCTATTCCCGAGCAATTGGTGCAATAGCCCCACTGCTACAGGTGTTATAAAAGCACCCTGGAAACCGTGATCCCGAATGGATACGTTGCAAAAAACAGACAGGTGGTCTGCAAAAAATGCCACGCCTCGCAGGAGGTGCGCGCATTCGTCACAGAGCACCCCGCCCGCTCCAAGGGCCTGCCGCAGGGGTTAAACCGTTTGGCAGAATCTGCATTTCGCATCGCACATGCCCGTCAACGCCTTGTATTCCGGGGGTTACGCGATTTCCTGGGGTGTCAATCCGTGCCCTTTTGACCGCTTGAAAAAGTGTCAATGGCACAAATTGTCGCAGAGCTTATTCTTTATTGATTGAACGTTCAATCAAAACAAAATAGACTGGCCTTCGCCGAGTCAGCCGCTTGTCGTCTGCTCGTCAGGCCTGGAGGAGATAGCAAGATGCCCAAGGTCGGTATGCAACCCATCCGCCGCCAGCAATTGATCGAAGCCACGCTGCAAGCGGTCGATCAGGTCGGACTGGGAGATGCCAGCATTGCGCTGATTGCCCGTTTGGCCGGTGTGTCGAACGGCATCATCAGTCACTACTTTCGGGACAAGAACGGCCTGATTGCAGCGACGATGGGCTACATCATGAGCATGCTCAACGAAGGCGTTGCGGCACGGCGCCAGGCTCTGACCGACGACAGTGCGCGCGCTCACCTGAAAGTGATCATCGAGGGCAACTTCGATGCCAGCCAGGTGAACGGCCCGGCAATGAAGACCTGGTTGGCCTTCTGGGCTTCCAGCATGCACCAGCCCGATTTGCACAGGTTGCAGCGGATCAACGATCACCGCCTGTACTCCAACCTGTGTTGCCAGTTCCGCCGCGTCTTGCCGCTTTACCATGCACGCAAGGCAGCCCGCGGCCTGGCGGCCCTGATCGATGGCTTGTGGTTGCGTGGAGCGTTGTCGGGGGATGCATTCGACACCGACCAGGCGATACGGATTGCTTACGAATACATGGATCTACAACTGGCTAAACAGCACACCCTGGCAACAGACGACCAGGCTGCTGAAACACCGCGCACGGCGCTTGCCAACTCGGCAGGAGCGTGACGCGCAAGCCAATCACACACTGCACTTGCGAGGACACTATGGCCCGTTTCGGAACGCAAAAACTCTACATTGATGGCGGTTACGTCGACGCTGGCACCGATGCCACCTTCGAAGCCATCAACCCGGCCACCGGCGAAGTCCTCGCCCACGTGCAACGTGCTACTCAGGCCGATGTCGAGAAAGCCGTCGAAAGCGCCGAGCGCGGCCAGAAAGTCTGGGCTGCGATGACCGCCATGCAGCGTTCGCGCATCCTGCGCCGCGCCGTCGACATCCTGCGCGAGCGCAACGACGAGCTGGCCATGCTGGAAACCCTGGACACCGGCAAGTCGTACTCGGAAACCCGCTACGTCGACATCGTCACCGGCGCCGACGTGCTGGAATACTACGCAGGCCTGGTACCGGCCATCGAAGGCGAGCAGATCCCGCTGCGTGAAAGCTCCTTCGTCTACACCCGCCGCGAGCCGCTGGGCGTGACCGTCGGTATCGGTGCGTGGAACTACCCAATCCAGATCGCCCTGTGGAAATCCGCACCAGCCCTGGCCGCTGGCAACGCAATGATTTTCAAGCCGTCGGAAGTCACCTCGCTGACCACCCTGAAGCTGGCCGAGATCTACACCGAAGCCGGCCTGCCGGACGGCGTGTTCAACGTTCTGACCGGCAGCGGCCGCGAAGTCGGCACCTGGCTGACCGAGCACCCGCGCATCGAAAAAGTCTCCTTCACCGGCGGCACCACCACCGGCAAGAAGGTCATGGCCAGTGCCTCCAGCTCTTCGCTGAAGGAAGTGACCATGGAACTGGGCGGCAAGTCGCCACTGATCATCTGCGCCGACGCCGACCTGGACAAGGCCGCCGACATCGCCATGATGGCCAACTTCTACAGCTCCGGTCAGGTGTGCACCAACGGCACCCGCGTGTTCATCCCTGCCGAGATGAAAGCCGCCTTCGAAGCCAAGATCGCCGAACGTGTTGCCCGCATCCGTGTTGGCAACCCGGAAGACGAAAACACCAACTTCGGCCCGCTGGTCAGCTTCCAGCACATGGAAAGCGTGCTCGGCTACATCGCCAAGGGCAAAGAAGAAGGTGCCCGCGTGCTGTGCGGTGGCGAGCGTCTGACTGCCGGTGACTTCGCCAAGGGCGCCTTCGTGGCCCCGACCGTGTTCACCGACTGCAGCGACGACATGACCATCGTCAAGGAAGAGATCTTCGGCCCAGTGATGAGCATCCTGAGCTACGAGACCGAAGAAGAAGTCATCCGCCGTGCCAACGATACCGACTACGGCCTGGCCGCCGGTGTCTGCACCAACGACATCACTCGCGCCCACCGTATCATCCACAAGCTCGAAGCCGGCATCTGCTGGATCAACGCCTGGGGTGAATCGCCGGCCGAAATGCCGGTCGGTGGCTACAAGCAGTCGGGCGTCGGCCGTGAGAACGGCGTCAGCTCGCTGGCTCAATACACTCGCATCAAGTCGGTCCAGGTCGAGCTGGGCGGCTACAACTCGGTTTTCTAAGCCTTGTCTAGCCACGCCCGTGCCACCGCGCACGGGCGTTTCCGCTCCCTGATCACCGCCAACGAGGGTACTTTTCATGTCCCAAGAATTCGATTACATCATCGTCGGAGCAGGCTCCGCCGGTAACACCCTGGCCACCCGCCTGACCGAAGACGCCGGCGTCACCGTCCTGCTGCTGGAAGCCGGTGGCCCCGACTACCGTTTCGACTTCCGCACCCAGATGCCGGCCGCCCTGGCCTTCCCGCTGCAGGGCCGTCGCTACAACTGGGCCTACGAAACCGACCCGGAGCCGCACATGGACGGCCGCCGCATGGAGTGCGGCCGTGGAAAGGGCCTGGGTGGTTCGTCGCTGATCAACGGCATGTGCTACATCCGTGGTAACGCCATGGACTTCGACGGCTGGGCGAAACTGCCAGGCCTGGAAGACTGGACGTACTTGGACTGCCTGCCCTATTTCAGAAAAGCTGAAACCCGTGACATCGGCCCGAACGACTACCACGGTGGCGAAGGCCCGGTCAGCGTGACCACGCCCAAGGCCGGCAACAACCCACTGTTCCACGCCATGGTCGAAGCCGGCGTGCAGGCCGGTTACCCGCGCACCGAAGACCTCAACGGTTACCAGCAGGAAGGCTTCGGTCCGATGGACCGTACCGTGACCAAGCAGGGTCGTCGCTCCAGCACCGCCCGTGGCTACCTGGACCAGTCCAAGAAGCGCCCGAACCTGACCATCGTCACCCACGCCCTGAGCGACCGCGTGCTGTTCGACGGCAAGCGCGCCGTTGGCGTGACCTACCTGGTCGGCGACAGCGAAGAGCGTGTCGAAGCCCGCGCCCGCAAAGAAGTCATCGTCAGCTCCGGCGCGATCGCCTCGCCGCAACTGCTGCAGCGCTCCGGCGTCGGCCCGCGCGCCCTGCTGGAAAGCCTGGACATCCCGGTGGTGCACGACCTGCCAGGCGTCGGCGAGAACCTGCAGGACCACCTTGAGCTGTACCTGCAGTACGCCTGCACTCAACCGGTGTCGCTGTACCCCTCGCTGCTGTGGTGGAACCAGCCGGCCATCGGTGCCGAGTGGATGTTCAAAGGCACCGGCATCGGCGCCAGCAACCAGTTCGAGGCCGGTGGCTTCATCCGCACCCGCCCTGAGTTCGAGTGGCCGAATATCCAGTATCACTTCCTGCCGGTGGCCATCAACTACAACGGCTCCAACGGCGTGAAGGAACACGGCTTCCAGGCACACATGGGCTCGATGCGCTCGCCTAGCCGCGGCCGCATCCAGGCCAAGTCCAAGGATCCGCGCCAGCACCCGAGCATCCTGTTCAACTACATGGCGACCGAGCAGGACTGGCAGGAATTCCGCGACGGCATCCGCCTGACCCGCGAGATCATGGCCCAGCCCGCGCTGGACCCGTACCGTGGCCGCGAGATCAGCCCGGGCGAACACGTGCAAACCGATGAAGAGTTGGACAAGTTCATCCGCGAACACGCCGAAACTGCCTTCCACCCGTCCTGCTCGTGCAAGATGGGCACCGACGACATGGCGGTGGTCGACAACGAAGGCCGCGTGCATGGCATGAAAGGCCTGCGTGTGGTCGATGCATCGATCATGCCGATCATCATCACCGGCAACCTCAACGCCACCACGATCATGATCGCCGAGAAAATCTCGGACAAGATCCGTGGCCGCAAGCCGCTGGCGCGCAGCACTGCCAAGTATTACGTGGCTGGCGGTGCACCGGTTAAAGGCAAGCCGATGCGGGAAGTGAAGCAGGGCTGACCGGCACTATCGTCGGCAAGCCGGCTCCCACAGGTACAGCGCAGCCCTCAGGCCTGTGATCATCCTGTGGGAGCCGGCTTGCCGGCGATGAGGCCCAGCCAGGCAACACCTGAAAAGGCACCCACCCGGGTGCCTTTTGCACATCTGCAGAAACGCTTTACAGCCTGCCAATTCATCAGGTTAGAATCGATTGGCACGCGACCTGCTAGTTCATTCTCGCAAGTCCCCTCACCCCGCGATGTCCCGGAGTACCTGCCTTTGGATGCCAGCACCATCAACAGCCTGTTCTTGATCGGCGCATTGCTGGTGGGCGCAAGCATCCTGGTCAGCTCGCTTTCTTCGCGCCTGGGCATCCCTATCCTGGTCATCATCCTCGCCGTCGGCATGGTCGCCGGTGTCGATGGTGGCGGCATCATCTTCAACAACTACCCGACCGCCTACCTGGTAGGCAACCTGGCACTGGCGGTAATCCTGCTCGACGGTGGTTTGCGCACGCGGGTGGCGAGCTTCCGCGTGGCACTGTGGCCCGCCCTGTCGCTGGCCACCGTCGGCGTGATGATCACCACGGCGCTGACCGGCCTGGTCGCGGCCTGGCTGTTCAACCTGAGCCTGATCCAGGGCTTGCTGATCGGCGCCATCGTCGGCTCCACCGACGCCGCCGCAGTGTTCTCGCTGCTCGGCGGCAAGGGCCTGAACGAGCGGGTCACCGCCACCCTGGAAATCGAGTCGGGCAGCAACGACCCGATGGCGGTGTTCCTCACCGTCACCCTGATCGACATGATCGCCAGCGGCCAGACCGGCCTGCACTGGAGCCTGCTGACCCACCTGCTGCGCGAATTCGGCATCGGTGGCCTGCTGGGCCTGGGCGGTGGCTGGCTGATGCTGCAACTGGTCAACCGGATCAACCTGGCCGGCGGCCTGTACCCGATTCTCGTGGTGGCCGGTGGCCTGGTGGTGTTCTCGCTGACCAACGCCCTGCACGGCAGCGGCTTCCTCGCCGTGTACCTGTGCGGCCTGGTGCTGGGCAACAAGCCGATCCGCAGCCGCCACGGCATCCTGCACATGCTCGACGGCATGGCCTGGCTGGCGCAGATCGGCATGTTCCTGGTGCTGGGGCTGCTGGTCACCCCCCATGACCTGCTGCCGATCGCCTTGCCGGCACTGGGCCTGGCGCTGTGGATGATCCTGGTGGCACGGCCGCTGTCGGTGGTCGCCGCGCTGTTGCCGTTCAAGGCCTTCCATGGCCGTGAGAAGGGCTTCATCTCCTGGGTCGGCCTGCGCGGTGCGGTACCGATCATCCTGGCGGTGTTTCCGCTGATGGCCGGGCTGCCGGATGCGCAGCTGTTCTTCAACCTGGCGTTCTTCATCGTGCTGGTATCGCTGCTGGTGCAGGGCACCAGCCTGCCGTGGATGGCCAAGCTGCTGAAGGTGACGGTGCCGCCTGATCCAGCGCCCATCTCGCGCTCCGCACTGGAGGTGCACGTCACCAGCGAGTGGGAGCTGTTCGTCTATCGGCTGGGCGCGGAAAAGTGGTGCATCGGCGCCGCCCTGCGCGAACTGAAGATGCCCGAAGGCACGCGCATCGCCGCCCTGTTCCGTAACGAACAACTGCTGCACCCCTCGGGCAGTACCGTGCTGGAAGTCGGCGATATGCTCTGCGTGATCGGCCACGAACATAACCTTCCGGCCCTGGGCAAGCTGTTCAGCCAGGCGCCGCAACGCGGCCTCGACTTACGCTTCTTCGGCGACTTCGTGCTCGAAGGCGATGCCGAACTGGGTGCGGTGGCCGCACTTTATGGCCTGAAACTCGACGGCCTGGACGCAAAAATGCCACTGGCGCAGTTCATCCGACAAAAGGTCGGAGGCGCTCCAGTAGTGGGCGACCAGGTCGAATGGCATGGCACGATCTGGACCGTCGCGACCATGGACGGGAACAAGATCCAGAAAGTCGGCGTCAGATTCCCCGAAGGAACGCGACCCGGACCAGGATTGTTCCTCTAAACTCCGATTTCGCCTGATCCACAAGTAGTCTGCCTATGTCCCTGCGCGTGTACCTTCGCACAGCCCTGCTCGGGCTGTGTCTGTCCCTTTCATTCGCGGCTGCCGCGGCTGAAACTCCGACCACTGCCAGCATCCAGAACAGCCTCGACAAGATTGCCGAGCGCAAGCTGCCCGAAGCCGACCAGAAAGCCCTGCAGCAAGTACTGGAACAGACCCTCACGCTGCTGGCCAGCAAGGAAGACAGCGAGAAGAAGCTCGCCGCGCTCAAGCAGCAGCTGGCCGGCGCACCGAAAGAGACCAGCGACAGTCAGAAAGAACTGGCCAAGCTCAAAGAGAGCAAGCCGCAGCCGGTTGCCCAGCGCTATGCCAACCTCACCGTGCCGCAACTCGAGCAGATGCTCAGCGAGCGCAACACCCTGCAAGGCGAGTTGCAAAAAGCGCTGTCGGAAGCCAACAGCCTGATCATCAACTCGCAGACCCGCCCCGAGCGCGCGCAGGCCGAGATCAGCAACAACCAGACCCGCAGCCAGCAGATCAACAACATCCTCAAGAGTGGCAAGGACGGTGGCAAGGCAATCAATGCCGACCAGCGCAACCAGCTCGTCGCCGAGCAGGCTTCGCTCAACGCCCTGACCCTGCTGCGCCGCCAGGAGCTGGCCGGCAACGGCCTGCTGCAGGACCTGGGCAATGCCCGCCACGACCTGCTGATCGAGCGTGCCGCGCGCCTGGAGCAGGAGATCCAGAACCTGCAGACGCTGATCAACGAGAAGCGTCTGGCACAATCGCAGCAGACCGTCACCCAACAGTCGATCGAGGCCCAGAAGGCCGGTGGCAGCTCGATACTGGCCAGCGAGAGCGCGGCCAACCTCAAGCTTTCCGACTACCTGCTCAAGAGCACCGACCGCCTCAACGAAGTGACCCAGCAGAACCTGCGCACCAAGCAGCAGCTCGACAGCCTGACCCAGGCCGACCAGGCCCTGGACGAGCAAATCAGCGTGCTCAAGGGCAGCTTGCTGCTGTCGAAGATCCTCTACAAGCAGAAGCAGGCCCTGCCGCACCTGAAGGTCGACCGCGACCTGGCCGACCAGATCGCCGACATCCGCCTGTACCAGTTCGAGGTCAACCAGCAGCGCGAGCAGATGAGCAGCCCGGTGACCTACGTCGACAAGCTGCTGGCCAACCAGCCCGAGGAAGATGTGACCCCGGCACTGCGCAAGGCGCTGCTGGAAGTCGCCGTCACCCGCAGCGACCTGCTCGAACGCTTGAACCGCGAGCTGTCGGCGCTGCTCAACGAATCGATCACCCTGCAGCTCAACCAGAAGCAGCTGCTGGGTACTGCCCAAGGCCTGCGCACCACCCTCGACGAGCAGATGTTCTGGATCCCCAGCAACAAGCCGCTGGACTGGGACTGGCTGCGCTACGTGCCCGAGCGTTTTGCCGCCCAGGTCGCCGACCTGCCCTGGGGCTCCGGCATCAAGGAGCTGGCCGACGGCCTGAGCCAGCGCCCGCTGCTGTTCCTGCCTCTGCTGTTGGTGATCGGCGCCCTGCTGTGGCGGCGCAAGTACCTGTATCAGCGGTTGAGCAAGGTACACCAGGACATCGGTCACTTCCGCCGTGACAGCCAGTGGCATACGCCCCAGGCCATTCTCATCAACATTCTCCTGGCGATGCCGGTGAGCCTGGGCCTGGCCCTGTGCAGCTACGCCTTGCAGATCGACGCCCGCGGGCAGAACGCCAACCTCGGTGCGGCACTCTGGCAACTGGCCCAGGCCTGGCTGGTGTTCTACACCGCCTATCGCATCCTCGCACCTGGCGGCGTTGCGGAAATCCACTTCCGCTGGCACAAGCCGCAGGTCGAATTCCTGCGCGGCTGGGTACGCAGACTGGGCACCGTGGTGCTGGCCTTGGTTGGCGTGGTGGCGGTGGCCGAGCACCAGCCCTCGGCACTGGCCGACGACGTACTCGGCATCGGCGTGGTGCTGACCTGCTATGCGCTGATGGCCTGGCTGCTCAGCCGCCTGTTGCTGAGCAGCCCGGCGCACCGTGACACCTCGCTGTTCCGCAAGGCCGTCGGGGTAGCCTTCACCGCCTTGCCGATCGCCTTGTTCGTGGCAGTGTGCTTCGGCTACTACTACACCGCTCTGAAGCTCACCGACCGCCTGATCTACACCTTGTACCTGCTGCTGTTCTGGCTGGTGATCGAGGCTGCCTTCGTGCGCGGCCTGTCGGTGGCCGCTCGGCGCCTGGCCTACCAGCGCGCCCTGAGCAAGCGCGCAGCGGCCAAGGAGGGGCTGGACGGCGAAGTCATCACCGAAGAGCCGACGCTGGACATCGAGCAGGTCAACCAGCAGTCGCTGCGGCTGATCCGCCTGGCCTTGCTCGGTGGCTTCATTGCCGGCCTGTACTGGGTATGGTCGGATCTGATCTCGGTATTCGCCTACCTCAATAATTTCACCCTGTACGAGTACACCAGCGGCACCGGTACCGCCGCCAGCATGGTGCCGATCAGCCTCGGCGACCTGCTCGGCGCGCTGGTGATCGTCGGTATCACCTTTGCCCTGGCCCGCAACTTGCCGGGCCTGCTGGAGGTGCTGGTGCTGTCGCGGCTCAACCTGGCCCAGGGCAGCGCCTATGCCACCACCACACTGCTGTCGTACATCATCGTCGGCGTTGGCATCGTCAGCACCTTGTCTACCCTTGGGGTGAGCTGGGACAAGCTGCAATGGCTTGTGGCAGCGCTGTCGGTAGGCCTCGGTTTCGGCATGCAGGAAATCTTCGCCAACTTCATCTCCGGCATCATGATCCTGTTCGAGCGCCCGGTACGCATCGGCGACACCATCACCATCGGCAACCTGTCCGGCACGGTAAGCAAGATCCGCATCCGCGCCACCACCATCACCGATTTCGACCGCAAGGACATCATCGTCCCCAACAAGACCTTCATCACCGGCCAGCTGATCAACTGGTCGCTGACCGACACGGTCACCCGGGTGACGCTGAAACTGGGTATCGACTACGGCTCGGACCTGGACCTTGTGCGTGACCTGCTGCTCAAGGGTGCCCACCAGAACCCACGGGTGCTCAAGGATCCGGAGCCGATCGTGTACTTCCTCAACTTCGGCGAAAGTTCGCTGGACCACGAGCTGCGCATGCACGTGCGCGACCTGGGCGACCGCAACCCGACGCTGGACGAGATCAACCGCTACATCAATCGCGAGTTCAAGGCGCACGACATCAAGATATCCGTGCGCCAGGTCGAGGTGTTCCTGATGGACGCCAAGGGCGGCAAGCAGCAGCTGATTCCGATGGAACAGCCGAAAGTGGATGGCACTGCGCCAAGCTGAGTGGACTCCAACGGGCATGACCGCCAGAATGCTGGCGAGGGCTTTGCCCTCGATCGCCGGCAAGCCGGCTCCTACAGGGACTGCGCTGAACCTTGTGGGAGCCGGCTTGCCGGCGATGGGCCGCCTAGCGGCCCCCATGGCACCGACCCCAGGAGCACCCCGTGAAAGCCCTCGACCAACTCAGCTTCGACAACCGCTTCGCCCGCCTGGGCGACGCGTTCTCCACCCAGGTGCTGCCAGACCCCATTGCAGACCCACGCTTGGTAGTGACCAGCGAGTCGGCCATGGCCCTGCTCGACCTGGACCCTGCCCAAGCCGAGCTGCCAATCTTCGCCGAGCTGTTCAGCGGTCAGAAGCTGTGGGAAGAAGCCGACCCACGCGCTATGGTCTATTCCGGCCACCAGTTCGGTTCCTACAACCCCCGTCTGGGCGATGGCCGTGGCCTGCTGCTGGCCGAAGTGCTGAACGACAAGGGCGAACACTGGGACCTGCACCTCAAGGGAGCCGGCCAGACCCCGTACTCGCGCATGGGTGACGGCCGTGCCGTGCTGCGCTCGTCGATCCGCGAATTCCTTGCCTCCGAGGCCCTGCATGCGTTGGGCATCCCCACTAGCCGGGCGCTGTGCGTGGTCGGCTCAAGCACCGCAGTATGGCGCGAAACCCGCGAGAGTGCGGCGATGCTCACCCGCCTGGCGCAGAGCCACGTGCGCTTCGGCCATTTCGAATACTTCTACTACACCAAGCAGCCCGAACAGCAGCGCGTGCTGATCGACCACGTGCTGGACCAGCACTACCCGGAATGTCGCGAGGCCGAACAACCCTACCTGGCCATGTTCCGCACCATCGTCGAGCGCAACGCCGAGCTGATTGCCCACTGGCAGGCCTATGGCTTCTGCCATGGAGTGATGAACACCGACAACATGTCGATCCTGGGCATCACCTTCGACTTCGGCCCGTTCGCCTTCCTCGACGACTTCGACGCCAACTTCATCTGCAACCATTCCGATGACCGCGGCCGCTACAGCTACGCCAACCAGGTGCCGATCGCCCACTGGAACCTCAGCGCCCTGGCCCAGGCGCTGACAACGGTGATTGAGGTAGAGCCGCTCAAAGAAGCGCTGGGCATGTTCCTGCCGCTGTACCAGGCGCACTACCTGGACCTGATGCGACGGCGTCTGGGCCTGACCACTGGCGAAGACGACGACATGGCATTGGTCGAGCGACTGTTGCAGGGCATGCAGAGCGGCGGCGTGGACTACACCCTGTTCTTCCGCAGGCTGGGCGATCAACCGCTGGCAGCGGCCCTGAACGTGGTACGCGACGACTTCATCGACCTCGCCGGCTTCGATGCCTGGGCAGCGGACTACCAGGCCCGCTGCGAGCGCGAAGCTGGCAATGCCGACGGGCGGCGTGAGCGCATGCACGCGGTGAACCCGCTGTATGTGCTGCGCAATTACCTGGCGCAGAAAGCCATCGAAGCGGCCGAAGCGGGAGACTACAGTGAAGTGCGGCGACTGCATCAGGTGCTGAGCCGGCCGTTCGAAGAGCAGCAAGGGATGCAGGCCTATGCCGAGCGGCCGCCTGAGTGGGGCAAGCATCTGGAAATCAGCTGTTCTTCATAGCCCTCATCGCCGGCCAGCCGGCTCCCACAGAGAGCAGCAGTGCCCCCCTTGTGGGCGCTGGCTTGCCAGCGATAGGGCCCGAACAAACACCTCAAGGAGACGACATGACCGACCCACTGCTGATCCCCTGCCCCCACTGCAACGGACTCAACCGCCTGCCCGCCGAACGCCTGGGCGATACCCCGAAATGCGGCCGCTGCAAACAGGATGTACTGCTCGGCAAACCGTTCGACCTCAACGAAAGCAGCTACGCCAGCCAGATCAAAGGCGACCTGCCCCTGCTGGTCGATGTCTGGGCCGACTGGTGCGGCCCATGCAAGTCCTTCGCACCCACCTTCGAACAGGCCGCCCGCCAGCTCAGCGGCCGGTGCCGCCTGGCCAAGCTCGACAGCGAAGCCAACCGCAACCTGGCCGGGCAGCTGGGCATCCGCTCGATCCCCAGCCTGATCCTGTTCAAGAGCGGCCGCGAAATCAGCCGCCAGGCCGGAGCGTTTCCACTCCAGTCGTTGCTGGAGTGGTTACGTAGTCAGGGGATTTAGCCGTTTTCTTCCAATAGCGAGTGCAACTCGACAAATTGCTGGGTCAGCTTGTGCCGTGGCTCCAGGTGGATCAGCGGCAGGCTGGCGTGGTGCGACTCGCGCATCTTCACCGAGCTACCCAGGTACACCGGTAGCACCGGCAAGCCTTCGGCCAGCAGCTCGTCGAGCATCTGCTGGGGCAGGCTGGCGCGGGACTGGAACTGGTTGACCACGATGCCTTCGACCATCAAGTCCTCGTTGTGGTCGTCCTTGAGCTCTTCGATTTCCGCCAGCAGGCCATACAGCGCCTGGCGCGAAAAGCTGTCACAGTCGAAGGGGATAAGCACACGATCAGCGGCGATAAGCGCAGAAACTGCATAGAAGTTCAACGCCGGCGGGGTATCGATGTAGATCCGCTCGTAATCCTCGTCCAGCTCGTCGAGTAACTTACGCAGCTTGTTGATCTTGTGCTTGGCCTCAAGCTTAGGCTGCAGGTCTGCCAATTCCGCCGTGGCGGTGACCACATGCAGGTTGTCGAAGGGAGTTTCGTAGATATCGACCTTGTTCTTCTTGCTGAACGGCCCGCTGGACAGGCTCTGCTTGAAGAAATCGGCGATGCCCATGGGAATGTCGTCACCCGTGAGACCGGTCAGGTACTGAGTCGAGTTGGCCTGGGCATCCAGGTCGATCAGCAGGGTCCGATAGCCTTCGCTGGCGCTCACTGCCGCCAAGTTGCAAGCGATGCTCGACTTGCCCACGCCACCTTTCTGATTGAACACCACGCGCCGCATGAGAGACCTCCGTGTATCAACGAATGACCGAGTATGTGGCGACGCGGCGGCAATGGCCAGCGGCATTTGCCGGGCGCCGACGGCAGCGCTACCCTGCCCCGCGAAAACCTTCGCCACACTCCAGGGAAGACCGATGACGATGCACCCGGCTGTAACCTTTGGCCAATCGCAGCTGGCGATTGAAGACGTTCTGGCCCTGGCCGAGCGTCGCGCCACGCCTTGCCTGCAGGACGACAGCGGGTACCGCGCCTACATCGACCGCGGCGCACGCTTTCTCGACAGCTTGCTGGACAAGGAAGGCGTGATCTATGGCGTCACTACCGGCTACGGTGACTCCTGCGTGGTGGCCGTGCCGCTGGAGCATGTCGAAGCCCTGCCGCGCCATCTCTACACCTTCCACGGCTGTGGCCTCGGGCGCCTGCTCGACGCCACGGCCACCCGCGCGGTGCTGGCGGCCCGCCTGCGCTCACTCAGCCATGGTGTCTCGGGCGTACGCCGGCTGTTGCTGGAGCGCCTGCGCGACTTTCTGGCCCACGACATCCTGCCGTTGATCCCCGAGGAGGGCTCGGTGGGCGCCAGCGGAGACCTGACACCCCTGTCATACGTTGCCGCCGCCTTGGCCGGTGAGCGCGAAGTGCTGTACCAGGGTGTGCGCCGCAGCAGTGCCGACGTGCACCAGGAGCTGGGCTGGCAGCCCCTTGTGCTGCGTCCCAAGGAAGCACTGGCGTTGATGAACGGTACGGCGGTGATGACCGGCCTGGCCTGCCTGGCCTTCGCCCGGGCCGACTACCTGCTCAAGCTGGCCACGCGCATCACCGCCCTGAATGTCATCGGCCTGCAGGGTAACCCGGAACACTTCGACGCACGGCTGTTCGCTGCCAAGCCCCACCCAGGTCAGTCACAGGTTGCCGCCTGGCTACGCCAGGACCTGGCCATCGACGCGCCGCTGCCCCCGCTGCACCGCTTGCAGGACCGCTACTCGCTGCGCTGCGCGCCGCATGTGCTGGGCGTGCTGGCCGACAGCCTGGGCTGGCTGCGGGGCTTCATCGAAACCGAGCTCAACAGCGCCAACGACAACCCGATCATCGATGGCGACGCCGAACGCGTGTTGCATGGTGGGCACTTCTACGGCGGCCATATCGCCTTCGCCATGGACAGCCTGAAGACCCTGGTGGCCAACGTTGCCGACCTGCTCGACCGGCAGCTCGCGTTGCTGGTGGATGTACGTTACAACCACGGCCTGCCGAGCAACCTGTCGGGCGCCGAGGCCGAACGAGCCATGCTCAATCACGGCTTCAAGGCCGTGCAGATCGGCGCCAGCGCCTGGACCGCCGAAGCCCTCAAGCAAACCATGCCCGCCAGCGTGTTCTCGCGCTCGACCGAATGCCATAACCAGGACAAGGTGAGCATGGGCACCATCGCTGCGCGGGATGCCCTGCGGGTACTGGAACTGACCGAACAAGTCGCCGCAGCTACCTTGCTGGCAGCCAACCAGGCTGTCTGGCTACGCGGCCGCCAGCCAGGCAGCCGGGCATTGCCACAACCCCTGGCGCGGATGCACGAAGCGTTGCTCGAAGACTTCGCCCCGGTGACCGAGGACCGCGCCCTGGAAAACGACCTGCGCCTGTGCCTGCGACGCATCGGTGAGCGGCACTGGCCGTTGCACCTCAGCTAGCAGCAGACGTCGCGTCGGTCACCAGCTCGGCGAATGCCTTGGCCATCGCCGAGCTACCCCGCTCACGTTGCACGAGCCAGACGGCCGAGGTGGCGCCCTCGTCGAGCAAGGTTCGATAGACCACGCCCTCGATGCGCATCCGCTGAAACGAGGCCGGCAATACCGATACCCCGAGGCCTGCAGACACCAGCCCGATAATCGTCATAGCCTCGCCCGCTTCCTGGGCGAAATGTGGGCTGAAGCCCGCCTGGCGCGCCAGGCTCAGCAGTTGCGCGTGCAAACCGCTGCCATAGCTGCGCGGAAAGAACACGAAGGGTTCATGGGCCAGCGCGACCATGTGCACGCCGTGTTCGGTACCTTCGGCCAACGGGTGCGAGGCATTGATCACTGCCACCAGCGGCTCGCGAAACAGTTCGGTGGCGATCAGGCCCTCTGGCAGCGGCATCGGCCGCATCAGCCCGATTTCGATGGACTCGTCGAAAACCCCGTCAGCCACGTCACGGCTGCTCATTTCCTGAAGGTTCAGGTGCACGGCAGGAAAACGCTGGCGAAATGCATGGATTGCCTTGGGAATTTTCGACGTGAAAGGCGCCGACGCGGTGAAGCCAATCTTCATCTCGCCCAGCTCTCCCAACTGCGCGCGGCGTGCCACATCGGCTGCTTTCTCAACCTGCGCCAGCACCTGCCGCGCCTCATCGAGGAACAGACGGCCGGCCTCGCTCAGCTCCACCCGACGATTGGTACGCTCGAACAGACGCGCCCCCAGCTCCTGCTCCAGTGCCTGGATCTGCTGGCTCAGGGGAGGCTGGGAAATGCCCAGTTGCTGGGCTGCACGACCAAAGTGCAGTTCTTCGGCAACGGCAATGAAGTAACGCAGGTGGCGCAGTTCCATGGTCAACTCCAACTAGGTCGCAAAACCTCTCAAATAGGTCGAACAATATATTGGATCTAATCATTAGGCAGCTATATGCTTTTTTCATTGCCCCAGAGGTACCCACCCGTGAAAACTGCTGTAGCCCCCCTTCCCGTCGACCCCGACCCTGCCCCGCTGAACGAAATCTGGATCGAAAAAGGCACCCCTGCCTTCATGAAAACCGTGCTGGCGCTGTTCAGCGGCGGCTTTGCCACGTTCGCCCTGCTGTATTGCGTACAGCCGATGATGCCGCTGCTGTCCCAGGAGTATTCGATCAACGCCGCGCAAAGTAGCCTGGTGCTGTCGGTGTCGACCGCGATGCTGGCATTTGGGCTGCTGATCACCGGGCCGATCTCCGACCGCATCGGGCGCAAGCCGGTAATGGTGTTCGCTCTGCTCTGCGCGGCCCTGTCGACCATGGTCAGTGCCGTCATGCCGAGCTGGGAGTGGGTACTGGCCACACGGGCGCTGGTCGGCCTGTCGCTCAGCGGCCTGGCCGCCGTGGCGATGACCTACCTGAGCGAAGAAATTCACCCGCAGCACATCGGCCTGGCCATGGGGCTGTACATCGGCGGCAATGCCATCGGCGGCATGAGCGGCCGCCTGATCACTGGCGTATTGATCGACTTCGTCAGCTGGCACACGGCAATGCTGATCATCGGCGGCCTGGCACTGGTGGCGGCACTGGTGTTCTGGAAAGTGCTGCCGGAGTCACGCAACTTCCGCACGCAGTCGCTCAAGCCGCGCAATTTGCTGGAGGGTTTCGTCATGCACTTCAAGGACGCCGGCCTGCCCTGGCTGTTCCTCGAAGCCTTCCTGCTGATGGGCGCCTTTGTCACGCTGTTCAACTACATCGGCTACCGCCTGCTGGCCGGCCCCTATCACATGAACCAGGCGTTGGTCGGGTTGCTGTCCGTGGTTTATCTGTCGGGTATCTACAGTTCGGCGCAGGTCGGAGCACTGGCCGACAAGCTGGGCCGGCGCAAGGTGTTCTGGGCCAGTATCGTGGTGATGGCGGGCGGCTTGCTGATGACACTGGCCACGCCGTTGATGCTGATCATCCTCGGCATGCTGGTATTCACATTCGGCTTCTTTGGAGCGCATTCGGTGGCCAGTAGCTGGATTGGCCGGCGGGCGCTGAAGGCCAAGGGGCAGGCGTCGTCGCTGTACCTGTTCTGCTATTACGCGGGATCGAGCGTGGCCGGTACGGCAGGCGGGATGTTCTGGCATCACTGGGGATGGAATGGCATCGGGTTGTTCATCGGCAGCTTGCTGACGGTGGCGTTGCTGGTGGCGTTGCACCTGAGCAGGCTTGAACCGAAGAAAGCTTGAGGCTGCAGGGCTGCTTTGCAGCCCATCGCCGGCAAGCCGGCTCCCACAGAGACCGTAGGGTAACTGTGGGAGCCGGCTTGCTGGCGATGAGGCCTTTGGATCAGTTCACGATCTCGACGATATCCACATCCACTTCACGGCTCATCAGGTGCTTCTCCACCTCGCCGGTCAGCTTCACCTTGGTCTTTTCGTTGAACGGTGTCGGCGGCAGATCTTCGTTGTCGATCTCGACGGTGATGGTGCCGGTGTTGTCCTTGAACTCGTACTTGTCGTCGTTGTTGATCTTCTTGGTCACGTAGCCCTGCAGCACCACCGGCGTGTCATCGGCAGCATCCTTGGCGGCGGACACAGTGGTCACTGGCTGGGCACCCGGGCCGGTATAGCCAGCAGCCAAGGCAGCAGTACTGACAAGCGGGGCAAGGATAAAGGCAAGGTAATGGGCTTTCATGGAGTATGTCCTGTCTGGTTTCCGATGGGCAAAGCGTAACGCGGGTGGCTGAAGCCAAACTTAATCAGGACGGGCCCGGCACCACCCCAAGGCGTACCTGCAGCAGGTTGCCGCTGCGCTGCAATTGCAACTGCCCCACCTGGGTCCCTTCTCGCTCCACTTCGTGCAGCCAGTGCAACAGGGCGTCGGGTTGGCCTTCGAGCTGAACGTCGACACGTCCCTCGTGAGTATCCATGCCGACAACCCGCAGCCCGGCAGCCTGTGCATGCTCGCTCAAACGACCAGGGCTCAAGGGCTGCGAACGTCCTGGGTTGGGGGATGCCATCACCGAATGCAGTTGCCGGCTCAGCATCTGCTCATCGGTCAGGCTGCGCTCGGCTTGCTGAAGTTTCCACCGGCTATCCAGCCAACCCCACTGCCAGAGCACCAGCAGTACAACCGCCCAAGCAGCGCCCTGCAGCATCCATCGCCTTCGATACGGGATCCGCTCCCAGTGCTCGCGCAGGTGCTGAGGAATACGCGACATCATGCCCCTCCCGCCCAGGTCAACGTTGCCTGTACTCCCTGCTCGTCCTGCCTTGCGTGCCCCACGACCAGATCAGGCATGCGTTCGCGCAAGCGCTCAAGGTCATCGAAGCGCACCCCGGTGACCTCGACACGCCAGCCTTGATCAGGCATCAGCTCCGCACGTTCGAACGTCAGGTTTCCGGTTTCCACCACCTGCCCGGCCAGTACCAGCAAACGCTGGATCGCCGTTGCCGGTGGCGGCTGCTGCCGCAATGCCTCCACCAGCCTCGACAGGTCGCTGCCCCCAGCGTGACCGGGTGCCCAGCGCTGAAACTGCAACTGATTGTCGGCTCTCAACTGATTGGCGCGCTGCTGTACCCAGGCCGCACGCAGCTGATCTACCACGCCCGCCAGCAACCCGATCATCGCCACCCCGGCCAACGCCCGCTGCCATGGCAACGAACGGCGGCGCCTGCGCGAAGCCCCCTGGCGCAGGTCAATCGCCCCAGGCCGACCGTCGATCAATCTGGCGATTGCGCTGTCGATCCGCTGGTTGCTCAACTGGTTCGGCACGTCAGCCTGCCAACTCATGGGCGCAAGGCGTTGCGATAGCGCATTGGCCATTGCATCCGTGGCGGCCATCAGCGGCAGGTCTGCACCGCCAAGCAACCAGCGGCCCTCCAGCCACAGAGCAGCGGGCGCAGCAAACAATCGATCGGCGTCCGCCTGTACGGCGACGGGGTCTAGCCCTTGCTCCAGCAGCAGCTTGAGCAGGCATTGCCAACGGTCTTGCTCGATCGCCAGTGCCTGGCGACGGCCTTGCACGTCGGCGCTTGAGTACGCCAGATGGAGGGTGTCCAGCGGCGTCGCCAGTTGCTCTTCCAGCGCATACCCCATCGCCTCCCGGGAGACTTTGCGGCCAGGTATCGCAGGCACCTGGCAACTGCTCAGCAACTCCATGGGCAACACCACGATCACTGGCGCCCCTGCCAGCAGTGCTCCCGTCTCGGCCAGTTGTGTCCGGCAGACCTGCCCTTGTGCCGTCCACGCGATCACCGGCCAAGCCGAGTCGGCTTGCCGGATGCCCTCAGGCAACAGGTACACACCTGCTTCATTCATTGCGTGTTTGCTCCCGCACTGCAGAGAATGTCCTGCCCACCACCTGCACGCGGTGAGTCTTCGCGTCGATCTCCAGGTCGCTGTACAGGAACAGCCGCTGTTGATCCCACTCGGCTTGCAACTCCAAGCGGAACCAACGGCTGGCAACACCCAACCCACGTGCTTGAATACCCAGCCCACTCATCTCAGGGCTGGCAAAAAACTGCTGCACGCTCGCATACCCCTGTTCTGGACGTGCGTCGACCGCCTGCCTGGCCGCCGAAGGGGCAACCCCTTCCAAAGAAGCCAGCAGGCGCGAAGGCGCGGTGTTGACGTTCAGCCCCGCCTCGACAGGCAGGGCCACTATCCAGGGTCGTAACCGCTCGAATGCTTCCGTGTCCACACCGCGCAACGCTCGCAATTGGCTGACGTCGAGCAATCGCCGGCCGACCAACGGTTCAAGGTCAGGCGGGTCGATATCCAACGAGTCACAAAGCCTTTGCCACCGCGCCAGCAACGTCGGCTCGAGCGACGTACGCCCGACCAGAGCCGCAAGATTCAACCGTGCGGTGAGGTCTTCCATGCGCATCCACAGCACCCCATCAGCCAAGGCCATTTTCTGTGGCTTGGCCCAGTCCTGGTTCGAATGGCTGCGCTGAAGTACCTCAGGTACCTGGCTAGCGAGTTGCTGTTGCATCAACGCCTCTCCCGCCAGGGCCAATTGCGACAGACGTGAGAACGCGATCTGCTGGCCAACTCCAGCCACCACCAGCTGCTGGCTGCGTAACATGCCTGCCACCAGCAGCGTCAGCAGTGCCATTACCAGCAGTACCGTCACCAATGCCAGACCTTGCTGACGAACACGGTTCATGTGCGCCCTCCAGCCATTGTCAGCACCCGACGCAGTTGTTGATAACGCGCGGTGGACAAGGTCACCTCCAGCGCATTCGCCGCCTGTTCGTGCTTAGCATCGCTCGACCAATGTTCAACCCAACCCAGGCCGGGCGCGTGCACGCGCCAGCGCAGTTCGCGAACACCGTCGAGCAACCTCTGGCTGCCCATCGCCCCGTTTTCCAGCGTGAGCTCACGCCGCCACAGCGTGCCGTCCTCAAGCCAGTACTCGACTATCCGCAGGTCACTCACGGACGAAACTGCATCCTGCTGGCGGACACTTATCAACCAGCGCATCCGTGAGCCCTGTAGCGACATGGCGAAAGCAGCGCTTTGCAGCTCGGCCCCCGACTTCACCTGCAAGGCATCACGCTGCATCACACTCAGTGCCCTTGCCAAGGCACGCGAACCCTCTACCTGCTGCTGGCGGGCGCCATCAGCCCTGACCAGGCTGTCGAGCAGCTGCGCGCTACCCAGTGCCAACAGTGCGAAGATGGCCACA
The DNA here is from genome assembly GCF_033095865.1 of Pseudomonas sp. KU43P. Taxonomy (NCBI): domain Bacteria; kingdom Pseudomonadati; phylum Pseudomonadota; class Gammaproteobacteria; order Pseudomonadales; family Pseudomonadaceae; genus Pseudomonas; species Pseudomonas sp. KU43P. Next base: position 344,163 of record NZ_AP019365.1, on the reverse strand, counting down.
GCCAGCAGCAGTTCAATCAGGGTGAAGCCGCGCTGCGCCCTTGCGTATTCAGCCCTCATCGCCTGCCCTCACCCGCCAGGTGCTCGCCCGATGCAATACGGCCAGATCGCCTGCAGGGCGCACCAGCAACTCAATCTGCAACAACCCGCCCGGAAGGTTCCAACGGGTTTCATCCAGCCGCCACCGGCGTTGGGCAAAGTCGACCTCGATTTGCTGGCGGCCAGGCGCGGGAACAGGCTGCAAACGCAGCAATGCCATATGATTGTCCGCCAGCCAGTTGGCGAGCAGCCGGTCTTCCAGTTGTCGGGCCTGCGCCAGCAAATGCTGGGCAGCGCTGCCCATGGCAAGCGCCAACACTGCGAAAATCGACAGGGCGACCAAGACTTCCAGCAGGGTAAAACCACGCTCAGTGGTCGACTTGCGGATCATTGAGCCCATCGCTCGACACTGATACCAAGCGCACGCCGACTTGTTCGAAATGCAAGGTGAAAACGCTGTACTGATCATTGCTGTGAATGAGCAGTTGAGGCGAACCGCTACGGCTTGGCTCAATGAACACATCATCTATCACCAAACGCAGATCGATACCTGCATCATGGCGCTGGCCAGCATTGTCCCAACCCAGGGCAGTGCGCCTGAGTAACTGATAGCCTTGGGCATCCAGGCGAATGCCCAGCAGCATGCCCTCAAGCACGGCCCGCTGCCGCGCGTGCTGCAGCACCTGCACGAAGAAGTTGGCCTCCTGGAAAGCCTGACGCTGCGGGTCACGCCCAAGGGAAAGCCCCGCCATACCGGCGACCAGCCCCAGCACTGCCAGTACCACAAGCAGCTCCAGCAGGGTGAACCCCCGCATACTTCGGGTACTCATTCGGCCCAGTTACCGATGTCGGCATCCAGCCCTTCGCCACCGGGCTGGTTGTCGGCTCCCAGCGAATACAGGTCATGCCCCTGGTTGGAACGTGTGCCTGGGCTGGCGTATTGGTAGGCCATGCCCCACGGGTCGATCGGTACGGCCTTGAGGTAGCCTTGTGCGTTCCACTGGCGTGGCAGCGGGGCCAGCGTAGGGCGTTTGACCAACGCTTCCAGGCCTTGGGCAGTACTTGGATAACGACCGTTGTCCAGCCGGTAGATTTCAAGGGCCGTGTTGATCGACTGGATATCGGTACGAGCCGCCGTCAGCTTGGCATGGTCCGGACGGCTCATGACATTGGGCAGTACCAGCGCGCCCAGCACACCAAGGATGACCACCACCACCATGATCTCGATCAGGGTAAAGCCACGCTGGGCGCGACGCGAAGCGTGAAAAGACATATCAGTTCACCAGTTGGTTGAGGTTGAGGATGGGCAGGAGAATCGCCAGGACGATGAACAGTACGATGCCTCCCATCACCAGCAGCATCAGCGGTTCACACAGGCTGACCAGCAACGAAATGCGCGCGGACAACTGGCTTGCCTGCATTTCGGCGGCCCGCTCCAGCATGCTGTCGAGTTCACCCGAGCGTTCACCGCTGGCAATCATCTGCAGCATCAACGGTGGCAATACCGCGCTTTGCGTCAGGCAGCCGGCCAGGCTGCGGCCTTCGCTGAGCAGGCGCGCGGCCACCTCCAGGCGCTCACGGGTGGCAAGGTTGCCAACCACTGCCGCGCTGATCTGCATTGCATCGACCAGCGCCACGCCACTGCGGCTGAGGATGGCCAACGTGCTGGCAAACCGAGCGGCTTCGCTGGCCCGGATGAAGGCCCCGAACAACGGCAACTGCAACACAACGCTGTGCCAACGACGCCGACAGTCCGGCTGGCCTAGCGCACGATGAGCCAGCAGAACCAGCAACAAGAGCCCCACCACGAGTGCCAGGCCAAACCGCCTTGTGGCATCGCTAAGAACGATGAGCACTTGGGTCGGGGTCGGCAGGTTGGCGTGGTCGCGGGCGAATGCCTGCACCACATCCGGCACCACATAGCCGAGTAGAAACCCCACCACCGCCACTGACACAATCAGCAGAATCACCGGATAGACCAACGCAAGCTGAACCTTCTGACGCATCGCCTGCTGCTGCTCGCCATGCTCGGCAAGGCGCTCGAACACACTGGCCAGATGGCCAGTGCGCTCAGCAGCCGCGACCGTTGCACGAAACACCATCGGGAAGCCGCGCGGGTAATGGGCCAAAGCCTCAGCAAGGGAGTTGCCCTCGGCCACCTTGGCTGCGACGCCGCCGATCACCTGCCGTACTCGCCGCTCCTCGCTTTGTGCCGCCAGTGCCTGCAGCGCTTCAGCCAACGGCATACCTGCGTGCAGAAGTGTTGCCAGCTGCCGAGTCAGCAGTGAACGCTGTGACGCACTCAGGGATCCCGCTGGCCTCAGCGTCACCCGCCAAGGGTGACGCGCCGGGCGCACAGCCAATACCTGCCACCCTCGCTCGCGCAATTGCTGACGCGCCTGTTGTGCGCTGATTGCCTCCACGCAACCTCGCCGTGAACGCCCGGCGGCATCCACCGCCCGGTAGCTGAACACCACCACGGTCAGTCCTGGCCCACAACGCGAAAAAATTCGGCAGTACTGGTTTCACCTTGCATAACCCGCTGTACGCCGTGCTCGAACAGGCTCACCGAACCTTGACGGAGTACCGCAAGCATCTGTGCTTCAGAAGCCTGCGAGTGAATCGCCTGTGCCAGCTCAGGTGTCACCACGACCATTTCCTGCAAGGCCAGACGACCGCTATAGCCGTGCTGACATCGCTCGCAACCCTGCGCCTGATAAACGCTTCTGGCAGCCTCCAGCTCGATTCCCAGCCTTTGCGCGGTCAGGGTATCGAGCGGGCAGGCCTCTTTGCAGTGATCACACAACTTGCGTACCAGGCGCTGGGCCATCACCCCTGCCAGAGAGGCAGCCAACAAGCTGGTGTCGACCCCCATGTCGGCCAGACGAGTGATAGCCCCCAAGGCGCTGTTGGTGTGCAGGGTGGAAAGCACGAGGTGGCCCGTCAACGACGCTTGAACAGCAATGTCGGCGGTCTCCCGGTCACGGATTTCGCCGACCATCACCACGTCGGGGTCTTGACGCAGAATGGCTCGCAGGCCACGGGCGAAGGTCATGTCGACCTTGGTGTTGACCTGCGTCTGGCCAATGCCGGGCAAGTGATACTCCACTGGGTCTTCGACCGTGAGAATATTGCGCGACACCTTGTTGAGCTGTGACAGCGCGGTATACAACGTGGTGGTTTTGCCTGACCCCGTGGGCCCGGTGACCAGAAAAATACCGTGTGGGCGCGCCAGCATGCGCAGAAAATCTTCACGGGCCTGGGGTTGCATGGCCATGTGCTCGATGTCCAGGCGCACCGCCTGCTTGTCCAGCAAGCGCAGTACCACGCGCTCACCATGGGCCGCAGGCAGCGTGGATACCCGCACGTCCACTTCGTGCCCGGCAAGGCGCAAGCCGATGCGGCCATCCTGCGGTACCCGACGCTCGGCGATGTCCAGGCGCGCCATGACCTTTATCCGCGATACCAGCAAAGCCGAGAGCGCACGTGGCGGGCTCAGCACCTCGCGCAGCACACCGTCGATGCGCATGCGCACGCGCAGTGACTGCTCGAAGGTTTCCAGGTGGATATCCGAGGCACGCGAACGCACAGCCTCGCTGAGCAAGGCATTGAGCAGACGGATGATCGGCGCATCGTCCTGCTGCTCAAGCAAGTCGCTGGTCTGCGGCAAGGCATCTGCGAGGCTTTCCAGATCGATACTTTGATCCATCCCCCGCACCACCGTTTGTGCGGCATCCTGAGCACCTGCATGGCAAATGGCCAAGCGTTCGGCAAATACTTCGGCATCCACCCAGCTGAGCGGCCAACCACTGCCAACCACGCGACAGGCTTCGGATAAGGCAGTCAACGTTGCACCGTCGCGCAGCAGCAGGGCAGGCTCGTCCGCTTGCTGGTCGAACAGGATGCCGTAACGTCTGGTAAAGCCGAATGGCAACAGGCTGCTCACGGCTGGCCACTTTCGAACAATTGCCGAGCATCCTCGGGCAACCTGGCCGCCGGCGCTCTACGCAGTTCCTGCCAGGCCTTTTCGCCCGCTTCTATCAGCGGGTGCTGGGTTCGCAGAATCGTGGGCCGCAGGAAGACCATGAGGTTGGTCTTTTCCTGTACATCACGGTTCCAACGGAACAGACCACCAATCCACGGCAACCGACGCAAACCCGGTACACCGCGCTCTTCAGTCTTGACGCTGTCCTTTATCAACCCTCCGATCACGATAATTTCACCGTCTTCGGCCAGGATGGTGCTCTTGAGCGAGCGCTTGTTAGTGATGAGGTCATCTGCCAGCAGGCTGGGGATCACCTCTGAACTCTCCTGCTCGACCTCCAGGCGCAAGCTTCGCCCTTCATTGATGTGTGGGCGCACCTTCAGGCTGACGCCCACATCCTTGCGCTCGACTGTAGTGAACGGGTTGTCCGAACCATTGCCGGAAGTGGTGTAAGCGCCTGTCTTGAACGGCACGTTCTGGCCTACCAGGATGTGTGCCTCCTGGTTGTCGAGGGTAAGCAGACTTGGAGTCGACAGCAGGTTGCTGCGACTATTGCTGGCCAACGCCGAAACCAGAACGGCGAAACGGTCGGAGCCCACTGCCAAGGCAGCACCGCCAGGCAAGACAGCCTCACCGCCCAACATCTTGGCCAGGGTGAAATCGCTTTCCGGGAATGTCACACCGCCGTTAAGGCGGCCACTGTTGATACCCCACTGCAAGCCCAGCGCTTCACTGATGTCGCCACTGACTTCGACAATCGCCGCATGGATGAGTACTTGCGCCCTTGGCTGGTCCAGTTGCTCGATGATCTTGACCACGCTACCCAAGGTCTGCGGCGCGCCCAGCAACACCAGCGCGTTCTGGTTGGCATCGGCCTTGATGACTGCCTGCCCCAGCGCAGCGCTGTCCATATTGTCGGCAACCGGCTTACCGTCCAGGCGCTTGCCCACTTCCGACAGCACTTCGGCAAGCTGCTCGGCATTCGAATGCTGCAGCCGCACCACCCGCCAATTCTGTGCAGTGACAGCAGCCGGCTTATCCAGTGAGTGCGCCAGTTTTACCAAGCGTTGACGAGACCTATTCGGCCCAAGGATCAACAGGCGATTACCATGCGCATCAGCCATGACCTTCACCCCACTATCGGCACTCCCGGCAGCGGCCTCAAGTACAGGAAGCAACGCGCTGGCCACGGCATGGCGCAGGTTCACCAACTCATGATCATGCCTTTGACCGCTGTCGAGTTGCCCTATCAGCTCACCTAACCGTTCCAGGTTGGCCGCCGAGTCGGTGACCACCAACGCATTCGCCGAACTCGACGGGCCGATGTAACCATTGCTGGAAACCAGAGGCCGCAGAAGCCCTGCAAGGTCAGCGGCGATACTGCCGGACAGCGTGAACACCTGTGTGGTGAACGCTGCCGGGATGGCGTCAACCTGATGGTTGGCCCAGGCTTTTGCTTCACTGGCCGGCAGCACCAGCAAACGGTCCCCATCGTTCACTGCCGCAAAACCCTGGGCATTGAGAACGGAGTAGAACAGACGCCGGATGCCCTCCCGGTCCAACTGCTCACTGGACAGCACGGTGATTCGCCCCTGCACGCGAGGGTCGAGGATAATGGTCTGGTCGAGAAGCGCCCCCACTTCACGTACCACATCGCGAACATCGGCATCATTCATCGCCAGTTGCCAGGTCGGCTCCTGCGCCGTTACCGGGTTGCCGCAGATGAAAAGACAGGCGCCAAGCGAAACCGCGCGCAGGTAGTGTTTGAACATCAAGGCACCTCCCGCAGCAAGCGGGTATCAAGGGTAGAAACCGGGCGACCAGCGCTCGATGAAGCAGTAGGGACAAGCAAGGATGGCTGGCTCGCAGCCAAGGGCACGCGATGTTCGCGGCCGTCGAGCCAAACGGTTATGGACTGGTTGTCCACCCGCCTGAGCACGCTAGCGTCAGGGAGGCGATCGCCAATACGGTAAATGGCCTCGCCTTGCGAACCGGCAACCAGCGCCCGCGCCTCACCGCGGCTGGAGACGAAGCTGGCTTTGAGCTTCAGCGTCAACTCTCTTGCCTGCGGCTCATTTGCCGGCTGGAAGCCGAACGCCAGGCGCAATGCGTCTGCCGCGAATGGCTTTTGTTGAGGGGCAGGCGCCACGACGACAGCATCATTCGCCAGCGGCATTGGGCTTGCGCGATAACGGGCTTCTCGGACAACCAATGCGGCAATGGCCAGCAGAGCAGCGATCAGCCACAGCATTTTTGGCGACCACAAGATCACGGCAGCATCCTGCGCAACACTCGCCGGCCACGAGGCTCAAGAAGCAGAGCCTGCTGCCAGAAGTCTGTTTGCTCATGCATACAAAGAATCCACCAAGAGGCTGGCACCACTCAAGCATGGCGCCAGCGCACTCAATCAGCGCTTGATCCAGGCGTCCTGCCAGTTGCTACCAACACCCGGCTCGTAGTTGTTGGCATTCTCGGAGTAAATGCGGCACCAGCCCTCAGCAGGGAATGGCATGCACTCGAAGACCTCACCGGTCTTGCCCTGCAGCACCCGCGTGCCTTCTTTGTAAGCGGCCATCGACTGTGGGTACACGAAGTCGTATTGCGCGTCACCGCCTTCCAGCAACAGAACTTCGCGCTCTTGCTGCAGCATTTCGCGGCCTTGCTTGTCCACACCGACTACTTTGAGTAGATGTTTACCAGCGGAGCTGTTCGCTTCCAGCGCGACAGGCGCTGTGCCGACCTCAACCTGCTGACGTACATGGCCAACCTGGTTGTTGTTCGCGTCGAACAACTTCGAGGTAACCTGCAGTTTGCGGTTGGTCATTAGGGTGAAATCAACGCTGCCCTTGCCGTCAGTCAGGGTGTAGTCGGCTTTCAGGTCATGCAGGTGCAGGTACGCGTCATCGCCCGGCTTGCTGTCGATATCCAGTTGGTAGTTGGTCACACCACTGTCGACGTTGGCAAAGATCAGGTTAGAGCCATGTACCGGCTGAATATTACCCTTCTCATCACGCTGGCCCGACTTGATCTGAGATTGGGTTTCGTTGATGCGCTGGGCGAGTTTGTACGACCAGTTGGCACCAATACCTTCATTCGCACTGTCGATGCTCACCGTGACGCTGTGCGGCTCACTTTCCACGCCGGAAATGAAAGCTCGCGCCTTGACCTTGTCACCTGCCTGCAGGTCATTGTGAGGCGTGATGGAACCGACTTGAGGCCATTGCGGATCACCGCCGTCAGCCTGGATATCCACGTCCATGACGTTGTAGAACGCTGCAGGAGTGTTGGAGATAGTCCAGATGCCAAGAATCACATGGTGACCAACACGGTCAGCCGGCAGTGTACAGCGATGTTTTTCGGGTGCCGGTCCATTGGTAGGTACGCCCTCACCGCGAGCCGGCTTGCCGTGCCCGTCCACTTTGCAGAATGGCGTGGATTCGAATGCTTCACGGCTCAACGCAGCGTTAGGGTTCCAACCCGCTTTAGTGATGAAGTACTCCCAACCGGTAGTGTTATGCCCTTCGCTGTAGTACCAGTCGAATGCGATGGCTCCACCTTTGATTGAAGTCAAATGCCAGCGATTGGCCGTTTGTTCATCAAGCAAGGCAAAATCCTGCCTGACGCCGCCACTGGCTAGCTTGCCATCAGCGGGGCCTGCGGAAGGAAAGCCTTTCGGAGCCTCACCAACAGAATTCGGTTCATACATCGGCTGACCACAGCCAGTATTTAGCCCCAACCTGCACGCGTAGGCCCGCGAGGGCGGTTCACTGGTGTAGCCATGAGCGTTGGCCAATTGCGTATGTAGCCCTGCACCTGCAATGGCCAGCCAGACGCTGCTGCCTAACAGCCGCTTGCTGAATACTCCATTCAAACTCATAAATACCTCCAACTGCATCTCTGGTGGTAGATCTAGAGGCTCGACGACACGTCATTGAGCCGCCTGACAGGAACCCCGAGACAATAAGGAGGTATGCAAAGCAACTAAGTAGGTGAAATCAGAAGTTGACGAGGAATAGGGCGAGTTTGAAAAAAACCGGCTCTGGGCCGGTTTTCTTGTGCTGAAAAGCTTACTGATGATATTGCGCTGAAAGCTCATGGACCGCATTGATGAACACACCCGCGTGTTCCGGGTCGACTTCGGGAGTAATACCATGCCCCAGGTTGAATACGTGGCCAGTGCCTTTGCCATAGCTGGCCAGAATGCGTGCCACTTCGTGGCGGATGGCTTCTGGCTTGGCGTACAGCACCGTCGGGTCCATGTTGCCTTGCAGCGCCACCTTGTCACCGACACGGCGGCGGGCATCGCCGATCTCGCAGGTCCAGTCCAGACCCAGCGCATCCGCACCGGCTTCGGCGATGCTTTCCAGCCACAGGCCGCCGTTCTTGGTGAACAGGATCACCGGCACCTTGCGGCCTTCGTGCTCGCGGATCAGGCCACTGACGATCTTGCGCATGTAGGCCAGGGAGAACTCCTGGTAGGCCGCCGCCGACAAGTTGCCGCCCCAGGTGTCGAAGATCTGCACGGCCTGGGCACCGGCGAGAATCTGGCCGTTCAGGTAGCTGGTGACCGACTGGGCCAGCTTGTCCAGCAGCAGGTGCAGGGCTTGTGGGTTGTCATAGGCCATCGCCTTGGTCTTGCGGAAGTCCTTGGACGAGCCGCCTTCAACCATGTAGGTGGCCAGCGTCCAAGGGCTACCGGAGAAACCGATGAGCGGTACGCGACCGTTGAGCTCGCGGCGAATGGTGCTGACGGCGTCCATCACATATCCGAGGTCTTTCTGCGGATCGGGAATCGGCAAAGCCTCGATGTCGGCTGGCGTGCTGATGACTTTCTTGAAACGCGGGCCTTCGCCGGTTTCGAAGTACAGGCCAAGGCCCATGGCGTCAGGAATGGTGAGGATGTCCGAGAACAGGATCGCCGCATCCAGCGGATAGCGGTCCAGCGGCTGCAGGGTGACCTCGCAGGCGAACTGCGGGTTCATGCACAAGCTCATGAAGTCGCCGGCCTTGGCGCGGCTGGCGCGGTACTCCGGCAGATAGCGGCCAGCCTGGCGCATCATCCACACCGGGGTGACGTCTACGGGTTGCTTGAGCAGTGCACGCAGGAAACGGTCGTTCTTCAGGGCAGTCATGTCGGCATCCGGCAAAAAAGTGCGGGCATTTTCTCAGACGCCAGCGCAAAAGGCACGGATGAGACCATGCGTTTTGTCTATTGGATGCGTTGGATCAAGCGATTTTGTATACAACTCGGGGTGGCAGGTTGTTGCTGAGGGCCTCATCGCCGGCAAGCCGGCTCCCACAAGTACCGCACAGAACCTGTGGGAGCCGGCTTGCCGCCGATGGGGCCGGTTCAGCCAAAATCAGACTTCCAGATAGTCCAGGATGCCTTCGGCAGCGGTACGTCCTTCGAAAATGGCGGTCACCACCAGGTCAGAACCGCGCACCATATCGCCACCGGCAAACACTTTCGGGTTGCTGGTCTGGTGCTTGAACTTGCCCTTCTCCGGCGCTACCACGCGGCCCTGGCTGTCCATCTGGATGCCATGCTGCTCGAACCAGGGGGCCGGGCTTGGACGGAAGCCGAAGGCGATCACCACGGCATCGGCCGGCAGGATCTCTTCAGAGCCTGGGATCGGCTCGGGGCTGCGACGGCCACGGGCATCCGGCTCGCCGAGACGGGTCTCGACCACCTTCACGCCTTCGACCTTGTCTTCGCCCACGATGGCGATCGGCTGACGGTTGTAGAGGAACTTCACGCCCTCTTCCTTGGCGTTCTTCACCTCTTTGCGCGAACCCGGCATGTTGGCTTCATCACGGCGATAGGCACAGGTCACCGACTTGGCGCCCTGGCGGATCGAGGTGCGGTTGCAGTCCATCGCGGTGTCGCCACCGCCCAGTACCACCACTTTCTTGCCCTGCATGTCGACGAAATCTTCCGGCGACTTCTCGAAGCCCAGGTTGCGGTTAACGTTGGCGATAAGGAAGTCCAGCGCGTCATGCACGCCCGGCAGGTCTTCCCCTGGGAAGCCGCCCTTCATGTAGGTGTAGGTACCCATACCCATGAATACTGCGTCGTACTCGGCGAGCAGCTGCTCCAGGGTGATGTCCTTGCCTACCTCGGTGTTCAGGCGGAACTCGATGCCCATGCCGGTGAAGACTTCGCGGCGATTGCTCAACACGGTCTTTTCCAGCTTGAACTCGGGGATACCGAAAGTCAGCAGGCCGCCAATCTCGGGATTGCGGTCGAACACCACCGGGGTCACGCCGGCCCGCACCAGCACGTCGGCACAGCCCAGGCCCGCCGGGCCGGCACCGATGATTGCCACGCGCTTGCCAGTTGGCTTGACCTTGGACATGTCCGGGCGCCAGCCCATGGCGAATGCGGTATCGGTGATGTACTTCTCCACCGAGCCGATGGTCACTGCACCGAAACCGTCATTCAGGGTGCAGGCGCCCTCGCACAAACGATCCTGCGGGCACACGCGGCCGCACACTTCCGGCAGGGTGTTGGTCTGATGCGAAAGCTCCGCAGCAGCCAGGATGTTGCCCTCGGAAACCAGCTTCAGCCAGTTTGGGATGAAGTTGTGCACCGGGCACTTCCACTCGCAGTACGGGTTGCCACAGCCCAGGCAACGGTGTGCCTGCTCCACGGACTGCTGCGGCTTGAAGGGTTCGTAGATTTCCACGAACTCCTTCTTGCGCTGGCGCAGGAGCTTCTTCTTCGGGTCCTTGCGGCCCACTTCGATGAACTGGAAGTCGTTGTTCAGACGTTCAGCCATTTTTCAAAACCTCTTTACCGCAGTTGCCAGCCTCAGGCTGCAAGCTGCAAGACGATCACTTGAGCACGACGGGCCCCGCGTACAGGGCCGTCACTTGCAGCTGTTGTTACTGCGGGTTGGCACGGGTGCTGGACAGCAGTTGCTTGAGGTTGGCCGCTTTCGGCTTGACCAGCCAGAAGCGCCGCACGTAGTCGTCCAGGTTCTCCGAGAGCTCACGCCCCCACTCGCTGCCAGTCTCTTCCACATACTCGGCAAGGACGCGCGCCAAGTGGCTGCGGTAGGCCTCCATCGCCTCACCACTGATGCGCTGGATTTCCACCAGCTCGTGGTTGAGTTTGTCGACGAAGGTGTTGTCCATGTCGAGCACGTAGGCGAAGCCGCCAGTCATGCCAGAACCGAAGTTGTAACCGGTCTTGCCCAGGACGCAGACAAAGCCACCGGTCATGTATTCACAGCAGTGATCGCCAGTACCCTCGACAATGGCGTGGGCCCCGGAGTTACGCACAGCGAAGCGCTCGCCCGCGGTGCCGGCGGCGAACAGCTTGCCGCCCGTGGCGCCATACAGGCAGGTGTTGCCGACGATGGCGCTGAGCTGGGTTTTGAACGGGCTACCAGCAGGCGGCACGATGGTGACCTTGCCACCGGTCATGCCCTTGCCGACGTAGTCGTTGGCGTCGCCTTCCAGGTGCAGGTTCAGGCCACCGGCGTTCCACACGCCGAAGCTCTGGCCGGCAGTGCCCTTGAAGCGGAAGGTGACCGGCTTGTCGGCCATGCCCTGGTTACCGTACAGCTTGGCGATTTCGCCAGAGATACGGGCGCCAATGGAACGGTCGCAGTTGCAGATGTCGAGCGCGAACTCGCCACCGGCCTGGTCACGGATGGCCGGCAGGGCCATTTCAACCATTTTCTCGGCCAACTCGCCCTTGTCGAACGGCGGGTTCTTGTCGACTTCGCAGAACTGCGGCTTATCGGCCGGGATGTGCGAGCTGCCCAGCAGCGGCGTCAGGTCCAGATATTGCTGGCGCTCGGTGTCGCCTGGCAGTACCTCGAGAAGATCGGTACGGCCGATCAGCTCGCCCAGGCTGCGTACACCCAGCTTGGCCAGCCACTCACGGGTTTCTTCGGCGACGAAGGTGAAGAAGTTGATCACCATGTCGACGGTGCCGATGTAGTGATCCTTGCGCAGCTTGTCGTTCTGGGTGGCCACGCCGGTGGCGCAGTTGTTCAGGTGGCAGATGCGCAGGTACTTGCAACCCAGGGCGATCATCGGCGCGGTGCCGAAGCCGAAGCTCTCGGCGCCGAGGATGGCGGCCTTGATCACGTCGAGGCCGGTTTTCAGGCCACCGTCGGTCTGCACTCGCACCTTGCCGCGCAGGTCGTTGCCACGCAGGGTTTGGTGGGTTTCGGCCAGACCCAGCTCCCACGGGGCGCCGGCATACTTGATCGAGGTCAGCGGCGAAGCGCCGGTGCCGCCGTCGTAGCCGGAAATGGTGATCAGGTCGGCATAGGCCTTGGCCACGCCAGCGGCGATGGTACCCACACCGGCTTCTGCGACCAGCTTGACCGACACCAGGGCCTGCGGATTGACCTGCTTGAGGTCGTAGATCAGCTGGGCCAAGTCTTCGATCGAGTAGATGTCGTGGTGCGGCGGCGGCGAGATCAGGGTTACACCCGGCACCGCATAGCGCAGCTTGGCGATCAGCCCGTTGACCTTGCCGCCTGGCAGCTGGCCGCCTTCGCCGGGCTTGGCACCCTGGGCCACCTTGATCTGCAGCACTTCGGCGTTGACCAGATATTCCGGGGTGACGCCGAAGCGGCCGGTGGCCACCTGCTTGATCTTCGAGCTGCGGATGGTGCCGTAGCGCGACGGGTCTTCACCGCCCTCACCGGAGTTGGAACGCGCACCCAGGCGGTTCATGGCCTCGGCCAGCGCTTCGTGGGCTTCTGGCGACAGCGCGCCCAGCGAGATGCCGGCGGAGTCGAAACGCTTGAGGATCGCTTCCAACGGCTCGATCTCATCCAGCGCCAGGGCCTGCTCGGCCACTTTTACTTTCAGCAGGTCGCGAATCATCGACACCGGACGCTGGTCGACCAGCGTGGTGTATTCCTTGAACTTGGCGTAGTCGCCCTGCTGCACGGCGGCCTGCAGGGTATTGACCACGTCAGGGTTGTAAGCGTGGTACTCGCCGCCGTGGACGAACTTCAGCAGGCCACCTTGCTGGATCGGCTTGCGCGCGCTCCAGGCTTCGGCCGCCAACAGCTTCTGGTCGCCTTCCAGGTCGACGAAGCGTGCACCCTTGATGCGGCTGGATACGCCCTTGAAGCTCAGGCCGACCACTTCTTCGGCGAGGCCCACGGCTTCGAACAGCTGCGCGCCACGGTACGAGGCGATGGTGGAGATACCCATCTTGGACAGGATCTTCAGCAGGCCTTTGGAGATGCCCTTGCGGTAGTACTTGAAGACTTCGTCCAGATCACCCAGCACTTCGCCGGTGCGGATCAGGTCGGCCAGCACCTCATAGGCCAGGTACGGGTACACGGCCGAGGCGCCGAAGCCCAGCAGCACGGCGAAGTGGTGCGGGTCACGGGCAGTGGCGGTTTCCACCAGGATGTTGCTGTCGCAGCGCAGGCCCTGCTCGGTGAGGCGGTGGTGCACCGCGCCGACGGCCAGCGAAGCGTGCACCGGCAGTTTGCCCGGAGCGATGTAACGGTCACTGAGCACCAGCTGGGTCTTGCCGCTGCGTACTGCTTCCTCGGCCTGGTCGGCGATGTTGCGGATGGCCGCTTCCAGGCCGACGCCCTCTTCATAGTTGAGGTCGATGAGCTGGCGGTCGAAGCCTTCGCGCTCCAGGTTCATCAGCGAACGCCACTTGGCAGGCGAGATGACCGGCGAGCTGAGGATCACCCGCGAAGCATGCTCCGCAGACTCCTGGAAGATGTTGCGTTCGGCACCCAGGCAGATTTCCAACGACATGACGATCGCTTCGCGCAGCGGGTCGATCGGCGGGTTGGTGACCTGGGCGAATTGCTGGCGGAAGAAGTCGTAAGGCGAACGCACACGCTGGGACAACACCGCCATCGGCGTGTCGTCACCCATCGAGCCCACGGCTTCCTGGCCCTGCTCGCCGAGCGGGCGCAGTACCTGGTCACGCTCTTCGAAGGTGACCTGGAACATCTTCATGTATTGCTTGAGCTGGTCGGCGTCGTAGCTGGCCGCGCCCTGGTCATCGGTCAGGGTTGCCTGGATGCGCAAGGCGTGCTGACGCAGCCAGCGCTTGTACGGGTGGCGCGACTTGAGGCGGTCATCGATGGCATCGGTGTCGAGGATCTGACCGGTCTCGGTGTCGACCGCGAAGATCTGGCCCGGGCCGACCCGGCCCTTGGCCAATACGTCTTCGGGCTTGTAATCCCAGACGCCGATTTCCGAAGCCAGGGTGATATAACCGTTCTTGGTGGTGACCCAGCGTGCCGGGCGCAGACCGTTGCGGTCGAGCAGGCATACCGCGTGGCGACCTTCAGTCATGACGATACCGGCCGGGCCGTCCCACGGCTCCATGTGCATGGAGTTGTATTCGTAGAAGGCGCGCAGGTCGGCGTCCATGGTCTCGACGTTCTGCCACGCTGGTGGTACCAGCATGCGCACGCCGCGGAACAGGTCGATGCCGCCGGTGACCATCAGCTCCAGCATGTTGTCCATGCTCGAGGAGTCGGAGCCCACGCGGTTGACCAGCGGGCCGAGCTCTTCCAGATCAGGGATCAGGTCGTTGGCGAACTTGGTGCGACGGGCCATGGCCCAGTTGCGGTTGCCGGTGATGGTATTGATCTCGCCGTTGTGGGCGAGGAAGCGGAATGGCTGAGCCAGCGGCCATTTCGGCAGCGTATTGGTGGAGAAGCGCTGGTGGAACACGCAGATTGCGGTTTGCAGGCGCTCGTCATCGAGGTCCGGGTAGAAGGCCGCGAGATCACGCGGCATCATCAGGCCCTTATAGATGATGGTCTTGTGCGAGAAGCTGCAGATGTAGTGGTCGGCGTCGTGGGCATTGGCCACGGACGAGCGGCGACGAGCACTGAACAGCTTGATGGCAAATTCCTGATCGCTCAGGCCTTCGCCGCCGATGAACACCTGCTCGATCTGCGGCAGACGCTCCAGCGCCAGGCGGCCCAGCACGCTGGTGTCGATCGGGACTTTGCGCCAGCCCACCAGCGTGAGGCCGGCAGCGAGAATTTCGCGGTCCATGTTGGCCCGCGCGGCTTCGGCTTTTACCGGATCCTGGTTGAAGAACACCATGCCGACGGCGTACTGCTTGGGCAGCTCGACGGCAAAGTGCTCCTGGGCCACGGCACGCAGGAATTGATCGGGCTTCTGCATGAGCAGACCGCAACCGTCACCGGTCTTGCCGTCGGCGTTAATACCGCCGCGGTGGGTCATGCAGGTCAGTGCCTGCATGGCGGTTTGCAGAAGGTGGTGGCTCGGTTCGCCCGTCATATGGGCGATCAGGCCAAAGCCACAGTTGTCCTTGAATTCTTCGGGATGGTACAGACCTGTTTTCATAGACACTTTCTCACCAGGTTCACCTCTCAACGGAGGTAAATCTCTTTTTAGTACAACCACTTACCATCCACGCCGATCAAATGCCAGCTTTTTTGCGGTGGCCATGGAAAACCATTGTTGCACAGCGACAGCGATACTCACAAATTTTCATGTCTCACCATTGAAAATTTATGTCGCTATTTTGAATGTTTTTGCGCCAGATTCCGTGATAGCGGATCAGCTCGAGTCTGAAGCGTTTCAGCCATGACTGCAAGAAAGGCTTGTGGCCGGCAGTCTGGGACAGAAAAGCCTGCCGCGCTCGGGCGCAGCAGGCTAGACGAAAGTCAGTATTCGCTCAGCAACTGGGCGGCGGGGTGCTGCCGCCCGGAAGGTATCAGCGGGCCGAGGCCAGCTCTTGTTGGACGCTGGCGACGGTACGTGGCCAAGGTTTACCAGCCTGGACCTTCGCTGGCAAGTTCTTGATTGCAGCGACCGCTGCGTCACGGTTGGCAAAGCTGCCGTAGGTGATGACGTACAGCGGCTTGCCCTGCAGGTTTTTCTTGAAGTAGCGATAGTCGCCACCCTGCGCCTTGACGAAGGCCTGGGCCGACGCTTCGGAGCTGGTACCCAGGATCTGTACCACATAATTGCCAGGTTTCTGCCCGGCATACCAGCCACTGTTGCCAGTGCCGCCTGTGGTAGCTTTTTCGGCAGCCTTGGGAGCGGGCTTGGCTGCGGCGACCTGAGTCGGCGCCTGGGCCGGCTTGGCAGGTGCAACCGGCTTGGCAGGCTGAGTTGCAACAGGCTTGGGCGTCGGGGCAACCGGCTGGGCAGGCGCTACAGGTGTCGACTGGGCCATGGTAGGTGCCGGGCCGGCAGCCACGCCTTGTGGAGGTGCGGTGGTGGTCACGGTAGGTGGCGGGTTGCCTGGCTGCAGCGCAGTATTGTCAGCCGGGCCGCCTTCTTCGCCATCACCCATGCCGGCGGCCTGGGCCAGCGGCTCTCGCATCACTGGCTGCGATTGGCCAACCAGCGGCAGTGGCATCGGCTGCGATGAGCCGGAGAATTCGATGGCAGGGTTACCACCGTTGGACTTGCCGTCGCCCAGAGGCAGCTGAGCCTGGGCCGTCGGCGCTTCGGCGGGGGCCTTGTCGCCTTTCTTGGGCATGAGCACCGCAGCAGCAACGGCCACCACGACGACAGCAGACAGCGCGAGCACGTGTTTCTTAGGCATTTTGAACCCCATGGCTGGTCGCTTGGCCGTGGTACGGCTGGCGATCATGGCTTCGATCAAAGTATCGCGGGCGACCTGGTTGATGTTGCCAGGCCAACCGTCGGAGTTTTCATGGATATCGACGAGCTGCTCACGGCTGAACACCTCGATGCCCCGGCCGGCACCTTCCAGGCGCTGCTCCAGGTACTCGCGGGTCTCTTCCTCGCTGTAGGGGGCGAGCTCGATGACATGGAAACGCTCTTCCTCGACATGGATCTCATCCAACCCGGCAATCAGCGACGGCTCACCGAACAGGAACACGTGCGGGCGCCCTTCCGGAACACCCGCCGCCAATTCCAGCAACGCTTGGAGTGCCGACTCGTCGAGTTGTTCCGCATCGTCGACCAGCAAATAGACTTCCTGTCCGGTCAAGGCCAACTGAACCACCTTGGACAGAATCGCCTGGACTTCGGGCTGGGCGACTTCCAGCGACTGAGCCACCTGGCCCAACACACTGGCAGCATCGCTGGCGCCACGGGCGGACACCACCACGCTCAGCACCGACTGCTTGTTGGTGCTCGCCACCAGGGCCTGGCGCAACAGCGTCTTGCCACTGCCTACAGGGCCTGTGACCACCAGCATCAGCTGGCTGTAACGGGCCAGGTGGTGCAACTGGCCGAGCACAGGCTTGCGCTGGGCGGGAAAGAACTTGAAGCCGGGCACACGCGGCGCGAACGGATCGTGGCTCAACTGGTAATGGTCGAGAAACGCCTCATCGGCATGCAAACTGGTCATTGCGCTGTCACAACCTCAAAGCTGGGCCACGATCGCGCGGTAGTCCGCCGACAGCGTGGCCTGAAGAATCTCTTTCGGATAGTCGTCGGTAATCACGGCCTCGCCGAGCTGGCGCAACAGCACCAGCCGCAGGCGACCGTCGAGCACCTTCTTGTCGACCGCCATATGCTCCATGAAATGCGCCGGGGTCATTTCCTGTGGTGGCACCACCGGCAAACCTGCGTCCTGCAGCAGGCGGATTGCACGATCACGCGCAGGCTGGTCGATCCAACCCAAGCGCATGGACATCTCCAGGGCCATCACCGTGCCCGCTGCTACGGCTTCGCCGTGCAACCAGACACCGTAGCCCATGTGTGTTTCGATGGCATGCCCAAAGGTATGCCCGAGGTTCAGGGTCGCACGCACGCCGGACTCGCGCTCATCGGCACCAACCACAGCAGCCTTGGCCGCGCACGAACGACGGATCGCTTCGGTCAGGGCCACAGGCTCCAGAGCACGCAGCCCTTGCATGTTGTCTTCGAGCCAGCCGAGGAATGGCTCATCGCAGATCAGGCCATACTTGATCACTTCGGCCAGGCCTGCCGACAGCTCGCGCTGGGGCAGCGTCTTCAGGCTGGAAGTGTCGATCAGCACCGCATTGGGCTGGTAGAACGCACCGACCATGTTCTTGCCCAGCGGGTGGTTGATCCCCGTCTTGCCGCCCACCGAGGAGTCGACCTGGGACAACAGGGTGGTGGGCACCTGGATGAAGTCGACACCACGTTGATAGCAAGCCGCAGCGAAGCCGGCCATGTCACCGATCACCCCGCCACCCAGGGCGACCACGGTGGTACGGCGATCATGACGTGCACCGAGCAGCCCGTCGAAGATGAGTTGCAGGGTCTGCCAGTTCTTGTGGGCCTCGCCATCCGGAAGAATCACCGGCAGCACCGAGTAGGCACCGAGTGTCTTGCTCAGGCGGTCGAGATACAGAGGTGCGACGGTTTCATTGGACACGATGGCAACCTGCCGCCCGGCGATGTGCGGCGCCAGCAGTTCAGGTTGGTCCAGCAGGCCTTCGCCAATGTAGATCGGGTAGCTGCGCTCGCCCAGGTCGACCTTTAGTGTCTGCATGTATCCCCACAATGTACTTGGGCGCGGTGCCGGCTGAGCGACCCACGCGGTAACGTTGAACCTCGCCTCGGCGCTGGCCGAGAATAGTCCCGGCTTACCGGGGCGGCAACTGCTGCAAGCGCTCCAGAATATCGAGCACCACCATGCGCGGCGGCCGCTCGTCGGTTTCCACCACCAGGTCGGCGATCTCACGGTAGAGCGGATCGCGTGCTTCCAGTAGGGCACGCAAGGTCGCCTCCGGGTTGGCGGTGCGCAGCAATGGGCGGTTGCGGTCGCGCGCGGTACGCCCGACCTGCTGTTCCACCGAAGCATGCAGGTAGATGACCCGCCCGCCAGCGTACAGCGCCTGGCGGTTCTCCGGGCGCATCACCGCGCCGCCACCTGTTGCCACGACCACGCCATCAAGCGCGCAGAGCTCAGCGATCATCGCCTGCTCACGGTCGCGGAAGCCCGGCTCGCCTTCTTTATCGAAGATCCACGGGATGTTGGCGCCAGTACGCAGCTCAATTTCCTTGTCGGAATCCTTGAACAGCAGGCGCAGCTCTTTGGCCAACAGGCGCCCGATGGTGCTCTTTCCAGCGCCCATGGGCCCTACAAGTATCAAATTTCGCACAGAATCAACGACTCACAGCAATCGCCTGGTCACTCATGATACGCGGAGTCAGGAAGACCAGCAGCTCGGATTTTTTCTCTTGTAATGCATCGCGTCGAAACAGCCGCCCAACATACGGCAGATCGCCGAAAAATGGCACCTTGTCGACCACATTGTTTTGCGTGGTCGAGTACACGCCACCAATGACGATGGTGTCACCGTCGGCCACACGCACCTTGGCGTTGACCTCGTTCTTGCGAATCGGCGGCACGTCGTTCAAGGCATTGACGAAGTCCGGCTCGTCCTTGGTCACCTTGACGGTCATGATGACCTTGCCGTCCGGGGTGATCTGCGGGGTAACTTCTAGCGACAGCGAAGCCTCCCTGAAAGAAACCGAGGTAGCGCCGCTCAAGCTGGTTTCCTGGTAAGGCACCTCCGTTCCCTTGAGGATCCTCGCCGTTTCCTTGTCAGCGGTAACCACCTTGGGCTGGGAAATGATCTCGCCATTGCCGCTCTTTTCCATGGCGCTGAGCTCAAGGTCCAGCAATACATCGCCCCGCAACAGGCCCAACCCTACCGCTGAACCGGAGCGTTCCACGCCAAGGTCGACGAACACATCCTTGCCCATACGCGCGACTTCTTCATGCAAGGCGCCACCCCAACGCACGCCTAGGCTTTTTTCATAATCGACATTGGCTTCGACAATGCGCGCCTCGATTGCCACCTGGCGCACCGGCACATCCAGTTGCGCCACCAGTTGGCGCAACTCGGCCAGCCGCTCCTCGGGTTGGTGCGCTACCAGCGTATTGGTACGCGCATCGACGCTCAGGCTACCGCGCCCCGCGAGGATGCCATCGTCCGCCAGCGCTGCCAGCAATACCTCCGCAAGCTCGGCGGCATCAGCGTGATGAATCGCAAACAGCTCCCTGCGCAAAGGCAGTAACTGAGCATCGAGTGCCTGCCCGAACGAATCGCCGAAAGATTGCTCGTGCAGCTCACCCGCAGGCGCCACCAACAGCACGTTGCCCTCTTCGCGCCGCACCAGGCCTTTGCTGCGCAGCACCAGTGCCAAGGCTTGGTCCCATGGCACATCCTGCAAGCGCAGGGTGATGTTGCCTTGCACCTGGTCACTGGCCACCAGGTTGATGCCCGCATAGTCCGCCAGGACCTGAAGCACCGAGCGCACCTCCACATCCTGAAAATTCAACGAAACCGGCTCCCCCTTATAAGAGGCTGACAGCCCGTGAACCGGTATCAGCATCGCTGCCATCCCTATCGCCAGCCATTTCATCAGCACTTGCCTCCCTGCCGACGCCCTTCCTGAGCGCCAAGAACGTGGTGCGCTCGTGCCACTCCCCGGCCACGAATAGCCGCTCGCGCACCTCCACCTGCTGCTCGTCGATACGCTCCACCACACCCTGGTCGCGCCCAAGACGCTGGCCGCGGCTTACACGAAACAGCCGACCGGCAGATTCCAGCAGCGCCTCATGCTCGCCTCTGCGCGACAAACTTCCTACCATCACCAGTTGCGCCAAGGGAACATTGCCGAGCCCCTCCCGAGAAGCGCGGCCCGCCCAGGCAGCAAACGGGTCGAACGCTGCGATCTGCACCCGTGCCCGAGCGGGTATATCCGCCAGCGAGGCAGGCTCCGGCACAGGCGCATCGGCCTGGTAGGCGTTCACTTTCAAACGCAGCTTTACAAACCCGGGCCTGTCTTAGGCGGCATGCCAATGCATTTCTTCGGCGCGCAGCAGCCGAAGCTGACCAAGCCAGTCGTCAAGCCACATGCGCAATGCCGAATATCGCCCGACAACCTGCATATTCATGGGCGTTTGCCGATAGCCGGCTTGCATCAGCTCTTCAAGCACCTCCAGGTGTTCGAACTGCAGACCCAACGACTGCCCTGATACCGCCAACTGCTCCAGCAGGTCACTCATACCGCCGCCCGCCGCAAGCTGCCAACGCACATCCTGCAGACGGTGCTCAGCCTCGGTCAGGGCTACCTGGCGCTGCCTCAACACCACCACCTGCCCGGCCTTTGCGGCATGCTCGAGCGCCAAGGCCGCTTGCCTTGCCTGTTCGACTGCTTGAATTTGCCGCCACGCAGGCAGGCGAACCAGGGCGCCGAGCGCCAAGACCAGACATGCCGTGATCACTGCCAGCACATATGAGGTGCCCCGCCAGCGCTCGACGAATGCCTGCCACTTCAGCAGCTTCACGACCAATCCGCCGACATCCGAGCGGCCAGCAGGAACGCCTCGCCACCTGCAGTGCTTTGCACGCGCTTGAGCTCCAGGTCGAGCAGACTGCCAGCGCGCTCGAGGTCACGCATGAATTGCGCCACCACCGCGCCAGACGCAGCCAGGCCGCCAATGTGCAGCCGTGAGCGTTCGAGCTTGAGTTCTGTCAGCTGAATGCCTTCCGGCAGCGCCCGCTCCAGATCAGCGAGCAGGTTAACCACAATCCCTTGGTCGGCACGCAGGGCTGCCACCGCTGCAATTTGCGCACGCACCGACTCATAGGCCTGGTTGACCGGCTCGAACTGCTCCAGTTGCTCATCCAGCCCCGCCACGGCGACTTGCAGGGCAGCGTTGCCGACAGCCTGGCGCTGTGCGCGATCACGGGCCAATTGGTCCATGAGCAGCACCGCGCAGAGCGCCAGGATCGCGCTGCCAAGCAACATCAGGCGCAGCCGCCGCAGTGCTGCCAGGCGTTGCCGTTCACGCCATGGCATCAGATTGAGGCGCATCATCGACGCAGCCCTCCCAACGCCAGTGCGCAGGCCAGGCTGCTCTCGCCACAGTCGAGCCCTACGACCGGCGGCAGCATGCGGCACGGCACGCTCAGTTGCTGGCCAAGCTCTGCTAGCCAGTCGTGCCCCGCCAGCGCGGTGCCGCAAACCAGCAGCTCATCCAGCTGCAGCCCGCCCTCCAGCAACTTGCCAAGCTGCCCTGCACAGGCGTGTGCATGCATTTCGTGGCGCTGTGGCAGCCCTTCTCGTGACCAGCCATGCAGCGTTACCGCACCGGGCTCCACATGCAGCAACGCCGCTGTAGGCGTGCATTGCGGCGGCATCAATCGGCGTAAAGCGATACTGTCGACTTCCACCGTATCCAACTCGAGCCCCACGGCCTCGAACAATGCCTCCAACGGCTGCAACGCACTTTGTCGACAAGCAGCGACCAGAACGTCCCTGTAGCCCGCTCGCCCCAACGAGGCACCCATGGGCTGAAAATCAATGACCAGATCGTCCAGAGGAAAAGGGAACAAGGTGTCTGCATCAGTCAGCAGCTGCGCCTCCATCTCAGCTTCAGCCTGGCTTGCCGATACCTGGCACAACTTGCAGATGACCTGAGAGGCAGGCAGTGCCACCGCAACCCGTCGCTGGCGACTGCCACAGCGTCGATAAGCGTCACGCAGGGCCGCCTCGACCCGAGCAACGTCCTGCTGCCAGTCGCCTGCGGCGAACGGCTCGAACGGCTCACGCGCCCAGGCAACCCGCTCGTAGCGCCCTCTGCGTCGGCGCACCTGCAGCATGTGGATGGAATCGGCAGTCATTTCCACCCCCAACAGTGAACCGGCATCCTTGCCCCAGCGTCCAAGCATCGCTGTTTCCTCATTGCAGCCTGAAAACCCGCATCATCGCCAGCCGCTGACGGCCAGGCGGTGCAGCGAGCCGCCTGGCCGGTCACCCGGCGAGGCGAAAAATGCTTATAATGCCCAGCGTTTTTTCGTCCGCCGGCCCCGTGCGCAATTCACCCCTCAACACTGGACACCCAAAAGCCTTGATACGCCTGCTGAAGTTCTTCTGGTGGTCTTTCGTCGCAGTCATTAGCGCGCTCGTACTCGGTGTGAGCGGTGCGTTTCTGTATCTTAGCCCGAGCCTGCCGTCGGTCGATTCGCTCAGAAGCATCCAGTTGCAGATCCCCCTGAGGGTGTACAGCAGCGACGGCAAGCTGATTGCCGAGTTTGGCGAAATGCGCCGCTCGCCCATTCGCTTCGCGGAAATTCCCCCACAATTCATCCAGGCGCTTCTGTCGGCCGAGGACGATAACTTCCTCAACCACTATGGGGTCGACCCGAGCAGCCTGATGCGTGCCGCGACCCAACTGGTGAAAACCGGCCACATTCAGACCGGCGGCAGCACCATCACCATGCAGGTGGCGAAGAACTTCTTCCTCACCAGCGAGCGCAGCTTCTCGCGCAAGACCAACGAAATTCTCCTGGCCCTGCAGATCGAACGCGAGCTGACCAAGGACGAAATCCTTGAGCTCTACGTCAACAAGATCTACCTGGGTAACCGCGCATACGGCATCGACGCAGCGGCGCAGGTCTACTACGGCAAGTCGATCCGAGACGTGAGCCTGGCACAGATGGCGATGATCGCCGGCCTGCCGAAGGCGCCTTCGCGCTTCAACCCGCTGGCCAACCCGGTGCGAGCGAAAGAGCGCCGCGACTGGATCCTCGGCCGCATGTACAAGCTCGGCAAGATCGACGAGGCCAGCTACCAGGCCGCCTTGGCCGAGCCGCTGAATGCCAGCTATCACGTGCCGACGCCGGAAGTGAACGCGCCCTATGTCGCCGAAATGGCTCGCGCCGAAATGGTCGGCCGCTATGGCAGCGATGCCTACACCGAAGGTTTCCGCGTAACCACGACCGTGCCGAGCGACATGCAGGACATGGCCAACAAGGCCGTTCTCAATGGCCTCTCCGACTACGATGAGCGCCACGGCTACCGCGGCCCGGAAGCACGCTTCCCAGGCAAGACCCACGCGGCCTGGTTGCAGGAGCTGAACAAGCAGCGCACCCTCGGCGGCCTGGAGCCGGCCATCGTCACTTTGGTCGACAAGAGCGGCATCAAGGTGCTGACCCGTGGCGGTGAAGAAGAACATGTGGCCTGGGACACCATGAAGTGGGCCCGCCCTTTCATCAACAGCAATTCCCAGGGCCGCGCACCGCAATCCCCTGCTGACGTAGCCCAGATAGGCGACCTGGTGCGCCTGCAGCGCCTGGATGACGGCAAGCTCAAGTTCAGCCAGGTGCCTGGGGCGCAGAGCGCGCTGGTCACGCTCGACCCTTACAACGGTGCCATTCGGGCCCTGGTCGGCGGCTTCTCGTTCGAGCAGAGCAACTACAACCGCGCCATGCAGGCCAAGCGCCAGCCGGGCTCGAGCTTCAAACCGTTCATCTACAGCGCCGCACTGGACAGTGGCTATACCGCTTCCAGCCTTGTGAACGATGCCCCGATCGTGTTCGTGGACGAGTACCTGGACAAGGTATGGCGGCCGAAGAATGACACCAACACCTTCCTTGGCCCGATCCGCATGCGCGAGGCGTTGTACAAGTCGCGCAACCTGGTGTCGATCCGACTGCTGCAGGCCATGGGCGTGGACCGGACCATCGACTACATCGCCAAGTTCGGCTTCAACAAGCAGGATCTGCCGCGCAACCTGTCCCTCGCGCTGGGCACCGCGACCCTGACCCCAATGGAGATCGCTACGGGCTGGAGCACCTTTGCCAACGGTGGCTACAAGGTCAACCCGTACTTGATCGATCGTATCGAAAGCCGCAACGGCGAGACCCTGTTCACCGCCAATCCTGCCCGTGTGCCGCAAGGCAGCGAAGACCACGCCGGCCTGGCTGCACCGGAGCAACCGATCAGCACGGCGGCACTGCCTGGCGAAGCCCCTTCGGCCTTTGGCCAGGTCGCACCTGCTCCGCAGGTTCCTGTCACCGCCGAGCAGATCATCGACGGCCGCACCACCTACATCCTCACCAGCATGCTCCAGGACGTGATTAAGCGCGGTACCGGTCGCCGTGCGCTGGCCCTGGGTCGTACCGACCTGGCGGGCAAGACCGGCACCACCAACGAGTCCAAGGACGCCTGGTTCTCCGGCTACAACGCCGACTACGTCACCACCGTGTGGGTCGGCTTCGACCAGCCGGAAACACTGGGCCGCCGCGAATACGGTGGCACCGCGGCACTGCCGATCTGGATGAGCTTCATGGGCGCGGCACTCAAGGACAAACCAAACCACCCGCCGGCCGAGCCGGAAGGCATCCTCAGCCTGCGTGTGGACCCGGTCAGCGGCCGTGCGGCCTCGCCTAGCACGCCGAATGCCTACTTCGAGCTGTTCAAGGCCGAAGACTCGCCACCGTCGGTGGATGAGCTGGGTAATGGCGCGGCACCAGGCAGCCCGTTGCCGGCGGATGAAGCAGCGCCGATGGATCTGTTCTGACATTGATGCCTGCGTAAGCCCTACCGCTGGCAAACCAGCCCCCTCAGTGGGGGGCCGCGCGGTATTTGCCGGCGAAAGGGCCGGTACGGCACTCCAAAAAGGCAGGCAAACAAAAAGCCCCGACTCTCACGAGTCGGGGCTTTTTTGCGTCGCTACAGCTGCAATCAGCCGTTGAACACTTCGTCCACGTTGTTCAGTGGGTAGTGCTTCGGATACGGCAGGGTAGCCACACCGGATTCGATGGCGGCCTTGGCCACGGCGTCGGAAACGACGGTGATCAGGCGTGGGTCCAGTGGCTTCGGAATGATGTACTCACGACCGAATTCCAGGGCCTGGACGTTGTAGGCGTCGCACACTTCCTTCGGCACCGGCAGCTTGGCCAGGTCTTTCAGGGCGATGGCGGCCGCGATTTTCATCTCTTCGTTGATGCGCTTGGCGCGAACGTCCAGGGCACCACGGAAGATGAACGGGAAGCCCAGCACGTTGTTGACCTGGTTCGGATAGTCGGAACGACCGGTAGCCATGATCACGTCGCTGCGCGTTTCGTGCGCCAGTTCCGGCTTGATTTCCGGGTCCGGGTTCGAGCAGGCGAACACGATCGGGTTGGCAGCCATCGACTTCAGGCCTTCCGGGCTCAGCAGGTTCGGGCCGGACAGGCCAACGAACACATCGGCACCGTTCAGGGCATCGGCCAGGGTGCGCTTGTCGGTAGCGTGGGCGAACTGGGCCTTGTACTGGTTCAGGTCGTCGCGGCCAGCGTGGATCACGCCGCTGCGGTCGATCATGAAGATGTTCTCGACCTTGGCACCCATGCTCACCAGCAGCTTCATGCAGGAGATGGCGGCAGCGCCGGCGCCCAGGCAGACGATCTTGGCGTCTTCCAGTTTCTTGCCAGCGATTTCCAGGGCGTTGATCATGCCGGCCGCGGTAACGATCGCGGTGCCGTGCTGGTCATCGTGGAAGACCGGAATGTCGCACTGCTCGATCAGAGTGCGCTCGATCTCGAAGCACTCAGGTGCCTTGATGTCTTCGAGGTTGATGCCACCGAAGGTGATGGAGATGCGGCGTACGGTGTCGATGAACGCCTGCGGGCTTTCAGATTCGACTTCGATGTCGAACACATCGATACCTGCGAAACGCTTGAACAGAACGCCCTTGCCTTCCATGACCGGCTTGGAGGCCAGTGGGCCGAGGTCACCCAGACCGAGGATGGCGGTACCATCGGAAATCACCGCAACCAGGTTGCCCTTGCCGGTGTATTTGTAAGCCAGCTCTGGATCACGGCCGATTTCGCGCACGGGCTCGGCAACACCTGGGCTGTAGGCCAGGGCGAGGTCACGGGCGGTGGCGGTGGGCTTGGAGAGCTCGACGCTCAGTTTCCCCGGACGAGGTTGAGCGTGATATTCGAGAGCGGCGGTTTTCAGGTCTGACATGGTGGGCATTCCGCTATTTACTGTTCTGACGGACCGCCGAGGATACGCAAAGAGCCGGGGAGCCACAAGACTGGTCGGTCACTTGTGTCAAGGCCTTTAGCCTACGACTTTACGCTATAACCCGCGGGGGCATTGGGATTGACAGTGTGTACAATCCGATAGCGAAATGTCTACATCTTTTCAGCCTGGAACGCGCTCCAGCATGCTTGGATCGGTCAACGGCAACAGCCAGCGTCGCTGCCCAGGCTTCAGCCCACCCTTGCGGGAACGATCCAGCACCCAGCCACGCGCTTCAACACGGCGTCCCTTGAGGTTATCGAAGAAGCTGGCGGGGAAGTTGCGTTGCAGACGAGCGGGTATCTGCAACACCACGCCAGCGTCCAGTTCCAGCCAGATGCCGGCGCGATTGCGTTCGATGCTGCCGACCCTGCCCGCGATCACCGCGAAGCCCGACTGCTTCACGTCGGCAGCACGCAGCACCGGGGTGCGCTGCCATAGGCCCAAGCCCGCCTGCCGCGCGGCCTGCTCGGCGGCTTGCTGGCAACCCGCCAGGCTCACATTGGGCGCAACTGCAACGCGATAACCCAACCCTTCGCTAAGCAAACGTGCTTCGAGATTGTCACCGTTGCCCGCGTAAACATGCGCCAAGGTGCGGCCATACCTGTCCTTGGCCTCCTTGCCCGGCACCAAGGCGACGCGCCCATCGCTGGCCTTGACCAACCCCTCCAGGCGCCGCTTGGCGGCTTCGGCATAAGGCTCGCTGGCTCGGCCCTTGCGACCGATCTCCGGGGCGTTGATGCCGATCATGCGCACACTGCGGCCATCGGTCAGGCGTAGGGTATCGCCGTCCACCACCTGGCGCACGGCTACCGGCTGCGGCCGGTCCGGTAGCGGGCAGAAAGCCAGCGCCGGCAGCTGCCAAATCGCGCCCACAAAAAAAGCGCCCACAAGGGGCGCCTTTTTCAGCAACAACGCGAAACCCGAAGGATTCGCCATGCGCATGATTACTTCTTGGTACCGAACATGCCGAAGCGGTCGGCGAACTTCTGTACGCGACCACCGGTGTCCAGGACTTTTTGCTTACCGGTGTAGAACGGGTGGCACAGGTTGCAAACGTCGATCGCCAGGGTGTTGCCCAGGGTCGAACGAGTTTCGAACTTGTTGCCGCAGCTGCAGGTGACTGCAACTACTTCGTAGTTCGGATGAATATCTGCTTTCATGGTCACTTCCTCGAGCTGCGTGCCGCCACCCAACACCAATTGTTGAATACCGCACGTAATTAGGCGGCGAATATTACCAGAGTGTCACGCCAGCGCAAGTTGTCGCTTGCACCGACCGTCGTCTGCTAGGCTCGCCCATCTTTGAAACGCCCTGCGAGACCTTCCGCGTGTCCGACGTCATCCTGCGCCTTGCCCTGCCCTCCCCTCTGCGTCGCCTGTTCGACTACCGAGCGCCGGCGAGCATGGCGCGCCAGGCCCTGGTACCGGGCATGCGGATCCGCGTGCCGTTCGGCCGCCGCGAGATGATCGGCGTGCTGGTGGAAGTGTGCGAGCAGAGTGAAGTGCCGGCCGACAAGCTCAAGCCCGCCATTGCCCTGCTCGACCCGGTAACGCCGGTGCCTGCGGCCCTTTTCAAGCTGTGCCTGTGGACAGCCCAGTATTATCAGCACAGCCTGGGCGACACCCTGAGCTGGGCCTTGCCCACGCTGCTGCGCCAGGGTGAGCCCGCCGAGATGCGCCAGGAGCGCTTCTGGCACGTTGCCCCCGGTGCCCGCCTGGAAGACCCGCGCATCGCCCGCGCCCCACGTCAACGCGACGCCCTGAAAACCCTGGCCCAGCACCCCCATGGTGTGGCCCATAGCCTGCTGGCCAAGCTCAACCTGAACAAGGACAGCCTCGACCTGCTGCTGGCCAAGGAGCTGGTGCAGGTGGAAGTGCGCCGCCAGCGCCCGGCAGAGCGCCATGAACACTGGCTGGCCCAGCCGGAGCTGCCGCTCAACGAAGAACAGCGCGATGCCTTCGACGCCGTGCGCGAGGGCTTTGGCGAGTTCGGCGCGTTTCTCCTGGCAGGCGTCACCGGCAGCGGCAAGACCGAGGTCTACCTGCAACTCATCCGCGAGGCCCTCGAAGCCGGCAAGCAGGCACTGGTACTGATTCCCGAGATCAACCTCGGCCCGCAGACCCTGGCGCGCTTCGAGCAGCGCTTCAATGCCCGCATCGCCCTGCTGCACTCGGCGGTGAACGATCGCGAGCGTCTCGATGCCTGGCTGGCAGCGCGCGACGGCGAGGCCGACATCATCATCGGCACACGCTCGGCGCTGTTCACGCCGATGAAGAACCCAGGTCTGATCATCATCGACGAGGAACACGACGGCTCCTATAAACAGCAGGAGGGCCTGCGTTACCACGCCCGCGACTTGGCGCTGGTGCGCGCACATCAGGAAAACATCCCGATCCTGCTTGGCTCCGCCACTCCCTCACTGGAAACGCTGCACAACGCCCTGACCGGCCGTTATCGCCTGCTGCGCATGAACCAGCGCGCCGGTGGCGCACGCCCACCACGCATGCTACGCCTGGACGTGAAGAGCCTGCCGCTGGACAGCGGCATCAGTGGCCCGCTGCAGCAGGCCATCCGCCTTACCCTGGAAGCCGGCCAGCAAGTGCTCGTGTTCCTCAACCGCCGCGGCTTCGCTCCCACCTTGCTGTGCCATGACTGCGGCTGGCTGTCCGAGTGCCCGCGTTGCGATGCGCGCATGACGGTGCACCAACGCTCCGGTGTGCTGCGCTGCCACCACTGCGGCTATGACGAACGCCTGCCGCACCAGTGCCCCAAGTGCAACCACGTGGACTTGCGACCGGTCGGCGCCGGCACCGAACGTGCCGAGGAACGCTTGAAAGTGCTGTTCCCCGATTACCCGATCCTGCGCATTGACCGCGACAGCACGGCGCGCAAGGACGCCATGCAGAACTTGTTCAGCACCATCCAGCGCGGCCAGCCGAGCATCCTGGTCGGCACCCAGATGCTGGCCAAGGGGCACCATTTCCCGCGGGTAACGCTGGTGGCAATCCTTGATGCCGATGGAGGGCTGTTCTCAGGTGATTTCCGCGCCAGCGAGCGCATGGCCCAGCTCATCGTCCAGGTCGCCGGCCGCGCCGGCCGTGCCGAGGAGCCCGGCAAGGTGATCATCCAGACCCACCTGGCCGACCACCCGTTGCTGGTGCAGTTGACCGAGCAAGGCTACTTCGCCTTCGCCGAACAGGCCCTGGACGAACGCCGCGCAGCCGGCCTGCCGCCTTACTCGCACCTGGCCCTGCTGCGCGCCGAAGCGCACAAGCCAGGCCAGGCAGAGGGTTTTCTCGACGAGGCCTGCAGCACAGCGGAGCGCCTGGTGGCCGAGCAACAACTGGCGGGCATTGAACTGTTGGGCCCGGTACCGGCTCCGATGGAGCGCAAGGCGGGACGCTTCCGCGCGCAACTGTTGATCCAGGCCAATACACGGGCACCCTTGCATCGACTGATCAGTGCCTGGTTGCTAGTGTTGGAGCAGATGCCGAGCGGGCGCCAGGTACGCTGGTCGCTGGATGTGGATCCGGTAGACCTGTACTGAATCTACTGGCCCTATCGCCGGCAAGCCGGCGCCCACGGGTGCGCACCCCCACCTGTGGGAGCCGGCTTGCCGGCGATAGGGCCTTCAAAGGTTGGCAACCTGGCCCCAGCAACGGATAATGCCCAGTTTTTCCACCTGCGCATCCAAGCGCCCCACCGCGCTTGCGGTCGAAAAGAGATCCCCATGAAAGACACCATTCGCCAGCTGCTCCAGCAAGCCCTCACCCAACTCGTCACAGACGGTGTGCTGCCTGAAGGGCTGTCGCCGGCGATCCAGGTGGAAAACGCCCGGGACAAGACCCACGGCGACTTCGCCAGCAACATCGCCATGATGCTGGCCAAGCCGGCCGGCATGAAGCCGCGTGACCTGGCCGAAAAACTGATCAATGCCCTGCCGGCCAGCGCCGACATCAGCAAGGTCGAAATCGCCGGCCCAGGCTTCCTGAATTTCTTCCAGAACACCGACGCGCTGGCCCACCGCCTGGACGCCGCCCTCGCCGACGCCCACCTGGGCGCGCGCAAGGCCGGCCCCGCGCAGAAGGTGGTGATCGACATGTCGGCACCGAACCTGGCCAAGGAAATGCACGTCGGCCACCTGCGTTCGACCATCATCGGTGACAGCGTCGCCCGAGTGCTGGAGTTCCTCGGCGACGAGGTCATCCGCCAGAACCACGTGGGCGACTGGGGCACCCAGTTCGGCATGCTGATGGCCTACCTGGAAGAGAACCCGATCACCAGCGACGAGCTGTCGGACCTGGAAAACTTCTACCGCGCGGCCAAGAAACGCTTCGACGAGTCCGAGGAATTCGCCACCCGCGCCCGCGGCCTGGTGGTCAAGCTGCAGGCTGGCGACCCTGAGTGCCTGGCGCTGTGGACACGCTTCAAGGACATTTCGCTGTCGCACTGCCAGAAGACCTACGAGCTGCTCAACGTCAAGCTGACCATGGCCGACGTGATGGGCGAGAGCGCCTACAACGACGATCTCGCCAACGTGATCAACGACCTCAAGGCCAAGGGCCTGCTGGTCGAGGACCAAGGCGCCCAGTGCGTGTTCCTCGACGAGTTCAAGAACAGTGAAGGCGAGCCGCTGCCGGTGATCGTGCAGAAGGCCGACGGCGGCTACCTGTACGCCACCACCGACCTGGCAGCCGTGCGCTACCGCAGCAATGTGCTCAAGGCCGACCGCGCCCTGTACTTCGTCGACCAGCGCCAGGCACTGCACTTCAACCAGGTGTTCGAAGTGGCCCGCCGCGCCGGCTTCGTCGGCCATCCGATGCAGATGGAGCACATGGGCTTCGGTACCATGAACGGCGCCGACGGCCGCCCGTTCAAGACCCGTGACGGCGGCACCGTGAAGCTGATCGACCTGCTCAACGAGGCCAAGGACCGCGCCTACGCGCTGGTGAAGGAAAAGAACCCGAGCCTGGCCGAAGAAGAACTGCGCACCATCGGTAAAGTGGTCGGCATCGGCGCGGTGAAATACGCCGACCTGTCCAAGCACCGCACCAGCGACTACAGCTTCAACTTCGAGCTGATGCTCAACTTCGAAGGCAACACCGCGCCTTACCTGCTGTACGCCTACACCCGCGTGGCTGGCGTGTTCCGCAAGCTGGGCAAGGGCTTCGACGAAGTCGAAGGCAGCATCGTCCTGCAAGCGCCTCACGAACAGGACCTGGCCGCACGCCTGGCGCAGTTCGGCGAGATCCTCAACAACGTCGCCGAGAAGGGCACGCCGCACGTGCTGTGCAGCTACCTGTACGACCTCGCCGGCCTGTTCTCCAGCTTCTACGAGAATTGCCCGATCCTCGCCGCCGATACCCCGGAGCAGCAGCAGAGCCGTCTGCGCCTGGCTGCCCTGACCGGTCGCACCCTCAAGCAAGGTCTGGAACTGCTCGGCCTGGAAACCCTGGAGCGTATGTAAGTTGGCTGCCAAGAAAAAACCAGCACCCAAGCGCGGCGCAAGCCGCACCCAGGCACCGGCCAAACAGCCGATCCCCGGCTGGGTATGGTTGGCGGTCGGCCTTACCGTCGGCGCCTTCATCGTCTTCCTGATGAAGCTCGAACCTGGCGGTGGTGACATCCAGCGCACCAAGCCCGAGCAGCAGAAGCCGGAGAAGGTGGCCGAGGCCGGCAAGTCCGCCCCTGCCACCCCGCAACAGCCCGTGAAACCGAAATACGACTTCTACACGCTGCTGCCGGAGTCCGAGGTGATCGTGCCGCCAGAGGCCGTGCCTGAGAAGACGCCGCCCGTACCGGCCCAACCGGTGGCACCGGTTACCCCGGCGGAAGCCGCCAAGATCGACACTGCGCGTGCCCAGGCGGCGCTGCTGGGGCAGACGCCACCGCCGGCGCCGCCTGTGATCAAGCCGGCTGCAACCACGCAGTTCTTCCTGCAGGCGGGTTCGTTCCGCAAGCAGGCGGATGCCGACAAGGTGCGCGCGCAGATCATCCTGCTGGGCCAGGCCGTGAAGGTTGAGTCAGGGACGGTCAAGGATGAAACCTGGTACCGCGTGCTGGTCGGCCCGTTCAGCAACCGCGAACAGCTGACCGGGGCCCAGAAGCAGTTGGCAGGGGCAGGCTTCAGCAACCTGCTCCTGCAGCAGCGACAGACCCGCCAGTAACGAAAAAGGCCTTGCCGCGCGATGCGACAAGGCCTTTTTTCTACCTGCCTCAGCGGCGCTCGGCGTTGGCCTGGGAGATCTGACTGTTCAGCGTCCAGAAGTCGTACAGCACGCCCAGCAGGAACAAGCCCCCGGTGAAGAAGTAGATGATCGCGCTGATCCACTTGCCCTGGTAGAGCCGGTGAATACCGAACACACCAAGGAAGGTCAGCAGGATCCAGCCGATGTTGTAGTCGATGCGACCGGATTGGAAGCGCATGTCGGCCTCGCGGTCCATCGACGGGATCAGGAACAGGTCGATCAGCCAGCCGATGCCGAGCAGGCCCAGGGTGAAGAACCAGATGGTCCCGGTGATGGGCTTGCCGTAATAGAAGCGGTGCGAGCCGGTAAAGCCGAAGATCCAAAGCAGATACCCGATCACCTTGCTGTGGGTGTCGTGGTTCGGCGCCCCTTGTTGATAACTGTTCATTCATAGCCCTCCTGGGTTATCCAAAAATTTTCTAAAAAAAAATGTGACTTTTCCGGCGCAGACCGACGTACGGCAGCATGACAATCGACCAACGGATCAGAAAGTGATCAAAAAGCTGTTATAAAGTTGCCCGCCAACACACATAAAACATTCATAAAGAGCTTCATCTATGCCGCCTTTACTCAAGACATGGCTGACCCTCTGCCTATTATTGCCCCTGGCCGCCCACGCCACCAATCGTGAGCAGCGTCTTCCCAACGGCTTTACCGGCTACACCAGCAACGCTTCGGTGAATCACGCGCCGGTCAAACAGACTGCGCTGCGCGCGCGTCAGAACGCCTCGGCCAAGGCCCATAACCTGCCCGCCGTTGCCGCGATGTCGCCCAAGCAGAGCAGTGACGTGCTCAGCCGCGCCGTGAACGTGCTCGGCACGCCGTATGTATGGGGGGGCAGCAGCCCTAAAAAGGGCTTCGACTGCAGCGGGCTGGTCAAGTATGCCTTCAATGACGTAGCAGACGTCGACCTGCCGCGCACCTCCAACGCCATGGCTCAGGGCCACGGTGTGAAAGTGGCACAAGGCGACCTCAAGCCAGGCGACCTGATCTTCTTCAATATCAAGAGCCGCCGGGTCAACCACGTTGCCATCTACCTGGGCAACGATCGCTTCATCCACGCTCCGCGTCGCGGCAAGCGGGTGAGCATCGACAACCTGAGCAAGCCTTACTGGCAGAAGCACTATGTCGTTGCCAAGCGGGTGTTGCCGAAGGAACAGCAGCAGCTGGCGCTGGCCAAGCGCTGATCGCGCTGGCCCTATCGCCGGCAAGCCGGCTCCCACAGGGGCATCACCGCACTCGAAATGTGTGTTGCACCTGTAAGAGCCGGCGTGCCGGCGATAGGGCCCGCAGGCTTCACGCAAGCCCGATCACCCCATCGATCTTCAGCTGACTCATCGCCCCCGCCATCGTCCGCATCCCCTCCCCAGCCCCCGCCTGCATCACCGAACACAACTGCGCCATGCGCCCTTCGCGAATCAGGTTGCGCACTGCCGGCGTCGCCACCAGCACTTCCCTGGCCGCCACTCGCCCACCCCCTACACGCTTGACCAGCACCTGCGCCACCACCATGCGCAGCGACTCCGCCAGCATGGCCCGTACCAATGGCTTTTCCTCTGCCGCAAACACATCCACCAAGCGGTCGATGCTGCTCACCGCCGAGCGCGTATGCACGGTTGCCAGCACCAGGTGCCCCGTTTCCGCCGCGCGCAACGCCAGGCGTATCGTCTCGAGATCTCGCAACTCGCCGATCATGATCACATCCGGGTCCTGACGCAGCGCACTGCGCAAGCCGTGGGAAAAATCCCGGCAGTGTCGGCCGATCTCGCGTTGATTGACCAAGCAGCGCTGCCCGCTGTGGATAACTTCGACAGGGTCTTCGAGGGTAATGATGTGCAGGCATCGCTCACGATTGAGCTGATCGATCAGGGCCGCCAAGGTGCTGGACTTGCCGCTGCCGGTTGGCCCTCCGATCAGCACCAGGCCATCGGTGTGCCGCGCAATAGCTCGATACACTTCTTCCAGCGCCAGCTCACCCAGTGTCGCGATACGTCTGGGAATGAGGCGAAAGGTCGCCGCAGGGCCATTCAACTGGCGAAACAGATTGAGACGAAAGCGTCCCAATGGCGCCAGCTCCAGGGCCAGATCCTGCTCATCGCCCCTTTCCCAGCACTGGCGCCGCCCCTCCTCGAGCAGAGGCGCCAAGCCCTCATACAATTCAGCAGACCGCAAACACGGCAGGTCCAGCCGTTGCAGTTCGCCATCCAGGCGCAACATCGGTAATTCGCCCGCGGCCAGGTGCAGGTCGCTCGCCCCTGCCTCCGTCGCCCGGGCCAGCAGGTCGGTCACGTCCATGAGACTCCCCAAAGGCCATCAAGCAGGTAGAATGCCGCAGACCCTAGAGCCGACGGCATCGATCCATGTCCACCATAGCAGACAACCTTTCCGCCCTCGCCGAACGCATCGATAGCGCTGCCCGGGCCGTTGGACGCGACCCGGCCAGCGTCCAGCTGCTGGCGGTGAGCAAGACCAAACCGGCCAGCGCCATCCGCGAAATCCATGCAGCAGGCGTGCGTGACGTGGGCGAGAACTACCTTCAGGAAGCGCTGAGCAAGCAGGATGAACTGCGTGACCTGCCCTTGATCTGGCACTTCATCGGCCCCATTCAGTCGAACAAGACCAAAGCAATTGCCGAACATTTCGACTGGGTACATTCCGTGGACCGCCTGAAGATCGCCCAACGCCTATCCGAACAGCGGCCGGCGGGCTTGCCACCGTTGAACATCTGCCTGCAGGTGAATGTCAGCGGTGAAGACAGCAAGTCGGGTTGCGCCCCGGCTGACTTGCCAGCGCTGGCTCATGCCGTGGCCGCACTGCCGAACCTGCGCCTGCGTGGGTTGATGGCGATCCCCGAGCCAACCGACGATCGCACAGAGCAGGAAGCCGCCTTCGCCAGCCTGCGCCAGTTGCAGGAGGGCCTGAATCTCGGCCTGGACACCTTGTCCATGGGCATGAGCCACGACATGGAAGCCGCGATTGCACAGGGCGCGACCTGGGTACGTATCGGTACCGCCCTGTTCGGCGCCCGCAACTACGGCTCCGTCTGATTTCCATGCTTTACTCACTCTTTCCCTCAAGGACCTGATATGAGCAAGACACGTATTGCCTTTATCGGCGCCGGCAACATGGCCGCCAGCCTGATCGGCGGCCTGCGTGCCCAAGGCCTGGACGCGTCGCAGATTCGCGCCAGCGACCCTGGCGCCGAAACCCGCGCCCGGGTGCAGGCCGAGCACGGAATTGAAACCTTCGAAGACAACGCCAGCGCCATCGCCGATGCCGACGTGATCGTTCTGGCAGTCAAACCGCAGGTAATGAAGGCCGTCTGTCAGGCCCTGCAGCCGAACCTGCAGCCAGGCCAGCTGATCGTCTCCATCGCCGCCGGTATTACCTGCGCGAGCCTGCAAGCCTGGCTCGGCGCCCACCCGGTGGTGCGCTGCATGCCCAACACGCCGGCCCTGCTGCGCCAGGGCGTCAGCGGCCTGTATGCAACGGCCGAGGTTACCAGCGAGCAGCGCCAGCAAGCCGAACAGCTACTGTCGGCCGTCGGTACAGCCCTGTGGCTGGAGCAGGAACAACAGCTCGATGCCGTCACCGCCGTGTCCGGCAGCGGCCCGGCCTACTTCTTCCTGTTGATCGAAGCCATGACCGCCGCCGGTGAAAAACTCGGCCTGCCGCGCGAAATCGCTTCGCAACTGACCTTGCAGACGGCCTTGGGCGCCGCGCACATGGCGGTGGCCAGCGACGTCGACGCTGCCGAACTGCGCCGCCGCGTCACCTCGCCTGCCGGCACCACCGAGGCAGCGATCAAGTCGTTCCAGGGCAATGGATTCGAAGCCATCGTCGAGCAGGCGCTGGAAGCTGCGGCCAAGCGCTCCGCCGAGCTGGCCGAGCAATTGGGCAAATAAGGAGTTCTTGATGAATGCACTGTCAGGCGCCGCGATCTTCGTGGTGCAAACCCTGGTCAGCCTGTATCTGGTGATCGTCCTGCTGCGCTTTGTGCTGCAGCTGGTCAAGGCCAACTTCTACAACCCGCTGTGCCAGTTCGCCGTGCGCGCCACTCAGCCGCTGCTCAAGCCGATTCGCCGGGTGATTCCCAGCGTCGGCGGCCTGGACACCTCGTCGCTGCTGCTGGCCATCGTCATCCAGGCGCTGCTGATGGGCTTCGTGCTGATGGTCACCTATGGCACTTTCGGTGATGTCCTGCACCTGCTGATGTGGGCGATCATCGGGATAACCTCGCTGTTCCTGAAGATCTTCTGGGTGGCGATGATTGTGATGGTGATCGTCTCCTGGGTCGCGCCGAACAGCCACAACCCGGCTGCGGAGCTGGCCTACCAGATCAGCGAACCGGTGCTGGCACCGTTTCGCCGCATCGTGCCGAACCTGGGCGGCATGGACATCTCGCCGATCTTCGCCTTCCTGGCAATCCAGGTGATCCAGTCGTTCGTCATGCCACCGCTGGCCACCTATGCCGGCATGCCGCAGGAACTGTGGCGGATGATCTGACCCCACCTGCACCTGGCGGCAAGCCTTCGCTTGCCGCTGGGGGTAGCGCTCTTTAGACTTACGCCTCCGTCAAGCGTGAGCAGGGTCGATGTCCACTGTCCTTCCCGAAGATTCCGTCGGTCTGGTTACACCGCAAACTGCCCGGTTCGAAGAACCGCTGGCCCTGGCCTGTGGCCGTTCCCTGGCCAGCTACGAGCTGGTATACGAAACCTATGGCAGCCTGAACGCCAGTGCGAGCAATGCCGTGCTGATCTGTCATGCCCTGTCCGGCCACCACCATGCCGCTGGCTACCATGCCGCCACCGACCGCAAGCCGGGCTGGTGGGACAGCTGCATCGGCCCTGGCAAACCGATCGACACCAACCGCTTCTTCGTGGTCAGTCTGAACAACCTCGGCGGCTGCAACGGCAGCACTGGCCCGAGCAGCGTCAACCCGGCTACCGGCAAACCCTATGGCGCCGACTTCCCGGTGCTGACCGTGGAAGACTGGGTGCACAGCCAGGCACGCCTGGCCGATCGCCTGGGCATCCAGCAATGGGCCGCGATCGTCGGTGGCAGCCTGGGTGGCATGCAGGCACTGCAGTGGACCATCACCTACCCCGATCGCGTGCGCCATTGCGTCGACATCGCCTCGGCCCCCAAGTTGTCGGCGCAGAACATCGCCTTCAACGAAGTGGCGCGCCAGGCCATCCTCACCGACCCGGAGTTCCACGGCGGCTCGTTCCAGGACCAGGGCGTGATCCCCAAGCGTGGCTTGATGCTGGCGCGCATGGTCGGCCATATCACCTATCTGTCGGATGACTCGATGGGCGAGAAATTCGGCCGTGAGCTCAAGAGCGACAAGCTCAACTACGATTTCCACAGCGTCGAATTCCAGGTCGAGAGCTACCTGCGCTATCAGGGCGAAGAGTTCTCCGGCCGCTTCGACGCCAATACCTACCTGCTGATGACCAAGGCCCTGGATTACTTCGATCCGGCCGCGAACCATGGCGGTGACCTGGCGGCCACTCTGGCCGAGGTCAAGGCGGACTACTGCATCATGTCGTTCACCACCGATTGGCGCTTCTCGCCGGCTCGCTCGCGCGAGATCGTCGACGCCCTGATGGCCGCGCGCAAGAACGTCTGCTATCTGGAGATCGACTCGCCCTATGGGCACGATGCCTTCCTGATACCGACGCCTCGCTACATGCAGGGTTTCTCGAACTACATGAACCGCATCGCCATCTGAGGACAGCATGAGAGCCGATCTGGAAATCATCCACGACTGGATTCCCGCCGGCAGCCGGGTACTCGACCTGGGCTGCGGCAGTGGCGAGCTGCTGGCTTCGCTGCGCGATCGCAAACAAGTCACCGGCTACGGCCTGGAAATCGACGCCGACAACATCGCCGCCTGCGTGGCCAAAGGCGTCAACGTGATCGAGCAGGACCTCGACAAGGGCCTGGGCAACTTCGCCAGCAACAGCTTCGACGTGGTAATCATGACCCAGGCCCTGCAGGCCGTGGAGTACCCCGACCGCATTCTCGACGAGATGCTGCGGGTGGGCCGTCAGTGCATCATCACCTTCCCCAACTTCGGCCACTGGCGCTGCCGCTGGTACCTGGCGACCAAAGGCCGCATGCCGGTTTCGGACTTCATGCCGTATACCTGGTACAACACGCCGAACATCCACTTCTGCACCTTCGCCGACTTCGAAGAGCTGTGCCATGAGCGCCACGCCAAGGTGCTCGACCGCCTGGCCGTCGACCACTTGCACCGCAACGGGTGGGGTGGCCGGCTTTGGCCTAATCTTCTAGGTGAAATCGGCATTTATCGCGTCAGCAGCCCAGGCCTGCAGGAGCACCAGCTCGCGGTCTGACGCTCACCGGAGGAATCGCACCATGCGTCGTCTAGCCCTGTTCCTGATCAGCCTGTGCCTGGCCCTGCCAGTCCTGGCTGCCGATGCCGCCAGGCCCGATCGCAAGGAAGACTTCGGCGACGTGACGGTGCACTACAGCGCCTTTACCTCGAGCATGCTGCAACCCGACATTGC
Source organism: Pseudomonas sp. KU43P (assembly GCF_033095865.1). Taxonomy (NCBI): domain Bacteria; kingdom Pseudomonadati; phylum Pseudomonadota; class Gammaproteobacteria; order Pseudomonadales; family Pseudomonadaceae; genus Pseudomonas; species Pseudomonas sp. KU43P. The sequence goes on along the minus strand of NZ_AP019365.1, from coordinate 304,601 downwards.
CGCCGCCACCGGGCTTACCCGCAGCAAAAACCAGGGCGTGCTCAACATTGCCCTGCTCAAGGCCGGCAAGCCGGCCATGGGCGTGGTCAGTGGCACGGTGAAAGACTTGACCGGGCGCACCAACCCGCTGTCGTTCAAGCAGATTACCGACCAAGGGGCGATCTACTACATCGCCCAGTTCAAGATCGAACAGGCCGAGACCCTGACCTTCGACCTGAACGTCGAAACCGGCGGGGTCAGCCATCAACTCAGCTTCAACCAGGAAGTGTTCCCAGGCGAATGATGAATTTCCAGCAACTCGTATTGGCCAGCCACAACGCCGGCAAACTCAAGGAACTCCAGGCCATGCTCGGCCAGTCGGTGCAACTGCGCTCGATCGGTGAGTTCAGCCAGATCGAGCCTGAAGAAACCGGCTTGTCGTTCGTCGAGAACGCCATCCTCAAGGCCCGCAACGCAGCCCGCATCTCCGGGCTGCCGGCGCTGGCCGACGATTCGGGCCTGGCAGTGGACTTCCTCGGGGGGGCGCCAGGTATCTACTCGGCACGCTATGCAGATGGAAAAGGCGATGCAGCCAACAATGCCAAGCTGCTCGAAGCGCTCAAGGATGTACCAGAAGATCAGCGCGGCGCCCAGTTCGTCTGCGTGCTGGCACTGGTGCGACATGCCGATGACCCGTTGCCGATCCTCTGCGAAGGCCTGTGGCAAGGGCGCATCCTGTTCGAAGCCAGCGGCGAGCATGGCTTCGGCTACGACCCGCTGTTCTGGGTGCCTGAGCGCAATTGTTCGAGTGCCGACCTCAGCCCTGCCGACAAGAACCAGCTCAGCCATCGCGCACGCGCCATGGCCCTGCTGCGTCAACGCCTGGGCCTGGCATGATCACAACGCTGTCCACCCAGCCGCGCCCAGGTGCGGCGGGTCTTGCCACGCTGCCGCCCCTGGCCCTTTACATCCACATTCCGTGGTGCGTGCGCAAATGCCCTTACTGCGACTTCAACTCCCACGCCGCCGGCCCTGAGCTGCCGGAAGAGGCATATGTTGATGCCCTGCTAACCGACCTCGACCAGGAACTGCCTGCCGTACAGGGCCGCCCTATTTCGTCGATCTTCTTCGGTGGTGGCACGCCCAGCCTGTTCAGCGCCAATGCGCTCGGGCGCTTGTTGCAAGGGGTGGAGCAACGCATTCCGTTCGCCCCGGACATCGAGATCACGCTGGAAGCCAACCCTGGCACGTTCGAACAGGAGAAGTTCAAGGCCTACCGGCAAACAGGCATCAACCGCCTGTCCATCGGCGTGCAGAGCTTTCAGCCCGCCAAGCTGCAGGCACTGGGCCGCATCCACAATGGCGACGAGGCCATCCGCGCGGCGGCAATGGCGCGCGCAGCCGGCTTCGACAACTTCAACATGGACCTGATGCACGGCCTGCCCGACCAGTCGCTGGACGACGCGCTCGGTGACCTGCGCCAGGCCATCGACCTGGGGCCGACGCACCTGTCGTGGTACCAGTTGACCGTTGAACCGAACACGGTGTTCTGGAACCAGCCACCGGAGCTTCCGGAAGACGATATCCTCTGGGACATTCAGGAAGCCGGCCAGGCCCTGATGGCCGAACATGGCTTCAAGCAATACGAAGTGTCGGCCTACGCCCAGCCCGGCAGGCCGGCACGGCACAACCTCAACTACTGGCGCTTCGGCGATTTCATCGGCATCGGTGCCGGCGCCCACGGCAAGCTGACCTTCGCCGATGGGCGCATCCTGCGCACCTGGAAAACCCGCCTGCCGAAGGATTACCTGAACCTCGCCAAACCCTTCAAGGCTGGCGAGAAACTGCTGCCGGTCGATGAGCTGCCGTTCGAGTTCCTGATGAACGCCCTGCGCCTCACCGATGGCGTGGAAGCCGAGCTGTTCACCCAGCGTACCGGCCTACCCTTGGCGCAACTGGCCGAGGCGCGCCGCGCCGCCGAACAAAAGGGCCTTCTGCAGGTCGAACCTGATCGGCTGGTGGCCACGCCTCGCGGCCAGCTGTTTCTCAATGACCTGCTGCAGTATTTCTTGACCTAAGGATGACCCATGGATCTGGTACTTGATCTGCTGGCGACAGTTTCCCGCTGGAGCCGTAGCAACCTGTCGGAGATTTCCCTGGCCCTGGTAGGCTGCCTGCTGGTGCTGTTCGGCACCGACATCAAGGCCTGGGTGGAACAACGCTTGGGTGGCCTGGCAGGCGCCCTGCGCGTGCCGTTCATGGCCCTGCTGGTGATGATCGGCAGCGGTGCGGCGTTGATCTATGCCACGCCTTGGGTGGTCAAGGGGCTGAGCCAGTTCAATAACTATGCGTTGGCACCGGTGTTGTTGGTGGTGCTGGTGTTGATTGGCGTGGTGGCCGATCGGCGGGGGTGAGATTGCTAAAATCTGCCCCGGAGAACCAGGGCAGCCCGACCACCTGACTAGCCCTTACTGGGCATCGTCGAAGTGATCGCGCATGAAGTCCCGAACGGTCTTGAGTACAAACAAGATCCGGATGAGTTTCCAAACGCGGCTCAGCGCATCAAGCATTCGCTTCATATGCCATGGCCTCCGTGTTGGCGGGCCAATCTTCCAGCATCTAACCGGCGCTTCGATGCCTTCGAAAACAATGTGGAGAGTTTTCAGTGAAGTGGCCAGGTCAATGGCCCTTCGAGAAACATCAACCGGCACGGTTCTCAGGCCATGTCGAAGGGGCCGGAAAGCAGAATTCTTCTCTCACCCGGCCCATCACTGAATTGATCCACAGAGGAGCAGCGCGATCTTACTTGGAATATTTACCCAAGGCTGTTAACCACTCTGACACACGTGATGCGGGATATTTCTGGACATTGACGCCCCCAATTGAGCTGCCTATGATCGTCTTCATGTGGAGAGTTTTCAGTGAAGCCGCTGAACGAAGGATACTCAGTCCTATCGTTCACATAAAAAAACCGCTCTTGTCAGAGCGGTTTTTTTCGCCTGCATTTCTGCAGGCTCTCGCGGCACGACAGGCTCAAACAGCCGATCAGTCCACCTTCTCGAACTTCAAATCCCAGACCCCATGCCCCAAGCGCTCACCACGGCGCTCGAACTTGGTGATCGGCCGCTCTTCCGGACGCGGCACGTAGGCCCCATCCGCCGCCTGGTTACGGTAACCCGGCGCAGCGCTCATCACTTCCAGCATGTACTCGGCATACGGCTCCCAGTCGGTCGCCATGTGGAACACGCCACCCGGCTTGAGCTTGCGCCGTACCAGCTCGGCAAACTCCAGCTGCACGATGCGGCGCTTGTGATGACGCGCTTTGTGCCACGGGTCGGGGAAGAACAGCATCAAGCGGTCGAGGCTGCTGTCGGCCACGCAGCGGTTGAGCACTTCGATGGCGTCGCAGTCGTAAACCCGCAGGTTCTTCAGGCCCTGGGTCAGCACGCCGTTGAGCAATGCACCCACACCCGGACGGTGCACTTCGACACCGATAAAATCCAGCTCAGGCGCAGCAGCGGCCATCTCCAGCAGGGAATGGCCCATGCCGAAGCCGATCTCCAGGGTGCGCGGCGCCGAGCGGCCGAACACCTGGTCGTAGTCCACCGGGCTATCGGCCAGTGGCAGGATGTACAGCGGACCGCCCTGGTCAAGGCCGCGTTGCTGGCCTTCGGTCATGCGCCCTGCGCGCATCACGAAGCTCTTGATGCGGCGGTGGGGGCGCGCTTCGCCGTCAGGGGTGGTCGGCGTATCTTGCGGTTCAGTCATCGGGGGCTCTTACTTGATCAGACCATCCAGCGGCGAAGAGGCGCTGGCATAGAGTTTCTTCGGCATGCGCCCGGCCAGGTAAGCCATGCGGCCGGCAACGATGGCGTGCTTCATGGCCTCGGCCATCAGCACAGGCTGCTGGGCGTGGGCGATGGCCGAGTTCATCAGCACGGCTTCGCAGCCCATCTCCATGGCGATGGTGGCGTCGGAGGCAGTACCTACACCGGCGTCAACCAGCACCGGCACCTTGGACTCTTCCAGGATGATCTGCAGGTTGTACGGGTTGCAGATACCCAGGCCGGTGCCGATCAGGCCGGCCAGCGGCATCACCGCGATGCAGCCGGCTTCTGCCAGCTGACGGGCAATGATCGGGTCATCGCTGGTGTAGACCATCACGTCGAACCCGTCCTTGACCAGCACTTCGGCGGCCTTCAGGGTTTCGATCACGTTGGGGAACAGGGTTTTCTGGTCGGCCAGCACTTCCAGCTTGACCAGGTTGTGGCCATCGAGCAGTTCGCGGGCCAGGCGGCAGGTGCGCACGGCCTCGACCGCGTCATAGCAGCCGGCGGTGTTCGGCAGGATGGTGTAGCGGTCCGGCGGCAACACGTCGAGCAGGTTCGGCTCGCCTGGGTTCTGGCCAAGGTTGGTGCGGCGCACGGCGACAGTAACGATTTCAGCACCCGAGGCCTCGATGGCCAGGCGGGTTTCTTCCATGTCACGGTACTTGCCGGTGCCGACCAGCAGGCGCGACTGGAAAGTGCGTCCGGCCAGGGTGAAAGGCTTGTCGCTACGAACGTTGCTCATCGTTGTTCCTCGGGAAAAGGTTGCTGGGCTTACAGGTGAAGCGCCGGAGCGGAATCAGCCACCACCGATGGCGTGGACCACTTCGACCTGGTCGCCTTCGTTCAGCTGCGTGCTGTCGTGCTGGCTACGCGGCACGATATCCAGGTTGAGTTCCACCGCGACCCGGCGCCCAGTCAGCTCCAGACGCGTCAGCAGGGCCGCGACGCTTTCGCCGGCTGGCACTTCGTAAGGTTCACCGTTCAGTTGAATGCGCATGCGCACGGCCACCATTGTTCTTTGGGGCCCGCATTCTAGCGCCGATCCACGCGTTTACCCAAGGGCGACAGGCGCCATTAGTCGCGATTGTGGACCGCTTGGTCAGCCCAGCCGCCAGGCTGCCAGCCCCAGGCACAGCCAACCGGCCAGAAAGCACAGGCCACCGATGGGTGTGATGATGCCCAGTTTGCCCAACCCGCTGAGGGTCAGCAGGTACAGGCTGCCGGAGAACAGCACGATGCCCACGGCGAAGAGGCCCCCAGCCCAGCCCACCAGACGCCCCGGCAGGTGCGCCGCCAGCAGCGCCACACCGAAGATCGCCAGGGTATGCACCAACTGGTAGGTCACGCCGGTATGAAAGATCGCCAGGTAGTCGGCCGATAGGCGGTTTTTCAGGCCGTGCGCGGCAAACGCACCCAGAGCGACACCGGTAAAACCGAAAAAGGCAGCGAGCATCAGGAAGCTGCGAAGCATGGGACGACTCCTTGGATCGGGTCTGTATAATGGCCCGTTCCACTGGTCCGGCCAAGCTATCGCCATGCTTTCATCCCTCATCCGCCGCTTCGCCCGCGCCCTGCTCTGGTTCGCTGCCGGCAGCATCGTGCTGGTGCTGGTGTTTCGCTGGGTGCCGCCACCGGGCACAGCACTGATGTTCGAGCGCAAGGTGCAATCATGGATCAGCGGCGAGCCGATCGACCTGCAGCGCGACTGGGAGCCCTGGGAGAATATCTCCGACGAGCTCAAGGTCGCGGTAATTGCAGGCGAGGACCAGAAGTTCGCCACGCATTGGGGCTTCGACGTCCCGGCCATCCAGGCAGCGCTGGCCTACAACGAGCGCGGTGGCAACATTCGCGGCGCCAGCACGTTGACCCAGCAGGTGGCCAAGAACCTGTTCCTGTGGTCTGGGCGCAGCTGGTTGCGCAAGGGTCTGGAGGCCTGGTTCACAGCGCTGATCGAACTGTTGTGGTCGAAGGAGCGCATCCTTGAGGTCTACCTGAACAGCGCGGAATGGGGCAAAGGGGTGTTTGGCGCCCAGGCTGCGGCGCGCTATCACTTCGGTATCGATGCCAGCCGGCTAAATCGGCAGCAGGCGGCGCAACTGGCGGCGGTGCTGCCAAGCCCGATCAAGTGGAGCGCCAGTAGGCCGAGCGCCTATGTGGCCAGCCGGGCAGGCTGGATTCGCCGGCAAATGAGCCAGCTGGGCGGGCCGAGCTACCTTGTGCAGCTGAATTCCTCGCGCAGGCCTTGAGGCAATAGGTGTACCTGTGGGAGCCGGCTTGCCGGCGATAGGGCCGGTAAAATCAGCACAAACAGAAAAGCCGCTGGCCCTTCAAAGGCCAGCGGCTTTTCAATTGTTACCAGAACGTGATCAGACCGTGATCAATGCCTTGACCTTGTTCATCGCATTCTTCTCCAGCTGACGAATACGCTCAGCCGAGACGCTGTATTTGTCTGCCAGCTCATGCAATGTCGCTTTCTCCTCGGCCAGCCAGCGCTGATAGAGAATATCGCGGCTACGATCGTCCAGACCCTGCAGTGCTTCATGCAGGTTGCTGGTGGAATTGTCGCTCCAATCGGCGTCTTCCAACTGCACGGCAGGGTCGTAACGGTGGTCTTCCAGGTAATGCGCAGGCGACTGGAAGGCGCTGTCGTCATCGGCTTCGGCGGCCGGGTCGAAGGCCATGTCCTGGCCACTCAGGCGGCTTTCCATCTCGCGCACTTCACGTGGCTCGACGCCAAGGCTTTCTGCCACACGATGCACTTCGTCATTGTTCAACCAGGCCAGGCGTTTCTTCTGGCTGCGCAGGTTGAAGAACAGCTTGCGCTGGGCCTTGGTGGTGGCCACCTTCACGATGCGCCAGTTGCGCAGGATGAACTCGTGAATCTCGGCCTTGATCCAGTGCACCGCGAAGGACACCAGACGCACGCCCATTTCCGGGTTGAAGCGCTTGACCGCCTTCATCAGGCCAACGTTGCCTTCCTGGATCAGGTCGGCTTGGGCCAGCCCGTAGCCTGCATAGCTACGCGCAATATGTACGACGAAACGCAGGTGGGCCATCACCATTTGCCGAGCGGCCTCGAGATCCTGCTCGTAGTAGAGACGCTCGGCCAGATCACGCTCCTGCTCGACCGTCAGCAGCGGGATGCTGTTGACCGTGTGCACGTAGGCTTCCAGGTTTGCACCAGGAACCAGGGCATAGGCAGGTTGCAACGATGTGGTCATTCAAGAACCTCCGACTTACAAAACTCGCGCCTTGTGGGCGCTGCCAACATTGACCCGGAACGACGGTACAAGTTCCAAAATGAAAAAAATGTCAATGCTGGCACAGAAAAACTATCGTGGTGCCAACTCGTTCAAGTGACGGGCCACCGCGATCCATGCACCGATATACCCCAACAGCACCGCCCCGATCAAGAGCGACAGACCATCGGCAGCAGGCACCCCACCCAGGGCGAAGTCGCTGTCATACAGCCCGGACAGCCCTACCACGGCCTCGTTCAGCCAGTTCAGGCCGAACGCCAGTATGCCCCAGGCCAACACGCCCGCACCCAGGCCGTACAAGGCGCCCATGTACAGGAAAGGCCGCCGGACATAGCTGTCGGTACCGCCGACCAGCTTGATCACTTCGATCTCGACACGGCGGTTTTCAATATGTAGACGAATTGTGTTACCGATTACTAACAGCAGGGCCGAAATCAGCATCACCGCTAGGCCGAAGACAAATCGGTCGCCCAGCTTGAGGATCGCCGCCAGGCGCTCGACCCAAACCAGGTCAAGCTGCGCGTTCTCCACGCGTGGCAGCTCGGCCAGGCGTTGACGCAGAGCCTCCAGCGCCGGCTTGTCGACTTCGGTCGGTGTCACTACCACCACACCGGGCAGCGGGTTGTCAGGGAGTTCGCGCAGGGCCTCGCCCAACCCGGATTGCTGCTGGAATTCTTCCAGCGCCTGCTCGCGGCTGACGTACTGGGCATCGGACACGCCCGGCATGCTCTTGATCTCATCCCGCAGCGCTTCGCCTTCCTTGCCGCCCGCATCGAGCTGCAGGTACAGCGAGATCTGCGCCGCGCGCTGCCAGGAGCCGCCGAGCTTCTCGACGTTCTTGAGCAGCAGCGAAAGCCCCATGGGCATGCTCAAGGCCACAGCCATTACCAGGCAGGTGAAGAAGCTGCCGATCGGCTGCTTGCCCAGACGGCGCAAGCTATCGGCCAGGCTGGCACGGTGACTTTCTAGCCAGGCGTGGAGCAAGGTGCGGAAATCCGGACCGTCATCATCATGTTCGCCGCGCTTTTTCTTCGCCGGCTGCGGGTCGGCAGGCTTCGGCGCGACCCGTTCGGAAACCTTTGGTGTACGTGTAGTGCTCATTGCCCGGCCTCCCCATCGCCGATCAGACGGCCGCGCTGCAAGGTCAGCATGCGGTGGCGCATGCGCGCGATCAGTGCCAGGTCATGGCTGGCAATCAGTACCGTGGTGCCGAGGCGGTTGATGTCCTCGAACACCCCCATGATTTCCGCAGCCAGGCGCGGATCAAGGTTACCGGTGGGTTCGTCGGCCAGCAGCAGGGCTGGCTGATGCACGATGGCGCGGGCGATGCCGACGCGCTGCTGCTGACCGGTGGACAGGTCAGCCGGGAACAGCTCGCCCTTGTCACTCAGCGAGACGCGCTCCAGGGCCGAATCGACGCGCTTGGCGATCTCGGCCTTCGACAAGCCGAGAATCTGCAGCGGCAGAGCGATGTTGTTGAACACAGTACGGTCGAACAGTAGCTGGTGGTTCTGGAACACCACCCCGATCTGACGACGCAGGAACGGGATCTGCGCATTGCTGATCTGCCCCAGGTCCTGCCCTGCCAGCAGCAGTTTTCCGCTGGTCGGGCGCTCCATGGCCAACAGCAGGCGCAGCAAGGTGCTCTTGCCGGCGCCGGAATGGCCGGTGACGAACAGGAATTCGCCCCGGCGCGCCCGGAAACTCAGCTCATGCAAGCCGACATGGCCGTTGGGATAGCGCTTGGCAACCTGTTCGAATCGGATCATGGATGGTCTCGCTCGGCGAACAGAGCCTTGACGAACGGCTCGGCTTCGAAGGTGCGCAGGTCGTCGATGCCTTCACCGACACCGATGAAGCGGATCGGGATGTTGAACTGCTTGGCCAGGGCGAAGATCACGCCGCCCTTGGCGGTGCCGTCCAGCTTGGTCAGGGCCAGGCCGGTCAGCTCGACGCTCTGGTTGAAGTACTTGGCCTGGCTGATGGCGTTCTGCCCAGTGCCAGCGTCGAGCACCAGCAGCACCTCGTGCGGCGCCTCGGCATCGAGCTTGCCGATCACCCGACGGACCTTCTTCAGCTCTTCCATCAGGTTGTCCTTGGTGTGCAGGCGACCGGCGGTGTCGGCGATCAGCACATCGACGCCACGGGCCTTGGCGGCCTGCACGGCATCGAAGATCACCGAGGCGGAGTCGGCGCCGGTGTGCTGGGCGATGACCGGGATCTGGTTGCGCTCACCCCATACCTGCAGCTGCTCCACGGCAGCGGCACGGAAGGTGTCGCCCGCGGCCAGCATGACCTTCTTGCCTTCAAGCTGCAGCTTCTTGGCCAGCTTGCCGATGGTGGTGGTCTTGCCGGCGCCGTTCACGCCGACCACGAGGATCACGTATGGCTTGTTCTGTGCCTCGACCTTCAGCGGCTGCTCGACCGGGCGCAGCAATGCCGCCAGTTCGTCCTGCAACGACTTGTACAGGGCATCGGCATCGGCCAGCTGTTTGCGGGCGACCTTCTGGGTCAGGTTCTGGACGATGGCCGAGGTGGCTTCCACGCCGACGTCGGCGGTCAGCAGGCGGGTTTCGATTTCGTCGAGCAGGTCGTCATCGATGACCTTCTTGCCCAGGAACAGGCTGGCCATGCCTTCGCCAATGCTGGCACTGGTCTTCGACAGGCCTTGCTTGAGGCGGGCGAAGAAACCGGGCTTGGCCTGTTCGGCGGTGGCCGACGCTGCAACCACCGGGGTTGGCTCGGGCTCGACCACTGCCGGGGCCGGGGCTGGGGCTACGACGGCGACGGGCTCCGGCGCAGGACGCTCGGGGATCGCGGGCGGCGCCATGGGCTCTAGGTCCGGCACCAGCGCGACAGGCTCCTCGGCAACCGGCAGGACCAGGTTGCTGACGGGCGGCTCGACCGGATGGGCAACCGGGATTTGCGGGGCCACAACGACCGGTGCCGGGGCCTCGACCTGTACCTGGACCGGTGCCGCTTGCGCGGGCAAGCCGGCGCCCACAGGGGCCTGGGGTACTGGCTCAAGGGCAGCGGCCGGCTCAGGGATGATGACTGGCTCAGGTTCAGGTTCAGGAACCGCGACCGGCTCAGGCTCAACAACCGCAACCGGCTCAGGCTCGGCTGGGCGCGGTGCCTCGGCGACAGCAGGCGCCTCAGGGGCTTGGGCAACCGGCGGCTCTGCCGGAGCGGCTGCGGGCTGCTCGACGGCGGGCTGCGCAGCTACGGGCTCGGCAGCTTGAGCATCAGGTACTGGTGGCTGTTCGGCGACAGGTTGCTGCGGCTTCTTGCGAAACCAGCTGAACAGGCCTTTTTTCTCGCCAGCCTCGGCCGGCGCTTTTTTGTCGTCGTTGGAACCAAACATGGAAGACGGCTATCTCAGGGTAGCGATGGGCCAGCAGTGGCGCATCGGGAATTCTCTAAACGCAGAACAGACTATTTTGAATCCGGCTGGTTCATGCGCAATGTTTGTCTATATAGGCCTGGAGGCCAGAACGGCGACAGGCATGGTCGCCAGGCAACCGGATCAGTATCCTAGCACCTCCTGGCCCGCCGACGCTAAACCAGCGGGCCGCCGAACAGGTTAATCACCGTATGAATGCTCTAGCCCGCCGCGCCGCTGGCCTGTTGCTCAGCACACTCTGCCTGCCACTGATGGCCTTCGCCGCCGATGTGCAACCTACCCACGAGTTCATCCTCGACAACGGCCTCAAGGTGGTCGTGCGGGAGGATCACCGCGCGCCGGTGGTCGTTTCACAGATCTGGTACAAGGTCGGCTCCAGCTACGAGACGCCGGGCCAGACCGGCTTGTCCCACGCCCTCGAGCACATGATGTTCAAGGGTAGCGCCAAGATCGGCCCCGGCGAGGCCTCGCGCATCCTGCGCGACCTCGGCGCGGAAGAGAATGCCTTCACCAGCGACGACTACACCGCCTATTACCAGGTGCTGGCCCGCGACCGCCTGCCGGTGGCCTTCGAGCTTGAGGCCGACCGCCTGGCCAGCCTGCGCTTGCCGGCCGACGAATTCGCCCGCGAAATCGAGGTGATCAAGGAGGAGCGCCGCCTGCGCACCGACGATCAGCCCAGTTCGAAAGCCTTCGAGCTGTTCCGCGCCATGGCTTTTCCGGCCAGTGGTTATCACACGCCGACCATCGGCTGGATGGCCGACCTCGAACGCATGAAGGTCGAGGAGCTGCGCCATTGGTACGAGTCCTGGTATGCGCCGAACAACGCGACCCTGGTGGTGGTCGGCGACGTCACCGCCGACGAGGTCAAGGGCCTGGCGCAGAAGTACTTCGGTGCCATCCCCAAGCGCAGCGTGCCTGCGGCCAAGCTGCCGCTCGAACTCGCCGAACCCGGCGAGCGCCAGCTGACCCTGCATGTGCGCACCCAGCTGCCGAGCCTGATCTACGGGTTCAACGCGCCCGGCCTGGCCACGGCCAAGGACCCTCGCACCGTGCACGCCCTGCGACTGATCTCGGCGCTGCTCGACGGCGGCTACAGTGCCCGCCTACCGGCGCGCCTGGAGCGTGGCCAGGAACTGGTGGCCGGTGCTTCGTCCAGCTACAACCCCTTTACCCGTGGTGACAGCCTGTTCCTCATCTCGGCCACGCCTAACGTGCAGAAGCAGAAGACCCTGGCCGATGTCGAGAAAGGCGTCTGGCAGCTGCTCGAAGAGCTCAAGACCACCCCGCCCAGCGCCGAAGAGCTGGAGCGCGTCCGCGCCCAGGTGATCGCCGGCCTGGTCTACGACCGTGACTCGATCAGCAGCCAGGCCACCACCATTGGCCAGCTGGAAACCGTCGGCCTGTCCTGGAAGCTGATCGACAGCGAGCTCGACGAACTCAATCGCGTCACCCCCGAGGACATCCAGAACGCCGCACGCACCTACTTCACCCGCGAACGCCTGAGCGTTGCCCATGTACTGCCCGAGGAGTCCGCTCATGAGTGATCGCAGCGCACCACGCTACACCCTGATCGGCACGGGCATCATCGCGCTGGTGGTGGCGGTAGCCGCCGTACTCGCCCGCCCTGCACACTCCGAGGCCGAAAGTGCGGCACGTCCTGCCAACACCCTGCAGTCGCTGGCCGAACTGGATGGCAAGGCACCGAGCCGGCGCCGGCTGAACATCCAGAACTGGACCACCGCCGAAGGTGCCCGGGTACTGTTCGTCGAGGCCCGCGAGCTGCCGATGTTCGACCTGCGCGTGACCTTCGCCGCCGGCAGCAGCCAGGACGGCAACACGCCGGGCCTGGCCACCCTGACCAACGCCATGCTCAATGAGGGCGTGGCCGGCAAGGACGTGACTGCCATCGCCGAAGGCTTCGAGGGCCTCGGTGCAGACTTTGGCAACGGCTCCTACCGCGACATGGCCGTGGCCTCGCTGCGCAGCCTGAGCGTCAAGGACAAGCGCGAGCCCGCGCTCAAGCTGTTCGCCGAGGTGGCCGGCAAGCCGACGTTCCCCGAAGACGCGCTCAAACGCATCAAGAACCAGCTGCTGGCCGGTTTCGAGTACGACAAGCAGAACCCTGGCAAGATCGCTGGCAAGGCGCTGTTCGCCAAGCTCTATGGCAACCACCCCTACGGCCAGCCAAGCGATGGCAGTGCCGAAAGCATCCCGGGCATCACCCTGGAGCAACTGCGCGCCTTCCACGCCAAGGCCTATGCCGCCGGCAACGCCGTGATCGCCCTGGTCGGCGACCTCAGCCGCGAGGAAGCCGAAGCCGTCGCTGCCCAGGTGTCCGCCGCCCTGCCCAAAGGCCCAGCGCTGGCGAAACCCGCCCAGCCGGTCGAACCCAAGGCGGGCATCACTCACATCGACTTCCCGAGCAAGCAGACGCACCTGATGCTCGCCGAGCTCGGCATCGACCGCCAGGACCCGGACTGGCCAGCCCTGTCGCTGGGCAACCAGATTCTCGGCGGTGGCGCCTTCGGCACCCGCCTGATGAGCGAAGTACGGGAAAAGCGCGGCCTGACCTACGGCGTGTACTCGGTCTTCAGCCCGATGCAGGTGCGCGGCCCGTTCATGATCAACCTGCAGACCCGCGCCGAACTCAGCGAAGGCACATTGAAGCTGGTTGAGGGTATCCTTGCCGATTACCTGAAAAGCGGCCCGACCCAGCAAGAGCTGGACGATGCCAAGCGCGAACTGGCAGGCAGCTTCCCGCTGTCCAACGCCAGCAATGGCAGCATCGTCGGCCAACTGGGCGCCATCGGCTTCTACAACCTGCCGCTGACCTGGCTGGAAGATTTCATGCAGCAGTCCCAGGCGCTCACCGTCGAGCAGGTCAAGGCCGCCATGAACAAGCACCTGGCAGCCGACAAGCTGGTGATCGTCACCGTTGGCCCGAGCGTGCCGCAGAAGCCACTGCCAGCCCCCACAGACAAACCCGCCGAGCAACCGCTTGGCGTACCGGAGCACTAATGCCTAGATCCACCCCTCCTGCCCGCCCGCAGCCGGGCCAAAGCAAGGGCCAGGGTCACCTGCGCATCATCGCCGGCGAGTGGCGCAGCCGCCGCCTGGCAGTACCCGAAGGGGAAGGCCTGCGACCGACGCCCGACCGTGTGCGCGAAACCCTGTTCAACTGGCTGGCGCCCTACATCGAAGGCGCCCGGGTGCTGGATGCCTTCACCGGCAGCGGCGCCCTGGTACTGGAGGCGCTGTCCCGCGGCGCCGAGGATGCTGTGGCGCTGGACAGCAACCCGGCCGCGATCGGCAACCTGAAGAACAACCTGGAACTCCTGCGCTGCCCGCGTGGGCAGATCCTGCAGACCGACGCCCTGCGTTACCTGCAAGGCCCGGCCAAGCAACAGTTCGATGTGGTGTTCCTCGACCCGCCCTTCCATCAGGACCTGCTGGCCAACACCTGCAACCTGCTGGAACAGAACCAGTGGCTGCGCGAACAGGCCTGGGTCTACACCGAAAGCGAAGCGGCGCCATCGACCCTGCAAATGCCCGGCAACTGGCGCCTGCACCGCGAGAAGAAGACCGGCCAGGTGCATTACGCGCTCTGGCAACGAGGCTGATCCACCTCACCTGCCCGGATCTGTATGTATGTAACGCAGGCAGGCATGCAGGGTGACTGAAGCTGCTCCGGTTCATTGACCAACCGGAGCACTTTGTCCATGCGTACATCCCTCTCCCCCCCCCTGCAGCACTTCACCCTCGCTAACGGCCTGACGGTCTACTTGCGGGAAGACCAGCGGGCACCGTTGGTGTCAGTGCAACTCTGGTATCACGTCGGATCGAGCCAGGAGGCAACAGGGCAATCCGGACTTTGCCACCTGGTCGAGCACCTGATGTTCGAAGGCAGCAGCAAGCTTGCCCCTGGTCAGTACAACAAGGTGATAACCCAACTGGGCGGCAATCCCAATGCATTCACATCACCCGACGCCACCTGTTTCCCCGTGACGCTACCGGCAGATCGCCTGGAAGTCGTGCTGGAAATCATGGCCGACTCGATGGTCACTGCCACCTTGGGTGAAGCGGTGTTTGCACGCGAACTCAACGTGGTCAAAGCCGAGCGCCGCGAGCAAACGGACAGTGTCCCGATGAACCTGGCCAGGGAACGCGCACTGATCCTTGCCAATAGTCACATGCCTTATGCCACCCCTACGGTCGGCCATCAGAATGACCTGCAGCACCTGGACATCAGCGCTGTGCGGGCCTGGTACGACGATTGGTACCAGCCCAACAACGCAACGCTGGTGGTGGTGGGCAACACCAACCTGCAAGCCCTGCGCGCCATGGCCGAGCGCCAATTCGGCTCGATAGCCCGCGCCACGCTGCCCAAGCGCTGGACTCCCGAGCCTGACAGACACTTCAAGCACCGCTGCCAGACCATTGCACTGAAAGGCTTGCATCCCGGCGCCATATTGAGTTTCAACGTCCCGAGCCTGGCCACCGCCGCCACCCCTGCGCAGGCACAAGCGCTGCGCCTCATTCCATACTTACTGGCCAAGGGCTATAGCTCACGGCTGTTCTCGCGTTGCGTGCGCGGCGATGAATCACTCCTGCAAATTAGCGCTGACTACCAGCACCTGCAGCGCGGTGACAGCCTGCTGACATTCGAACTGGCGGCCAACCTGGCGAACGCCACGGCACAGTCGGCAACGGCGAGGGTGCTGCAGGAGATCGAGCAACTGCGCTTGAATGCACCTGACGCGAACGAACTTTCCAGGGCCAAGAATCACCTGCTGGCGCAACGGGTGTTCGATCGCGACGACATGGACAAGCAGGCCAATACCATCGGTACATACGCCGTGAGCGGCCTGGACCCGGCGCAGCTCGACCAGGAACAGCGATGGATCGAGAACGTCACGGCCGAAGAGGTGCGTGCTGCCGCTCACGACTTCCTCAGCCACGAGCGCTTGACCATCACCTACCTGCAGGGTGAAGCACAACCCTCAGACCCGGCGCCCGAAGGCCCCCATGAGCAGAGCTCGACGGCACTGAGCACCCTGGGCGACGCAGACCTTGCAAAGCTCAAGCTTACCGCCCCTGAAGTACATACCTGGCGGACCGAAGAAGGCACGCAGGTCACGTTGGTGGAGACCCACCAACTGCCGATGGTCGACCTGATCCTCAACTTCAACGCCGGTAGCCGCCTGGACGGTGACAAACCAGGGCTCGCTGCTCTGACCATGGGCATGCTCGACGAAGGCACTCAGGACCTGGACGCCAGGCAGTTTGCCGAACGCTTCGAGCAGCTCGGCGCGAAATACGCCAAGAGCATCTCGCTCAGCCAGGTAACCATCCACTTGCGCAGCATGACAAGCGATGTGTTTGATCCAGCACTGGATCTGATCATCGACATGGTTGCGAGGCCGGCCTTGAATTCAGGCGAGCTCGATGCAATCAAGCCACAGCTATTGCGAATGAACAGGCAACAACAGGCCGATCCCCGACAGCGTGCCCAGCAAGCCGCATTCACTCACCTGTATGGCAGTCACGCCTATGGCTCGCCGGTATACGGTACCGCCGAAAGTATCGGAGCCATTACCTCGTCGGATGTGCGCGACTTCCATGGCCAAGCCTATTCGGCCAACAACCTGCACATTTCCCTGGTCGGCGACCTGACACGGCTGGAGGCAGAGAGCATTGCCAGCCGCATTTGCCTGGCGCTACCCCAGCATTGGGCCGCCGCCGAACAGGCTCTGCCCGCGTTCAACAGTGGCAACCTGCACCTGGAACATGACAGCCCCGGCACCACATTGCTGATGCTCATGCCTGCGGATGTGCAGCCGGGCGAAGCCGACCACCCTGCACTGGTGCTGGCCAACCATGTGCTGGGAGGCATGGTTGACTCGCGCCTCTTCGCCCACCTTCGCCAGCACCACGGCATGACCTACGCTATCGGCTCGCAGCTAGCGCCACTGAACCACTTGTTGTGCATCAACTGGGAGGTCGCCACGGCGTTTGCAGAGGCTTCACGAAAGCAGGTCGAGGACGTGCTCCTCACCTACATCAGCGAAGGCCCGGGTGCTGCGGAGCTGGAGTTGGCCAGACAGGCAATGATCGGTGACTTGCGCCGTCAGCTGGCGACCAACTATTCACGGGTCAAGCTCATCGCCGCGCATGGCGATCACTGGCTCCCCGCCGACGCCTTGCCCACCTACATCGAGCGCCTGCTGGCGGTTACGCCCGAAATGGCACACGCTGCATTCAAATCTCACGTGGACCCCACGCAGAAACTGATTGTCAGCGTCGGGCCGACTGCCGACCAATAGCGCAGGTACAACGGCGGTGTTTCATGGCACTCTAGGCAGGCACAACACGAGTCGCCCAGCATGCCCAGCCTCACCGCCACCTTCCGCCCGGCCATCGGCCTGTCCAACCCCCACCTGCAGACGCTGTGGGGGCCCTTGTGGCGCAGGCTGCCCGCCCTGGAACGCAACCGCGAGCGCCTGTGGCTGGCCGATGGCGACTTCCTCGACCTCGACTGGCACGGCCCGCACCAGGCCGATGCGCCACTGGTGCTGGTGCTGCACGGCCTGACCGGCTCGTCCCATTCACCCTATGTCAAAGGCTTGCAGCAGGCACTGCAGGCTCGCGGTTGGGCCAGCGTGGCGGTGAACTGGCGCGGCTGCTCGGGCGAGCCCAACCTGCTGGCGCGCAGCTACCATTCCGGCGCCAGCGAGGACCTGGCCGAAGTGGTCGCCCACCTGCGCGCCGAGCGTCCGCTGGCACCGCTGTATGCGGTCGGCTATTCGCTAGGCGGCAATGTGCTGCTCAAGTACCTGGGCGAGAGCGGCACGGCAAGCCAGCTGGAGGCAGCGGTGGCGGTTTCGGTGCCCTTTCGCCTGGACCAGTGTGCGGACCGCATCGGCCAAGGGTTTTCCAAGGTGTATCAGGCCCATTTCATGCGCGAAATGATGGCCTATGTGCAGGTGAAACAACGGCATTTCCAGGACAAGGGGCATCATGAGGGGCTGGCCGCGCTCCACCGCCTTGGCCCCTTGCGTAAACTGAAGACCTTCTGGGATTTCGACGGCAGGATCACTGCACCGCTCAATGGCTTCGACGACGCCCACGACTACTATCGCCGCTCGTCGAGCCGCTACTTCCTCGGGCAAAACCGAACGCCGACACTGATCATCCACTCCACCGACGACCCGTTCGTGCACGGCAACAGCCTGCCCGCCGCCAGTGAACTGGCGGCGCAGACACACTTCGAGCTGCATCAGCGAGGCGGGCATGTGGGGTTTGTCGAGGGCAGCCTGCGAAATCCGGGGTATTACCTGGAGCGGCGGATTCCGCAGTGGCTGGTCGAGGGCAGGTAGACCTGACCGGCCTCATCGCCGGCAAGCCGGCTCCCACAGGGTCATCCACCGTCCAATCCGTGGGAGCCGGCTTGCCGGCGATGAGGCCGGGCCTGCTTACTCGCCGGTCGCCACACCATGCTTCGGGTCGTTGATCCACTCGCTCCATGACCCGGCATACAACCGCCCCAACGGATACCCCGCCAACGCCAGGGCGAACAGGTTATGGCAGGCCGTCACCCCCGATCCGCAATACGCGACCAACTGCTCGGGCGAACGCCCTGCCAGTTTCTCGGCAAAGCGCTGCTTGAGCAGCTCCGGCGCCAGGAAGCGCCCATCCGCATCCAGGTTGTCGGTAAAAGCCGCACATTGGGCGCCGGGAATATGCCCGGCCACCGGGTCGATCGGCTCTACTTCACCGCGAAAACGCGGCAAGGCCCGTGCATCGATCAAGGTCAGGTCCGGGTTGCCCAGGCGCTTGGCCAGGTGCTCGGCGTCGATCAGCAACTTGGCATCCGCCTCACCGCTGAACGAACCTTCTCGTTTTTGCGGGGCGTCCAGGCTCAAGGGCAGGTGCGCCGCGTGCCAGGCCTTGAGGCCGCCATCGAGAATGGCCACGCCACTGCGCTTGCCCAACCAGGCCAGCAACCACCAGGCACGGGCTGCGAAGGCTCCAGGGCCGTCGTCGTAGAGCACCACCTCGCTGTCGTTATCCAGGCCCCATTCACGAAGGCGCTCGACCAGGCGCTGCGGATCGGGCAGCGGGTGGCGGCCGGTCCGGCCCTTGCTCACCGGCCCGCTCAAGTCCCTTTCAAGGTCGGCGAAGTGCGCACCGGCGATATGCCCTTCGGCATAGCTGCGCTGGCCGTAATCCACATCCTCCAAGGCAAAACGACAATCCAGGATCACCAATTTGGGCGAGTCCAGACGCTCGGCCAGCTGCTGCGGGGTGATCAATTGCGCAAGGGGCATGACAATCTCCTGATCGATGGCACGAAGGCTCTGGCTACTGTTCCAGGGCCTGGTTGAACGGTACGTGGAATTCCTGACACAGCGCATCCACTGCGCCGCGGGCATTGCTGGTGACGAAGCCGAGCTCCAGCACCAGCACCTGATAGACGCCGCGCTTGAAGGCTTCTTCACCCAGATGGGCGGAATGCTCGCGGGTGGTACTGAGAAAGCGGACCCAGGACGTCAGCACGATCCAGGCATTGATGGTGAGCGATTCGATCTGTGCAGGCTCCATGGTCAGGATCCCGGCATCGACAAAGCCACGGTAGATCGCCTGGCCCTGGCGCAGGCAACGCTCGGAAAACCGCCGGTAACGGGCGGCCAGCTCGGCGTCGCTGTCCAGTAAATGCTCCAGGTCGCGGTGCAGAAAGCGGTAATTCCACATCGCCGCCAGCAGCGCCTTGAGATAAAAACGTTTGTCTTCCACCGTGGCGGCACGCCCTTGGGGCGGGCGCAGAAAGCTGTCCACCAGCTCTTCGTACTGGCTGAACAGCAACGCGATGATCGCCTGTTTGTTGGGGAAGTGGTAATACAGGTTGCCGGGCGAAATCTCCATGTGCGCGGCGATATGGTTGGTGCTCACGCTGCGCTCACCCTGCTGATTGAACAGCTCCAGGCTGTTCTGCACGATGCGCTCTCGGGTCTTCATGCGCGGGGCCATGCTCAGCTCCCAGTCTGCAAGCTTTCGATAATGGCTCATCTTACGGTGTATCACGCCATGGATGCACGGTTGGGCAGGGTTAAAAAATTCGCACCATGGTACGAATTAGAGTATAGGCTCTAGGCATTCTCAACCCACAGAGGATGCCTTCGTGACCTCGCCCATCGCCTTGCCTCCTGTGCATTCCGACACCGACCTGGCAGCGACGTTCGCCGCCCAGCGCCTGGCGTTCGCCGGCAACCCGATGCCACCTGCGGCGCAACGGCGGCAGTGGCTGAAAAGCTTGCGCGAGGCGCTGCTGGAGGATCAGCAGCGGCTGATCGAAGCCATCGATACGGACTTTTCCGGGCGCAGCGCCGATGAAACCCTGTTGGCCGAGCTGCTGCCTTCGGTACAAGGCATCCGCCATGCCGAACGCCACTTGCGGCGCTGGATGCGCCCTGCCCGTAGAGCAGTGGGCCTGGCCTTCCAGCCTGCCAGTGCGCGCGTGCTGTACCAACCGCTGGGGGTGGTGGGCATCATCGTGCCGTGGAACTACCCGTTGTTTCTCGCCATCGGGCCGCTGACCGGCGCCCTGGCCGCCGGCAACCGGGTCATGCTCAAACTCAGCGAGGCCACGCCGGTCAGTGCGCAGGCGTTGAAAACTCTGCTCGAACGGGTGTTCCCGGAAGATCTTGTCAGCGTAGTGCTCGGCGAGGTCGAAGTGGGCCAGGCGTTCGCGAGGTTGCCCTTCGACCACCTGCTCTTCACGGGCGCCACCAGCATTGGCCGACAGGTCATGCTGGCGGCCGCGCAAAACCTGACGCCGGTGACCCTCGAACTGGGCGGCAAGTCGCCAGCCATCGTCTCCGCCACCGTGCCGCTGGAAACGGCCGCGGAGCGCATCGCCTTTGGCAAGACCCTCAACGCCGGCCAGACCTGCGTTGCGCCCGACTACGTGCTGGTACCGCGCGAACGCCTGGAGGCCTTCAGCGATGCCTACCGCGACGCTGTCCACCGGTTCTACCCACATATCGCCGACAACCCCGACTACAGCGCCATCATCAACCCGCGCCAACTGCAGCGGTTGCAGCACTTGCTGGACGATGCACAGGCCAAGGGCGCCCGGGTCGTCGACCTGTATCCCGACGAACCCCGCAAGGGCCGGCGCCTGGCGCCACACCTGTTGCTGCAGGTGAGCGACGACATGCAGGTGATGCAGGACGAGATCTTCGGCCCGTTGCTGCCACTGGTCCCCTACGACAGCCTCGACCAGGCACTGGCCTATATCAACCAGCGCCCGCGACCCTTGGCGCTTTACTACTTCGGCTATTCCCGCGACGAGCAGGAACATGTGCTGCAGCGCAGCCACTCCGGCGGCGTATGCCTCAACGACACGCTGCTGCATGTGGCCCAGGACGATCTGCCATTTGGCGGCATTGGCCCTTCCGGCATGGGCCATTACCACGGCCACGAGGGCTTCCTGACTTTCAGCAAGGCCAAGGCGGTGCTTGCCAAGCAACGCCTGAACGCTGCGCGGCTGATCTACCCGCCTTACGGCAAAACCTTGCAGCGCCTGGTCTACAAGCTTTTCATCCGCTGAGGCCGGCGCCATGCATCGTCGCGATCTGCTGCGTTTCAGCCTGGGCGCCAGCGCCTTTCTCGCCACTGCCAGCCTGATCGGCTGTAGCCCCCAGTCGCCGACCAACGGTTATCAGGTGCTGCGCGCCGATGACCTGCCACTGCTGCGGGCAATGATCCCGGTAGTACTTGCGGGCACGGCGGCCAATGAGGTGCTGGTGTTGCACAGCCTGGACCACAAGCTGGCCGCGCTGTCGCCGGAAATGCTCAAGCTCACCCGGCAGCTGTTCGACGTGCTCAGCCTGCCCCTGACCCGAGGGCCACTGACGGGTATCTGGGGTGCCTGGGAACAGGCCGGCCCTGCGCAAGTCACGGCCTTCCTGCAGCGCTGGCAGGACAGTTCGCTGAATTTGCTGCGCATGGGCCACGCCTCGCTGCTGCAACTGCTGCAAATGGCCTGGTACGAGCGGCCGGAAGCCTGGGCTGCCTGTGGCTACCCCGGCCCACCGAAAATCTGACCCACCGCAAGGTTCCCTTCCTATGCCTGTCACCGACCCGTTTCGCCAAGGCCTCGAGCGCGGCTGGATCACCCACGACGGCTCACGCCTGGAACACGACCTCACCCTGCAGGCCGACATCGTCGTGATCGGCAGCGGTGCCGGAGGCGCCACCAGCGCGCAGATGCTCAGCGCCGCGGGGTTCAAGGTGTTGCTGATCGAGGAAGGCCCGCTGAAGACCAGCAGCGATTTCCACCTGCTGGAGAACGAGGCCTACGCCACTTTGTATCAGGAAGGCCTGGGCCGAATGAGCAAGAACGGCGCCATCACCATCCTCCAGGGCCGCGCCGTGGGCGGCACTACCCTGGTCAACTGGACATCGAGCTTTCGCACACCCGCGCAGACTCTGGCGCACTGGGCCGCTGCGCACGAGGTGAAAGGCCTGGGTGAGGATGCCATGCGCCCCTGGTTCGAAAACATCGAGCAGGCACTGGGAATCAGCCCTTGGGCCATGCCGCCCAATGCCAACAACGACGTGCTGCGTCGGGGCTGCGAGCAGCTCGGCTACCGCTGGGCGGTGATCCCGCGCAACGTGCGCGGCTGCTGGAACCTCGGTTACTGCGGCATGGGCTGCCCAGTCAATGCCAAGCAATCGATGCTGGTGACGCGCATTCCCGCCCTGCTCGAAAACGGCGGCGAACTGCTGTACCTGGCGCGGGCCGAGCGCTTCGAGCACAACGGTGAACGCATAGCTCAACTCCACTGCCAGGCCCTGGATGCCCAGGGTATACAGCCGACAGGGCGCAGCATAAGGGTGCAGGCTCGGCATTACATTCTGGCTGGAGGTGGCATCAACAGCCCTGCTCTGCTACTGCGTTCCAAGGCGCCCGACCCTCACGGCCGCCTGGGCCAGCGCACCTTCCTGCACTTGGTCAACTTCAGTGCCGCGCGTTTCGACGAACGTATCGACCCGTTCTACGGTGCCCCACAGTCCATCTACAGCGACCACTTCCAGTGGCAGAACGGGGTCGACGGTGCGGTGGGCTACAAGCTGGAGGTTCCGCCACTGCACCCGGCCTTGGCCAGCACCCTGCTCGGCGGCCACGGCAGCGACAATGCCCAGCGCATGGCCGAGCTGCCGCATACCCATGTGATGCTGGCGCTGCTGCGCGACGGTTTCCACCCACAAAGCCCGGGCGGTAAGGTGCAATTACGGGGCGATGGCTCGCCGGTGCTCGATTACCCGGTCAGCGATTACCTGCGTGACGGCCTGCGCCGGGCCTATCACAGCATGGCGCAGATCCAGTTCGCCGCCGGCGCCACCCAGGTGACCCCGGTGCACAGCGATGCCCGCGCCGCCAGCAGCCTGGCACAGGCGCAGCAGATGATCGACGGATTGCGCCTGGAGCTGTTCCGCACACGCCTGGGCAGCGCCCATGTGATGGGCGGCTGCGCCATGGGCGAAGACCCGCGCCAGGCGGTATGCGACAGCCTGGGACGCCATCATCAGCTGGAAAACCTGTCGATCCACGACGGATCGCTGTTCCCCACCAGCATCGGGGCCAACCCGCAATTGTCGGTGTACGCCCTCAGCGCGAAGCTCACCGACGCCCTTTCCAGCCGCCTGGCACAGAGTGCATGACAACAAATACACCGCCTGTCTATAGTGCCATCAGCCGGCCGCATGACTTGGCCGGGCGCAATCGCTGCGCTACCATCCGACTCCCCAACGCACTCCAGCCAGGATGACGCGATGAACCGAGTGTTGTACCCGGGTACTTTCGACCCCATTACCAAAGGCCATGGCGACCTGGTCGAACGCGCCTCGCGGCTTTTCGACCACGTGATCATCGCGGTGGCGGCCAGCCCGAAGAAAAACCCCCTGTTCCCGCTGGAACAACGGGTGGCGTTGGCCCGAGAGGTAACCAAGCACCTGCCGAACGTCGAAGTCATCGGCTTCTCCACCCTGTTGGCGCATTTCGCCAAGGAACAGGGCGCCAACGTCTTCCTGCGTGGCCTGCGTGCCGTGTCCGATTTCGAGTACGAGTTCCAGCTGGCGAACATGAACCGGCAACTGGCGCCCGACGTCGAGAGCCTGTTCCTCACGCCGTCGGAGCGGTATTCGTTCATTTCTTCGACCCTGGTCCGTGAAATTGCGGCGCTGGGCGGCGATATCACCAAGTTCGTCCACCCGGTTGTGGCCGAGGCGCTGACCGAACGGTTCAAGAAGTAAGCTCGCACGCCTGATTATCGCGCCCGCGTGCACTGCGGGCGCGAATGCGGCACAATTGTGCCCATTGCGTTGAACATGCCCGGGCGCAGAGCCCCGGCCGGAGTCCCCATGTCCCTGATCATCACCGACGATTGCATCAACTGCGACGTCTGCGAACCCGAGTGCCCGAACGAGGCCATCTCCCAAGGCGAAGAGATCTACGTGATCGACCCTAACCTATGCACCCAGTGCGTGGGTCACTATGACGAGCCGCAGTGCCAGCAGGTCTGCCCGGTCGACTGCATCCCGCTGGATGAAGCGCACCCGGAAACCGAAGACGAGCTGATGGCCAAGTATCGCCGGATTACCGGCAAGGCCTGATTTCAGCAGCGTCTCTATCGCCGGCAAGCCGGCTCCCACATGGATCACACCGAGCTCTGTGGGAGCCGGATGGATCACACCGCGCTCTGTGGGAGCCGGCTTGCCGGCGATAAGGCCCTCGAATTCAGCGCTGGCAGCGCGGGCAGTACACGCTGGCCCGCTGCCCCAGCTTCACCTCGCGCAAGGTCGTGCCGCACAGCTTGCACGGCATCCCGCCCCGCC
Organism: Pseudomonas sp. KU43P; assembly: GCF_033095865.1. Taxonomy (NCBI): domain Bacteria; kingdom Pseudomonadati; phylum Pseudomonadota; class Gammaproteobacteria; order Pseudomonadales; family Pseudomonadaceae; genus Pseudomonas; species Pseudomonas sp. KU43P. The sequence goes on along the minus strand of NZ_AP019365.1, from coordinate 280,227 downwards.
CATAGACGAACAGTTCCTGCTGGAAATACCCCGGCTGCCCGTCGCCACCGATGAAATCGCGCAAGGTCGTTCCGCCCTGCTCGATGGCCGCCGCCAGCACGCGCTTGATCTCGATGGCCAGCTTCAGATAACGCGCCCGCGAAATTCCGCCCGCTTCCCGACGAGGGTCGATGCCCGCCGCGAACAGCGCCTCGGTCGCGTAGATGTTGCCCACCCCCACCACCACGGCGTTGTCCATGATGAACGGCTTGACCGCCATCGACCGCCCGCGCGACAGCTGGAACAGCCGTTCGCCGTCGAACAGGTCGGTCAGCGGCTCGGGCCCCAGGCGCAGTAGCAGCTCGTGGTTGAGCGGATCGAGGCTCCAGAGCATGGCGCCGAAACGCCGTGGGTCGGTGTAACGCAACATCAGCCCCGACTCCAGCTCGATGTCGACATGCTCATGCTTGCCCGCCGGCAGCCCCACCTCGACCAGGCGTAGGTTGCCCGACATGCCCAGGTGGCTGATCAGCGTGCCCACTTCGGCATTGATCAACAGGTACTTGGCCCGTCGATCGACGCTGACGATGCGCTGCCCGGACAGCCGCACGTCCAGATCTTCGGGGATCGGCCAGCGCAGGCGCCGGTCACGCACCACCACGCGGCTGACGCGCTGGCCTTGCAGGTGCGGCGCAATACCGCGCCGGGTGGTTTCGACTTCGGGTAGTTCTGGCATCGGTCAGTGCCCGCCCAACTCGCGAATGTTCTGTTTGAGGTTCTCGAAGTCGTACTCCGACAAACCGATGTAGTCGAGTACCAGCGGGCCGACCGCCAGCCATTCGTGATCGACGTTCTGGTTGCCCAGCACGCGGTACGAGGCGCAGATGTGCTCCGCCATCTTCAGCACCGCCAGCAGGTTCTTCAGCTGGCTCTGGGTATTGCGCGACGATTCCTCACGGAATACCGCCAGTGCGTTGTGATGATTGGCGATGGCTGCGCTGATGTGCTCCGGCAACCGCCAGGACTTGGCGGTGAAATAGCCGACCACCGAGTGATTGGTGTTGAAGGCGCGGTTCTCGGTATCGACCACCCGGGTATCTGCGTCGGCACAGGCGTAGGCCTGCTCCAGCACGTCCATGTAATTGGGGAAGCGCTTGAGCATCAGTGGCACGCCGCAGTCATGGAACAGCCCAAGGGTGTAGGCCTCGTCCGCCGCCTGGATGCCGGTGCGCTTGGCCAGGGTCAGGCAGGTCATGGCCACGTCCTGGGCGGTGTCCCAGAAGCGGTTGAGAGTAACGATGGTCTCGTCGCTCATTTCGCCTTTGATCGATTGGGCGTTGATCAGGTTGATGATCGAGCGGCTGCCCAGCAGGTTGACCGCCCGCTGGATCGAACCGATCTTGTTGGACAAGCCGAAATGCGGGGAGTTGACCAGCTTGAGCAACGCACCGGAAAGGCCGGGATCCTGGGAAATCAGCTTGGCGATGGTTTCCAGGTCCGGGTCGGGCATGTACTGCTCGAACTGCAGGTCGACCATGATCTGCGGTTGCGGCGGAATGGTGATGCCTTGCAGGGCTTGCTGGATCTGTTCGGCGCTGAGTTCTTGGGACATGCGTGCACACTCCTTGAGGAAGCGGGATTCTAGCACCGGTAGAACCTGTGGGAGCCGGCTTGCCGGCGATGAAGCCAGCACTTTGTCGAGCCCCGCCCCAATCCCCGGGCCAACCCGTTATACTCCCGCTCTTTTTTCCCGGAGCGACGTCATGTCCCTGCCCAGCCTTCGCCTCAAAGCCAATGCCGACCGCCGCCTGCGCGCCGGCCACCTGTGGGTCTACAGCAACGAAGTCGACGTCACCGCGACCCCGCTGCAAGGCTTCCAGGCCGGCCAGCAGGCGGTCCTCGAGGCTGCCAGTGGCAAGCCGCTGGGCATCGTGGCGCTGAGCCCGAACAACCTGATCTGCGCCCGCCTGCTGTCGCGCGACGCCAAGCTGCCGCTGGACAAGTCGCTGCTGGTGCACCGCCTGAACGTCGCGCTGTCGCTGCGTGAGCGCCTGTTCGACAAACCGTGCTATCGCCTGGTTTACGGCGACTCCGACCTGTTGCCGGGCCTGGTGGTCGACCGCTTCTTCGACATCCTCGTGGTCCAGCTGGCCTCGGCCACCATGGAGCTGCACAAGGATGACGTGATCGCCGCCCTGGTACAGGTCCTCAAGCCAAGCGGCATCTTGTTCAAGAACGACTCCGCAGCCCGCGATGCCGAAGGCCTGCAGCGCTATGTCGAAACCGTCTACGGCGAAGTGCCGGACTGGGTGCCCCTGGAAGAGAACGGCGTCAAGTTCGAAGCCCCGGTCCGCGAAGGGCAGAAGACTGGCTGGTTCTACGATCACCGCATGAACCGCGCGCGCCTGGCGCCCTATGTCAAAGGCAAGCGCGTCCTCGACCTGTTCAGCTACATCGGTGGCTGGGGTGTGCAGGCCGGTGCATTCGGCGCCAGCGAAGTGTTCTGCGTCGATGCCTCGGGCTTTGCCCTGGACGGCGTCGAGCGTAACGCCGCGCTCAATGGCATCAGCGAGAAGCTGACCTGCATCGAAGGTGACGTGTTCGAGGCCCTGCGCGAGCTGAAGGCCGCCGAAGAGCGTTTCGACGTGATCATTGCCGATCCACCCGCCTTCATCAAGCGTAAGAAAGACCTGAAAAACGGCGAAGCGGCCTATCGCCGCCTCAACGAACAGGCCATGCGCATGCTGACCAAGGACGGCATCCTGGTCAGCGCCTCGTGCTCGATGCACCTGCCCGAGGACGACCTGCACAACATCCTGCTGACCAGCGCCCGCCATCTGGACCGCAACCTGCAGCTGCTCGAGCGCGGCGGCCAGGGTCCGGACCATCCGGTGCACCCGGCCATTGCCGAAACCCGCTACATCAAGAGCATCACCTGCCGTCTGCTGCCCAACAGCTAACTGGCAATCAAGGAAAGGGGCCGCATTTGCGGCCCCTTTTTCGTTTCCAGTGCAGTGCTCACTTCCCCAGGTCATGCACCACGTGATGGTTATTGGCGATGACGTTGGCAATCAACGACTCTCCGGGAAAGTCCGCCATGATGATGCCGACGGTCCGCTTGCTCGTTCCCATCGCGTTCAGCTCCTTCAGATCGTCGCGCGTCAGTACATTGGTACCTTCAAAGGAAATGGTGCACACCCGCAGCACACAGGTCGTTCTGGGAAAACTCGTGTACCAGGCGACGTCACCTACCGAAATGAGCCCTGTCGCCAGCCTGGGAGCGTCCGTGGCAGGCGAAACATGCCCGCTGGCGACGAAATAGGGGAAGGCACCCACGCTGCCGGACAGGTAGTTCACATAGAACCTGTCCGGGTCGCCCGCGGCCGCGCGGTAGAGCTGATGCATGACCTTGATGTACTTCTCGTGCAGGTCCCAGTTGGTGGCCAGCGCGTAGGCATCCTGGACGTCGAAATTGCCATAGCTGAGCCCGTAGGGGTTCAGGTTGGAAACATTGGAAAGCACCACGAACTTGCCACGCGCCTCGCCTAGCGTGACGTTGCTGCGCGGGGCCTGCAGGTGAGTGCTGGAAAACTGCTTCATGTAGCGGTCGAATACTTCCGCCAAGCTGGCGGTTGCATTGCTGTCCGCCTGGTGTTCTTCCCGGACCCGGAAGAGCACGGTCTCGCTGGGGTTGGCCTGGAGAAATCGCTCGATCGAGCGCAATGCCGAGCCGAACATCTTGTCGAGAAAGATCGGGCCATGATGCAGGGCCAAGGCATCACCGGTGCGCCGCAAACGCAGGTCGAACACCCTGATGCCGTATTTCAGCTGGTCATCGAAGTTGAGTGACTGGGTGACAACGATGTCATCGAGGATCGGAAACAGCTGCTTGTCGAACGTTGAAGAATCATGGGTACCCGGCAATGCCAGTTCACTCAGTTTCACGTCGTCACGTATCGCGCTCATCCAGTCGCTCTTGTCGGTGAACGGGTCAAGCGCACTGTGTGAGTAGGCGTCGTCCGGGTGTGCCTGGGCCGCTGTGGCCAGGCACAAAAGCAGGCCGCAGAAGCAGCCGAGTGGGTAGATCGCTCGCATGATCAGATCCTCTGGAGGGCGATTGGCACTCGCCACGCTAAGGACCATGCGCTGCAAAAGGCGCTAGATAGTTAGTGGGCCACACGACCACACCTCGGCTAACGTGCGCTTACTCGTTCCCTCGCCGCGCCAGCGGTGTAGAATCGGGCTATTCATCGCCAGTCATCCCCCGGCGGGTTTATGAGCTCTGGCCAAGCACGCGGCGATCCCGTAGTGTCTTCGGCCCCCATCCGTGCCAGTGGCAACCGGCCTGCGGTGCAAAGGACAAGAGAAGCTCACTTCCCTTTTTGTGACCTGATTCAGCCGCCAGGAGTGCTTCATGCCTGATTATCGTTCCAAGACCTCCACCCAAGGCCGCAACATGGCCGGCGCCCGTGCCCTGTGGCGCGCCACCGGGATGAAGGATGAAGATTTCAAGAAACCGATCATCGCCATCGCCAACTCGTTCACCCAGTTCGTCCCGGGTCATGTGCACCTGAAGGACCTGGGCCAGCTGGTCGCCCGCGAGATCGAACGCGCCGGTGGCGTGGCCAAGGAATTCAACACCATCGCGGTCGACGACGGCATCGCCATGGGCCATGACGGCATGCTCTATTCCCTGCCGAGCCGCGAGATCATCGCCGACGCCGTGGAATACATGGTCAATGCCCACTGCGCCGACGCCATCGTCTGCATCTCCAACTGCGACAAGATCACCCCCGGTATGCTGATGGCCGCCCTGCGCCTGAACATTCCGGTGATCTTCGTCTCTGGCGGCCCGATGGAAGCCGGCAAGACCAAGCTCGCCAGCCACGGCCTGGACCTGGTAGACGCCATGGTCATCGCCGCCGACTCCTCGGCCTCCGACGAGAAAGTCGCTGAGTACGAGCGCAGCGCCTGCCCGACCTGCGGTTCCTGCTCCGGCATGTTCACCGCCAACTCGATGAACTGCCTGACCGAAGCCCTGGGCCTGGCCCTGCCGGGCAACGGTTCGACCCTGGCCACCCACGCCGACCGTGAGCAGCTGTTCCTCACCGCCGGCCGCACCATCGTCGAGCTGTGCAAGCGTTACTACGGCGAGAACGACGAGTCGGTGCTGCCGCGCAGCATCGCCAACTTCAAGGCGTTCGAGAACGCCATGATGCTCGACATCGCCATGGGCGGTTCCACCAACACCATCCTGCACCTGCTCGCCGCAGCCCAGGAAGGCGAGGTAGCGTTCGACCTGCGCGACATCGATCGCCTGTCGCGCAAGGTGCCGCAGCTGTGCAAGGTGGCGCCGAACATCCAGAAGTACCACATGGAGGACGTCCACCGCGCCGGTGGCATCTTCAGCATCCTCGGCTCGCTGGCCCGTGGCGGCCTGTTGCACACCGACTTGCCGACCGTGCACAGCCGCAGCATGGAAGAAGCCATCGCCAAGTGGGACATCACCCAGACCGATGACGAAGCGGTGCACACCTTCTTCAAGGCCGGCCCGGCCGGTATCCCGACCCAGACCGCGTTCAGCCAGTCGACCCGTTGGGAAACCCTCGACGACGACCGCGAGAACGGCTGCATCCGCAGTTTCGAACACGCCTACTCGCAAGAAGGCGGCCTGGCCGTGCTGTACGGCAACATCGCCCTGGATGGATGCGTGGTGAAGACCGCCGGTGTCGACGAGTCGATCCACGTGTTCGAAGGCAATGCGAAGATCTTCGAAAGCCAGGACAGCGCCGTGCGTGGCATCCTCGCCGATGAAGTGAAGGCCGGTGACATCGTCATCATCCGTTACGAAGGCCCGAAAGGCGGCCCGGGCATGCAAGAGATGCTCTACCCGACTTCGTACTTGAAATCGAAAGGCCTGGGCAAGGCTTGCGCCCTGCTCACCGACGGCCGCTTCTCGGGCGGCACCTCGGGCCTGTCCATCGGCCACGCCTCGCCAGAAGCTGCCGCGGGCGGCGCCATTGGCCTGGTGCGCGACGGCGACAAGGTGCTGATCGACATCCCTAACCGCTCGATCAACCTGCAAGTCAGCGATGAAGAGCTGGCGGCGCGTCGCGTTGAGCAGGACAAGAAGGGCTGGAAACCGGCCGAAGTGCGCCCGCGCAAGGTGACCACCGCGCTGAAGGCCTACGCCCTGCTGGCGACCAGTGCCGACAAGGGTGCTGTGCGGAACAAGGCGATGCTGGAAGGGCTGTGAGGCTCTGAAGGTGTGAAGCGAGAACCGGCGCCTTGAGCGCCGGTTTTTTTTGCCTGTACGGGCCCTATCGCCGGCAAGCCGGCTCCCACAGGTTCATGCAGCGCTGCAATCACTTGTGGGAGCCGGCTTGCCGTCGACAGGACCGCTGCAGGCAGCAGACACCTACTGAATCTGCTCCGGCGTCACGATTACCCAGTTCTTGTCCGCCGTCACCGGCAACCCTTCCTTGGCCTGGGCCGCCGCATGCTTGGCGATCATCCCGTTGAGCTGATCCATGTACTTGGCCTTGCGGTTTATCCACAGGTGGATACCGCCCTTGTCCACATCCACGCCATGGAACTGCATGTAGCCATCGCTGGTTGGCGTGTCCCCACCCACCAGCACCGGCTTCTTCCATTCATCGATATAAGTGAGGATGGCCGCCTGCTTGCCGGCCATCCAGGTGGCAGGCGTCCATAGGTAGGGCGTCAGCTCCAGGCCTTCGTTGGCCTTGGCATCGTAGTGCCCGGCGCTGATCTGCTTGCGCGCCGTGGTCAGCTGGCCGCTGGTGCGGTCCTTGAGCAGCAGGCTGACGCCAATCACATTCTCGGGCTTTACGTTGTAGCCGTACTTGGGGTCCGAGGCGACCATGCGCACCAGTTCTTCCGAGGCGGCCGAGATCACGTAGACCTCGATCCCGTTCTCCATCAGCTTGTTGTACAGCTCGGCCTGGCCGGTAAAGACCTTGGGCGGCTGCACCTCGATCGGCTTGACCTGGTCACCCTCGAAATAGGTGCTGGGCACTGGCTTGCCCGATGCCATCAGCTCGTCGACCTGGGCCTTGAGCTCCTTGAGAGTGAAGCCGGAGAAAACCTGAGCCACCCACGGGTAGCAGACCATGTCGTCGATCTCGCACAGTCGGTAGTAGTAGCTGAACAGGCTTTCCTTGTGCTCGGCGGTGTCCTTGAACGGGATCAGCTTGAGCGAAGGATCGAGTTTTTCACGGGTCAGCAGCCCCTTGTTCTCCATGAAGGGCAGCAGCGCCTCCTCGAGGTCGTAGCGGTAGCTGGTGTTGTCCATGTCGAAAACCGCGTAGTTACCCTTGTTGGCATTGGCGGCGATCATGGCATCGAGCTGCTTGGCAGCTTCTGCCGGCCAATGCTTGAGCTCGGCGGCCCAAGTTTCGACACTGAACAGCAAGGACAGGCCGATGACGATGGCTCTCGGAGCGAACTTCATGTGCGAATCTCCTGAAATGATCCGGAAAAATTAGTCCAGGAAAGCCCACCAAGAGCCCCTCATAGCGACCTTTGAACAGCCATAAACGCCGCGTTTATTGCTATTTGCGACAGGGCGTTATTCCATATGCGACTAAGCAAATTACTTTTGGGTATAAATTCGTTTGTTTTCAGGCTGTTAGCATTTCCGTTCGCAATCGCTCACAGAGGCGATGCCTCTTCTGCTTTTTCCTGGAGCTTCAATGAACCTGCCGCTGTCTCTCAACCTGCTGGCGTTCCTGGCCTTGCTGCTGGGCCTGGCGCAAACCCGCCGTACCGACTGGAGCCTGGCCAAGAAGGTCTTGCTCGGCCTGGTGCTGGGCGTGGTCTTCGGCCTGGTGCTACACACTGTCTACGGCGCCGGCCACCCGGTGCTCAAGGCCACCATCGGCTGGCTCGACCTGGTCGGCAATGGCTACGTGGGCCTGCTGCAGATGATCGTCATGCCGCTGATCTTCGCCTCGATCCTCAGCGCCGTGGCTCGCCTGCACAACGCCTCCTCGCTGGGCCGCATCAGCGTGCTGAGCATCGGCACACTGCTGCTGACCACCGCCATCGCCGCGCTGATCGGCGTGGCCCTGACCAACCTGTTCGGCCTGAGCGCCGAAGGGCTGGTGGCCGGCGCACAGGAAAGCGCTCGCCTGCAGGCCATCCACAGCGACTACGCCGGCAAGGTCGCCGACCTCAACATCCCGCAGCTGCTGCTGTCGTTCGTGCCGAGCAACCCGGTGGGCGACCTGGCGCGGGCCAAGCCGACCTCGATCATCAGCGTGGTGATCTTCGCCGTGTTCGTCGGCCTGGCGGCGCTGCAACTGATCAAGGACGATGCCGAGAAAGGCGGGCGCGCCTTGTCGGCCATCGACACCCTGCAAGCCTGGGTGATGCGCCTGGTGCGCCTGGTGATGAAGCTGACCCCTTACGGCGTGCTAGCGCTGATGACCAAAGTGGTGGCCAGTTCCAACTTCGACGACATCCTCAAGCTGGGCAGCTTCGTGGTGGTGTCGTACATCGGCCTGGGCCTGATGTTCGTGGTGCACGGCATCATTCTCGCCATCACTGGGGTCAGCCCGCTGCGTTTCTTCCGCAAGGTCTGGCCGGTGCTGACCTTCGCCTTCACCAGCCGCTCCAGCGCGGCCAGCATCCCGCTGAACATCGAGGCGCAGACACGCCGCCTGGGCGTACCGCAGTCGATCGCCAGCTTCAGTGCCTCGTTCGGCGCGACCATCGGCCAGAACGGCTGCGCCGGCCTGTACCCGGCGATGTTGGCAGTCATGGTGGCGCCAGCGGTGGGCATCGATACCTTCGACCCATTGTGGATCGCAACCCTGGTGGCGATCGTCACCCTGAGTTCGGCCGGTGTCGCCGGCGTGGGTGGTGGGGCGACCTTCGCCGCACTGATCGTGCTGCCGGCCATGGGCTTGCCGGTGGAGCTGGTGGCGCTGCTGATTTCGGTTGAGCCGTTGATCGACATGGGCCGCACGGCGTTGAACGTGAACGGTTCGATGACAGCGGGGGTAGTGACCAGCCAGTTGCTGAAAGAGACTGACAAAGATGTGCTTGCCGGTGACGAGCACGCCGAGTTGAGCCATAGCTAAAAATAGACAGGGGCTGCACATGCAGCCCCTGCTCTTTCAAACCTTTTCCCACACCTCAAAGTGATATGCAGGCTTATCCACTTCGACCTGCGCCTCAGTCGATACCCGCCGCCACTGGGCCTGGTCGAACTCCGGGAACCACGCATCCCCGTCCGGCGCCAACTCCACGCGCGTCAGGTACATGCGGCTGACCAGCCCCTTCTCCAGCGCCTGTGCATACAGCTGCGCCCCGCCAATCAGCATCAACTCGTCAACGCCCTGCTCCCGCGCCCACTGCTCGGCTCGCACCAGCGCCGCTTCCAGCGAAGCGAACACCTCGGCACCTGCCAGTTGCAGCCCCGGCTGGCGGCTGACCACGAGGTTCAAGCGCCCCGGCAGCGGCCGGCCGAGGGAGTCCCAGGTCTTGCGGCCCATGATGATCGGCTTGCCCAGGGTGGTGGCCTTGAAGTACTTGAAATCCCCCGGCAGATGCCAGGGCATGGAGTTGTCGATGCCGATCACGCGGTTCTCGGCATGCGCCGCGATCAGGCTGAGGGGGAGTGATGTATTCATGCCCGCGAGGATAGCACCCGGCGTGTGGGTTATGCTTCTGCCCTGAACCGTGCAATGGAAGACCTTGTGACTGCACTGACTGCTCTGGACAAACGCTGGCTCACCGAAGCGGTGCGCCTGCGCGAAGAACACGCCGGCCCCCTGGAAGATCAGGAGGCCAATCGCCACGCCCGTCAGCAGGGCGGCGACCTGGCGGCGCGCATCGAAGCGCGCGCGTTGTTCCTTGCCGAACGTGACGGCATCGCCACTGCCCTGCGCCACTGGAAGCAAGGCGCTCGCCTGGCGCTGCTGGCGTTGCTGCTGATGGCCGTGCTCAGCGGCGCGGGCCTGGCTTTCGCCGCTCTTGGTGACGGGCAACGCCCGGTCAACGTGTTCTGGGCCCTGGGCAGTCTGCTCGGGCTGAACCTGCTGTTGTTGCTTGGCTGGGCCGCCGGGCTGGCGTTGAGCGGTGAAAGTGGCGCCAGCCTGGGGCGCCTGTGGTTATGGCTGAGCGAACGCTTCGCTCGTGATGCCAAGGCTGCGCACCTGGCACCAGCCCTGCTGGTGCTGCTGCAGCGCCAGCGCCTGAACCGCTGGCTGCTCGGCATGCTGGTGCACGGCCTGTGGCTGCTGGCAATGCTCAGCGCGCTGGTGCTGCTGCTGGCCTTGCTCGCCACCCGGCGCTATGGCTTCGTCTGGGAAACTACCCTGCTCGCTGCCGAGCCGTTCATTCAACTGACCCGCGCACTCGGCGCGCTGCCCTCGCTGCTCGGCTTCGCGGTGCCCGACGAGGCCATGATCCGCGCCAGCGGCGACACCCTGCCAGCGCTGGACCTGGCCCGCCAGGCATGGGCCAGCTGGCTGCTCGGCGTCGTTCTGGTCTATGGCCTGCTGCCGCGCCTGGTGCTGTTCGGGCTGTGCCTGTGGCGCTGGCGTCAGGGCCGTCAGCGGCTGGCCCTGGACCTCAGCCTGCCCGGCTATGCGCAACTGCGCGAACCCCTGATGCCTCGCAGCGAGCGCATCGGCGTGCAGGATGCCGCGCCCGAGGCGTTACCGCAGTTCCAGGCCGGCCAGCTGGACGCTGGCAGCAGCGGTGCCTTGCTGGTCGGCCTGGAGCTGGACGACCAGCGCCCGTGGCCGCCCACCCTGCCGAAGACAGTGACCGATGCCGGCGTGCTCGACAGCCGTGAGTCGCGCAACAAACTGCTCGAACAACTCAGCCGCTTCCCTCCTGCTCGCCTGGCCATCGCCTGCGACCCCCGCCGCTCGCCGGACCGGGGCAGCCTGGCGCTGCTCGCGGAGCTGGCGCGCAACGCCGGCGCCACCCGCATCTGGCTGCTGCAGGCAGCTCCGGGCCAGGCCCTGGACGCCGAGCGCCTGGGTGACTGGCACGAGGCGCTGGACCGCCTCGGCCTGCCCCATGCCGACACCTCGCCCCTGACCTGGCTGGAGCATGGCCATGACTGAGCCGCTGAAACTGGCCGTGGTCGGCCATACCAACGTCGGCAAGACTTCGCTGCTGCGCACCCTCACCCGTGACGTCGGTTTCGGCGAAGTGTCCCACCGCCCCAGCACCACGCGCCACGTGGAGGGCGCGCGGCTGTCGGTGGATGGCGAGCCGCTGCTGGAGCTCTACGACACCCCCGGCCTGGAAGACGCCATCGCCCTGCTCGATTACCTGGAGCGCCTGGAGCGCCCCGGCGAACGCCTGGACGGCCCGGCACGGCTGGAGCGTTTCCTTCAAGGCAGCGAGGCGCGCCAGCGTTTCGAGCAGGAGGCCAAGGTGCTGCGCCAGTTGTTGTCGAGCAATGCCGGCCTGTATGTGATCGACGCACGCGAGCCGGTGCTGGCCAAGTACCGCGACGAACTGGAGGTATTGGCCAGTTGCGGTAAGCCGCTGCTGCCGGTGCTCAACTTCGTCGCTAGCAGTCAGCACCGCGAGCCACAGTGGCGTGAAGCCCTGGCACGACTAGGCCTGCACGCACTGGTGCGCTTCGACAGCGTGGCGCCGCCCGAAGATGGCGAGCGCCGCCTGTACGAAAGCCTCGCCTTGCTGCTGGAGGAAGCCCGCCCGGCCCTGCAACGGCTGATCGACGACCAGCAAGCGCAACGCTTGGCCCGCCAGCACAGCGGCAAACGCCTGATCGCCGAGCTGCTGCTCGACTGCGCAGCCTGCCGGCGTAGCGTGGCTGCCGAACCAGCGGCGCAAGCCAAAGCCATCGAAGCACTGCGCCAGGACGTGCGTCAGCGCGAGCAGCGCTGTGTCGAAGCGTTGCTCAAGCTGTACGCATTCCGCCGCGAGGATGCCAATGCGAGTGACCTGCCGCTGCTCGACGGGCGCTGGGGCGATGACCTGTTCAACCCCGAAACCTTGAAGCTGCTGGGCGTGCGCCTGGGCAGCGGCGTGGCGGCGGGGGCTGCAGCGGGCGCGGGGGTCGACCTGCTGGTCGGCGGCATCACCCTCGGCGCCGCCGCGCTGGCGGGTGCCATTGCCGGCGGGGCGTTGCAGACCGCGCGCAACTACGGGTCGAGGTTGATGGGCAAGCTCAAGGGCCAACGTGAACTGACCGTGGACGACAACGTGCTGCGCCTGCTGGCCTTGCGTCAGCAGCAGTTGATGGTGGCGCTGGACAATCGTGGGCATGCGGCGCAGGACAGCATTCGCCTGGGGCCGCTGGATGAAAAGGCCTGGCGCGAAGGCAAGCTGCCCGAGGCGTTGCACAAGGCGCGAGCGCATCCGCAGTGGTCGACGCTCAATCCTGGGGCGCGGGTGAACCAGGCGGAGCGGCAGGAGCAGCTGGAAGCGTTGGTCTTGCAGATTTGAAGGTCGAGGCCTGAAACCAACAAGACACCTGTGGCAGCCGGCTTGCCGGCGATAGGGCCCAAACAGGCTATTCGGTTTTTGCCTGCTCCGGCCTCATCGCCGGCTTGCCGGCTCCCACAGGTTGAACTGCTGTTGCATGACACCCCGCACGCTTAAAGCAACGCCAAAGCCTTGCCCTTCAACACCGCCAGATCGATCACCGGCACACCCACTTCCTTGGCCTGCTCGTCCCACTCACGCATCCGCAAGCTCACCTTGAACAGCGGATCCCGCTCGAAGTCATCCGCTTCGGCTTCCGTCATCACCCCTCCCTGGTACTCCAGGGTACGTCGGCTCGCCTCACTCAGCCGTGCGTAATACCCCGGCTGGCGCAAAGTCAGGTAACGCTTGGCCTCCACGTGATACTGCACCAGCCGCGCCATGCGCTCGCTGAAGCCGCAGCGGCGCAGGTACTCGGCACCGATGCGTTCATGGCTGACCACGCCGTAGCCGCCCATGTCCCCTTCACCGCCACACAGGTGGCCAATGTCGTGAAAGAACGCGGCCAGCACCACCTCGTCGTCGAAGCCCTCGGCCATGGCCAGTTGCGCGGCCTGGGACATGTGCTCGAGCTGGGTGATGGCTTCGCCGATGTAGTCGTCGCTGCCGTGGCGCTCGTAGATGGCGAAGGTGTTGTCGATGATCTTGTCGGGAGTGAGCATCGATTGGATTTCCTCAGGTGTAATGTAAGGTGCCTGTCAGTCACTATCGCCGGCAAGCCGGCTCCCACAGCTATAGCACTGTTCCTCATTGTGGGAGCTGGCTTGCCAGCGATCGAGGCCAAAGGCCTCGCGGCGCTTACTGCTGCGCCACCTTCTCCGACTTGCCGTCATAGCGCTTGCGCCACTCGCTCAGGATCTCGTCACGATGCTTCGAGGCCCAGGCAAAGTCGTTCTTGATCAGACGCTGCTCATAGTCAGCCGGCAATTCCGTCTGCGGCTTGGCGATCCCTGGTGCTGCGAGCACCGCGAAGTTCTCCTTGTACAGCTCCATGGCCGCCGGGCTTGCCGAGAAATCGGCCAGGCGCTTGGCCGCATCCGCCTTCGGCGAACCTTTGATCACCGCTGTGGCCTCGATTTCCCAGCCCAGGCCTTCCTTCGGCAGCACGATTTCCAGCGGGGCGCCCTGGCGCTTGAGCTGCACGGCCGGGTACTCGAACGAAATACCGATCGGGAACTCACCCGCGGCCGCCAGCTTGCACGGTTTGGAGCCGGAATGGACGTACTGGCCGATATTCTGGTGCAAGGCGTCCATGTAGGCCCAGCCCTGAGGCTCGCCGAAGGTCTGCAGCCAGGCACTCACATCAAGGAAACCGGTGCCGGAAGAGGCCGGGTTGGGCATGACGATCTTGCCCTTGTACTCGGGCTTGGTCAGATCCTGCCAGCTCACCGGCTTGCTCAAGCCCTGCTTCTCGGCTTCGATGGTGTTGAAGCAGATGGTCGCTGCCCACACGTCCATGCCGACCCAGGCCGGCGGATTGGCGGCATCACGGTAGTTGGCGGAAATCTTGCCCAGGTCCTTCGGCGCATAGGCTTCGAGCATGCCGTTCTGGTCGAGGATGGCCAGGCTGGAGGCGGCCAGGCCCCAGACCGCATCGGCCTGCGGGCGGTCTTTCTCGGCCAGCAGCTTGGCGGTGATGATGCCGGTGGAGTCACGCACCCACTTGATCTCGATATCCGGGTTGGCCTTCTCGAACGCCTGCTTGTAGCTCTTGAGTTGTTCGGCCTCCAGGGCGGTGTACACGGTGAGCTGGGTGCCGGCGGCCGAGGCCTGCAGGCTGAAGACGGCGGATACGGCAGCGGCAAGTGCGAGTGGCTTGAACATGATGCGGTTCCTATCAGTGTGGGCAGTCGGTCAATGGCCGGCAGCGCGTTGGCGCCAGGCCTGGGAGCGGCGCAGCAGGCCGCGGGATGCAGCTGCCAGCAGCAGGGATGCGGCGGCGCTGGTCAGCAGGATCAGGGTGGACATGGCAGCAGCGCCGCCGACGTTGCCGGCATCGTCCATGTTCAGCACGGCGACGGCGGCGAGGATGGTGTCGGGGCTGTACAGGAAGATGGCCGCCGAGACGGTGGTCATTGCCGAGACGAACAGGTAGCGGATGATGTCCAGCAGCGCGGGCAGGCAGATCGGCACGGTGACCCGCACGAAGTGCTTGTACAGCGGCGCCTTGAGCGACAGCGCGGCCGCTTCGAACTCGCCATCGAGCTGGCGCAGCGCGGTGGTCGCGGTCATCTGCGCGGTGGTCAGGTAATGGGCGATGGTGCACACCACCAGCAGCGCCATGCTGCCGTAGAACACATGCAGCGGGTTGCCGGTGAGGTTGAAGAAGAAGACATAACCCAGGCCCAGCACCAGCCCCGGCACCGCCATGGGGATGAAGCTGAGCAGGCGCAGTGCTTGGTTGAGCAGGCGCTGGCCCTGGGTTTTCTCCATCAGGTAGGCGCCGGTGAAGATGACCAGGCTGCCGATCAGCGCAGTGGCAACCGCCATGGTCACGCTGTTCTGATAGGCCAGCCAGCCGCCACCCGCCGTGTCCTCGAACATGTAGTGCTTGAACGACAAGGTCATGTTGTAGGGCCAGAAGGTCACCAGCGACGAGTACACCGCCATGCCGATCACCCCCACCAGCACCATGCACACCAGCAGCACGAGGGCCAGGTAGCAGGCATCACGGCTACGCGAGGGCTTGGGCTCGAACACCTGGGCCCGGCCGCTCATGGCATCGCCCTGGCGGCGGCGCAACCAGGCATCGACCGCAAAGCTCAGCAACGCCGGCACCAACAGCACCATACCGATCAAGGCACCACGGCCGAACTGCTGCTGCCCCACCACCGCCTTGTACGCCTCCAGCGCCAGCACCTGGTAATCGCCACCGACCACGACCGGCACGCCAAAATCGGTGATGGTCAGGGTGAACACCAGGCAGAAGGCCGCGAACACCGCCTGGCGCGTGGCCGGCCAGGTGATGCTGCGAAACGCCCGCCAGGGCCCTGCGCCCATGCTCGAAGCCGCGTCGAACAGCCTGGCGTCGGCCAGCGACAACGCCGAAAGCAGGATCATCAGCGCATGCGGAAAGGTGTAGATGGCCTCACCCAGGACGATGCCCCAGAAGCCATAGATGTTGTCGCTGAGCAGCCCGCGCAGCAGGCCCTGGTTGCCGAACAGGTAGACCAGGGCAATGGCCGGCAGCATCGACGGCGCCAGCAGTGGCAGCAGTGAAATGCCCCGCCACAGGCCCTTGGCCGGGATCAGCGTGCGCTGCAGTGCGTAGGCGAACAGGTAGGCCAGCGGGACCACGATGGCGGCCACTGTGAAAGCCACCGACAGGCTGTTGCCGAGCAGCCAATGGAAGTTGTCGCTGGCGAACAGTGCCTGCGCCGCGAGCAGGCCACCTCCCTGGCCGGCATCACCGCTGAAGCCGCGCCAGAAGATCGCCAGCAATGGCATCAGTACGGCCAACAGCAGAAGGATCAGAAGCAGGCTCTTGCCACCGACGACGAACAGGCGATCACCCAGGGCGACATCATTGCCGGGTGCGCGCTTGGCCTGGGTGAGCGGCAGGGACATTGGCGCGGCCATCTCAGGCGAACACCTGCAGGCTCTGAGGCGGCAGCGCCACCCAGATGTCCTGCGAACCCAGGCGCGGCATGGCTTCCGGCGTCAGCTCGGCGAGCAGGGCGTGGCCTGGCAAGGCCTGGAGTTCGAAGCTCATGCGGCAGCGATTGCCGAGGAAGGTGATCTCGCGCACTTTCGCCGGGAACAGGTTCTCTTCGTGCGCCACCGGATTGACCGTGATCGCCTCCGGGCGGCAGAACAATCGGCCACTACTGGCCCGTGGCGCGCCAGCGGCCAGGCGCATGCTCATGGCGCCGACCTGGGCATGGCTGTCGCCGCTGCGCTGGAACGGCAGCCAGTTGCCCTGGCCGACGAACTCGGCAACGAACGGCGTGGCTGGTTGGTCGTAGATTTCCTGGGGCGTGGCGTACTGCTCGACCTGGCCGTTGTTCATCACGGCGATGCGGTCGGCCATGAGCATGGCTTCATCCTGATTGTGGGTCACCATCAGCGTGGTGATGCCCAGTTGGCGTTGCAGCTGGCGCAGCTCGGTGCACAGGTGCTCACGGACACGGGCATCCAGCGCCGACATCGGTTCATCCAGCAACAGCAGCGACGGGGCCGGTGCCAGCGCCCGGGCCAGGGCCACGCGTTGCTGCTGGCCGCCGGAAAGCTGCCCGGGGTACTTCTTTTCGCTACCGGTCAGGCCCACCAGTTCGAGCATCTCGGCCACGCGCTGGCGGCTCTGCTCGCGGCTGCTGCCGGTCAGGCCGTAGGCAATATTGGCTTCGACGGTAAGGTTGGGGAACAGCGCGTAGGACTGGAACAGGATGCCGTAGTCACGGGCCTGGGGCGGCAGTTCTGAGATATCGCGCTCGCCGATGTACAGCGTGCCACGGTCCTGGCGCTCGAGGCCGGCGATGCAGCGCAGCAAAGTAGTCTTGCCACAGCCGGAAGGGCCGAGCAGGCAGACCAGCTCGCCGGCGGTGATGTCCAGGGAAACGTCGTTCAGCGCGGTGAAGGCGCCGAAGCGCTTGTGGATACCGCGCACTTTCATCTGTGCGCCCGAGGTGACGTGGTTCATGGCAAGGCCTCATCGAAGAGATGGGGCCATGCTAGGAAGGCTGTGCGAAGGTTCTGTGGCTTTGGGGCAAAAGCGAGTGATAGTGGTATAGGCAGATTTTGTAGTGGCTTTGCGCCGACCTTGTGGGAGCCGACTTGCCGGCGATGAAGCCACCGCAGCGCTAGAATTGCGAACCCACCACTTCCTGTGCCACCCCAAGGAAAGCCGCCGGCAAGCGCGCCTGACGCCGCTCCTTCAGGCAATACAGGTACTCATGCATCACCGGCGCATGCTCCAGCGTCAGCACCCGCAGCTCGGGGTTGTGTGGCACCTCGTGCCGGGCAATCACGCTGATGCCGATATTGCGCAGCACCGCCTCGCGGATCGACTCTCGGCTACCAATCTCCAGCAAGGCCCCGGCCTTCACACCGGCCTCCTGCAGCATCTGCTCGGTCAGCTTGCGTGTGGTCGAGCCCTTTTCCCGCACCAACAGACAATGCCCGGCCACCACATCGATGGACACCGTCTGACGGTGCGCCAGCGGGTGATTGCGGTGCACCGCCACCACCAGCGGGTCGGTGCCCAGCACCCGCCGCACAAGTCGGGCATCTTCGAGCAACTGCGACGAAGCGGCGATATCGACGCGGTAATCCTCAAGCATCTCCAGCACCTGCTGTGAGTTGCCGATCTCCACCGCCACTTCCACCTGCGGCAGGCGCTCACGGAAGATCTTCACCAGGTCGAGGATGTAGTAAGGCGCAGTGGCGGCAATGCGCAGGCTGCCCTGGGCATGGCCGCTGTTGCGCAGCTCGAACTCGATGTCGGCTTCCTGCTGCAGCAGCGCCTTGACCATCGGCAGCAGGCGCACGCCCTCTTCGCTCAGCACCAGGCGCCGGCCACCGCGGTAGAAAAGCTCCACCGCGTACTGGCTCTCCAGGTTGCGAATCTGCGTGGTCACCGTGGGCTGGCTGAGCCCGAGCTTCTTCGCTGCCAAGGTGATGCTGCCCAGGCGGGCCACCATGTAGAAGGCTTTGAGCTCGGCACTCAGCATTGCAGGACCTCTGTTGTGCGCAGCCCACGCTACTTGCGCAGCAGGCGCAGACCGTTGAATACCACCAGCAGGCTCACGCCCATGTCGGCGAATACGGCCATCCACAGGGTGGCCATGCCGGTAAAGGTGATCGCCAGAAACAGCGCCTTGATGCCCAGCGCCAGAACGATGTTCTGCGTCAGAATCGCCGCACTTTGGCGCGACAGCCTGACGAACGCCGGGATTTTGCGCAAGTCGTCATCCATCAGCGCCACATCGGCGGTCTCGATCGCGGTGTCGGTACCAGCAGCGGCCATGGCAAAGCCGATTTCGGCACGGGCCAGGGCTGGCGCATCGTTGATGCCATCCCCCACCATCCCGACCCGGTGGCCTTGGGCATACAACTGCTCGATGGTGGCCAGCTTGTCGGCGGGCAGCAGGTTGCCTTCGGCCCGGTCGATGCCTACCTGGGCGGCGATGGCCTCGGCAGTGTGGGGATTGTCGCCGGTGAGCATGACAGTCTTGATGCCCAGCGCATGCAACTCGGCGATAGCCTCGCGACTGCTGTCCTTGACCGTGTCGGCCACGGCGAACAGCGCCAGCGGGCCGGACCGGTCGAGCAGCAGCACCACGGTCTTGCCCTGGCGCTCCAGCACATCGAGCTGTGCTTCGAGCTCAGGTGAGCAAAGGCCCAGTTCTTCGACCAGGCGGTGGTTGCCCAAGTGATAGGTTTCGCCGTCGATGTCACCGCGCACGCCGCGGCCTGCCAGGGCGGCAAACTCGCTTACCTCGCTCAATGGCAGATTCTGCGCCTTGGCGAACTGAGCAATGGCGCCCGAAACCGGGTGGTCGGAGCGCGCAGCCAGGCTGGCAGCCAGCGCCTGAGCGCGGCCTTCGAACAGCGGCTCCAGCACCTTGGCATCGGTTTGCACCGGTTTGCCGTGGGTGATGGTGCCGGTCTTGTCCAGGGCCAGGTAATCCAGCTTGCGCCCGCCCTCCAGATAGACCCCGCCCTTGATCAGGATGCCCTTGCGCGCCGCAGCGGCCAGGCCGCTGACGATGGTCACCGGGGTCGAAATCACCAGTGCACATGGGCATGCCACCACCAGCAGCACCAAGGCGCGGTAGACCCAGTCGAACCAGGCGCCAGCCATGAAAAGCGGCGGGATGACCGCCACAGCCAGAGCCAGGGCGAACACCACAGGGGTGTAGATGCGCGAAAAGGTGTCGACGAAGCGTTGGGTCGGTGCACGCGCGCCCTGGGCCTCCTCGACGGCCTTGATGATGCGCGCCAGGGTGGATTGCCCGGCAGCAGCGGTCACGCGGTATTCCAGTGCGCCAGCCTGGTTGATGGTGCCGGCGAACAGCTTGTCGCCAACAGCTTTCTCGACCGGCAGGCTTTCGCCGGTGATCGGCGCCTGATCGACGCTGGATTGCCCGCTGAGCACCTCCCCATCCAGGCCGATGCGCTCACCTGGACGCACCCGCACCTGTGCGCCGATGGCTACTTCACGCACATCCACTTCGCGCCACTGGCCGTCGGCCTGCTGCACGGTGGCGGTGTCCGGGGTGAGTTGCATCAGGCCGCTGATGGCATTACGCGCACGGTCCAGGGAGCGGGCTTCGATCAGCTCGGCGATGGTGAACAGCACCATGACCATGGCCGCTTCCGGCCATTGGCCAATCAGCACCGCGCCGGTCACGGCGATGCTCATCAGCGCGTTGATGTTGAGGTTGCGGTTTTTCAGGGCGATCCAGCCCTTCTTGTAGGTGCCCAGGCCGCAACCGAGGATCGCCGCCAGGGCCAGCGCGGCGACCACCCACTCTGGCGCCAGGGCGGTAAAGTGCACGATTTCGGCAGCGATCGCGGCAACACCCGACAGCGCCAACGGCCACCAGCGGGGCTTGTGCGGCTGGGGTGCGGCGTCTGCGGCGTCGCCTTCGGCCGTCAGCGGCTCGGCCTTCATGCCCAGGCTGTCGATGGCACGCTCGATCGCTTCGGTGCCGGACAGGGTATGGCGCACGCCAAGCACGCGGTTGATCAGGTTGAACTCCAGTTGCTCGATGCCCGCCAGCGTGCCGAGCTTGTCCTGGATCAGCGTCTGCTCGGTAGGGCAGTCCATGGCGTCTATGCGAAATCGGCTGAATTGCGCCTGCGCGCTGGCCTTCTCGGTCACCTGCACCAAGGCCGGCGCCGCGCTGGCGCCACAGCAGCTATGGGCGTGCGCGGCATGGCTGTGGTTGTCATCGCCGTGGGCGTGATCGTGGGAATGCTTGTGGTCGGGGCTGACAGGCTGGTTCATGGGGTCATCCTTAATGTTCGCCTGTTGCCAAGTGAACACCCTGTAGCCACTATAGGGTCAAGCCACCTGCTGGAGAATTTGCCATGAGGATCGGAGAACTGGCCAAGGCCACCGACTGCGCCGTGGAAACCATTCGCTACTACGAGCGTGAGCAACTGCTGCCGGAACCGGCGCGTACCGATGGCAACTATCGGCTCTACACCCAGGCCCACGTCGAGCGGCTGACCTTCATCCGCAACTGCCGCACGCTGGACATGACCCTGGATGAAATCCGCAGCCTGTTAAACCTGCGCGACAGCCCGGAAGGCTCGTGCGGAAGCGTGAATGCATTGATCGACGAGCATATCGAGCATGTGCAGGCGCGAATCGATGGCTTGGTGGCGCTGCAATCGCAGCTGGTGGAGTTGCGCCAGCGCTGCAACGCGCAAGGAGATGAGTGCGCGATCTTGCAGCAACTGGAGGTGAATGGGGCGGTATCGGTGCCGGACACCGAACATTCACATGTGGGGCGTAGTCACGGGCACTGATCCAGCGGCCTCATCGCCGGCAAGCCGGCTCCACAGGAAATCCACCCATTTGCAGACCTGTGCAGTACCTATGGGAGCCGGCTTGCCGGCGATAGGGCCAACGAAATCAAACAGCCATTGGCGCCGTCATCGGCGCATGGTGCTCGTATCCTTCCAGGCTGAAGTCGCTCGGTTCGATCTTCTCCAGCCACTCCGGCTCGTACTTGCCGGTCTTGGCGAACTCTGGCACGCGATCGCTGATCACCAGCTTCGGCGCTGCCAACGGCTCGCGCTTGAGCTGCTCATTGAGCATGTCCAGATGGTTCTCGTACACATGGGCATCGCCGATGAAGTAAGTGAACCAGCGGGGGGTGTAGCCGGTGAGGCGGCCGAACAGCGACAGCAACGCCGCGCCTTCGGTGAGGTTGAACGGCGTGCCCAGGCCCAGGTCGTTCGAGCGGATGTAGAGGGTCAGGGAAATTTCCCTGGTCTCGACATTCGGGTGGAACTGGTACAGCAGGTGGCATGGCGGCAAGGCCATTTCGTCCAATTGTGCGCAGTTCCAGCCATGGAACAGGATGCGCCGGCTGCCCGGGTCGTTGGCGATGGTGTCCAGGCACTGACGCACCTGGTCGATGGCCTTGTACAGGATGACGAACGCCTGGCCGTCCTCCTCGTCCTTGGCAATCTGGCGGAAGCCTGCCTTTTCAGCCATCTCGATGGCCGCCGGGTTGCTCAGCGGGATGCGCTTGTAGCCCGGCCACTGGCGCCACTGCACGCCGTAGATCTCGCCCAGGTCGTCATGCCCCTGGCGGAACGGGTTGGCCAGCCACTGTGCGTTTTCGTTGGCGTTCTGGTCCCAGACCTTGCAGCCCAGCTCGCGGAATTCACCGGCGTTCTTCACGCCACGCAGAAAGCCGACCATCTCGCCGATCGCCGACTTGAACGCCAGCTTGCGCGTGGTGATGGCTGGGAAGCCTTTCTGCAGGTCGAAACGCAGCATGGCGCCCGGCAGGCTGATGGTGCGAATGCCGGTGCGGTTGCCTTGCAGCGTGCCGTTTTCGATGACGTCGCGGACCAGGTCCAGATACTGTTTCATGGCTTACCTGTAGCAAGAACGGCAGGGGGATCGCCCCTGCCGTCGGGATTCAGATGGCGGGTTTCGCCGTAGGCTTGCGATTATAAGCCCACCAGATCAATCCGAGGCCACCGAGTATCATCGGTACGCACAGCAACTGACCCATGGTCAGCCAGCCGAAGGCGATGTACCCAAGCTGGGCATCCGGCACCCGAACGAACTCGACGATGAACCGGAAGATACCGTAGAACAGCGCGAACATGCCGGAAACAGCCATGGTCGGCCGCGGCTTGCGCGAGAACAGCCAGAGGATCGCGAACAGCGCCACGCCTTCCAGGGCGAACTGGTAAAGCTGCGACGGATGACGCGGCAGCTGGGCTGGGTCGCTGAACGGCGGGAAGATCATTGCCCACGGCACATCGGTCGGCTTGCCCCACAGCTCGGCATTGATGAAGTTGCCGATACGCCCGGCCCCCAGGCCGATCGGCACCAGCGGCGCGACGAAGTCCATCAGCTCGAAGAACGACTTGTTGTTGCGCTTGCCGAACCACAAGGCCGCCAGCATCACGCCGATGAAGCCTCCGTGGAACGACATGCCGCCTTTCCACACTTCGAAGATCAGCGTCGGGTTGGCCAGGTAGGCATGCAGGTCGTAGAACAGCACGTAGCCCAGGCGCCCACCGACGATCACCCCCATCGACAACCAGAACACCAGGTCGGAGAGTTTCTCGCGCGACCAGGTCGGGTCGAAGCGGTTGAGCCGGCGCGAGGCAAGCAGCCAGGCACCGCCAATACCGATCAGGTACATCAGGCCGTACCAGTGGATTTTCAGCGGCCCGATGGCGACGGCCACGGGGTCTATCTGCGGGTAAGGCAGCATGGATATTCCTCTTGGTTCAAATCAGGAAGCTCAGCCCGACGCAGAACAGCAGCGCGGCGAACAGACGCTTGAGCAGACGCGGCGACAACCTGTGCGCCAGGCGCGCGCCGAAGCGGGCGAAAAACATGCTGGTCACGGCAATGCCGACCAACGCTGGAAGGTAGACATACCCCACACTGTGGGCGGGCAGGTGGGTTTCACCCCAGCCCAGCCACATGAAGCTCAGGGCGCTGGCCACGGCAATCGGCAGCCCGCAGGCCGACGACGTCGCCACCGCCTGCTGCATGGGCAGGCTGCGCCAAGTCAGGAAGGGCACGGTCAGCGAGCCGCCGCCGATACCGAAGATCGCCGAGGCCCAGCCGATCACGCCGCCCGCCCCCACCAGCACGGGCTTACCGGGAACGCCCAAGCTGGCCTTGGGCTTGAGGTCCAGGGCCATCTGCACGGCGATGATCAGGGCGAACACACCGATGATCTTCTGCAATTGCGGGCCCTGGATCAGCGAGGCGGTCTTGGCACCGATACCGGCACCGAGCAGGATGCCGAGGGTCATCCAGGCGAAGATCGGCCACTGCACCGCACCCTTGCGGTGGTGCTCGAGCACGGCGTTGATGGAGGTGAAGACGATGGTAGCCAGCGAAGTACCGACTGCAAGGTGGGTCAGAATCGACGCATCGAAGCCCTGCAAGGTGAAGCTGAACACCAGGACCGGCACGATGATGATGCCACCGCCCACGCCGAACAGCCCGGCCAATACACCCGCGCAGGCGCCCAACAGTAGATAGAGTACGAACTCCATTCGTCGTCCCCGAGAAAAACAATCCGGCATGGTAACGGAAGGCGGGCTCGAGGCTCTAGTGAACTCTGCGTCAGGATGGATCACCACCGCCGCAGTGGGTACAGTGGCGAAAAACACAGAGGCCAAACCTATGTGCCTGATCGTATTCGCCTGGCGGCCGGGGCATGCCCTGCCGCTGATCGTCGCGGCCAACCGTGACGAGTTCTATGCCCGGCCTACGCAGGCCCTGGCTGCGTGGGAAGATGCACCTGGCGTGCATGCCGGGCGTGACCTTGAAGCAGGGGGAACCTGGCTTGGCGTGGGGCCACAGGGGCGCTTTGCGGCGTTGACCAATATCCGCGAACCCGGCCAACCGCTCGGGCCGCGCAGCCGCGGCGAGCTGGTGGCGGGGTATCTGCAGGGTGAAATGGGGCTGGAGGCTTATCTGGACCAGGTCGCGAGCCGCAGCGGTCACTACTCCGGTTTCAACTTGCTGGTGGGTGACAGAAAGCAGCTGGGCTACCTGCATGCACGCGAGGCAGCACCGCGGCTGCTCAAGGCCGGGGTCTACGGGCTTTCAAACGCTGGGCTTGATACGCCGTGGCCGAAGCTGATCAAGGCCCGCAATGGGCTCGCGGGGTTGCTGGATGCGGCTGATCCACAGCGGTTGCTGGCGTTGCTTGCCGACCCCGAACCGGCAGCGGACAGCGAATTGCCGGAGACGGGGGTGGGGGTGGCGACCGAGAAGCTGCTGTCGAGCGTGTTCATTGCCAGCCAGAACTACGGGACGCGGGCGAGTACGGTGCTGATCGTGGATGATCAGGGCAGAAGACGGCTCATTGAGCGCAGCTTCGGGCCGTTTGGGGGGCATTTGGGGGAAGTCGAGTTGATGGTCTGACAGCACTGGCCCTATCGCCGGCAAGCCGGCTCCCACAGGTACCTTGCCGACGAGAGGGCCAGTGAGACCTCAGAGGGACTTGTTGGCCCCGGGCCCGATCATCCGTGCCAACCCAAGGTTCTTCAGCGCCAGCTGCAGCGAACTGTGGATAACCTGCGGGTTGTCATGGCTCATGGCCTCATCGAGCAATTCCTTGGCCTTGCTCAAGTTCATCTGACGCAGCATCCACTTCACTTTCGGCAAGTTGGTGGCGTTCATCGACAGGCTGTCGAAGCCCATTGCCATCAGCAGGATCGCTGCCGCCGGGTCACCGGCCATTTCGCCACAGATGCTCACCGGCTTGCCTTCGCCATGGGCGTCGCGCACTACGGTATTCAAGGCCTGCAGCACCGCCGGGTGGAGGTAGTCGTAAAGGTCCGCGACTCGCGGGTTGTTGCGGTCGACCGCCAACAGGTACTGGGTCAGGTCGTTGGATCCGACCGACAGGAAATCTACTTGGCGCGCCAGCTCCTTGGTCTGGTACACCGCCGCCGGAATCTCCACCATCACGCCCACCGGCGGCATCGGCACATCGGTGCCCTCGTCTCGCACCTCGCCCCAGGCGCGATGGATCAGGTGCAGCGCCTCTTCCAGCTCGTGAATGCCCGAGATCATCGGCAGCAGGATGCGCAGGTTGTTCAAGCCCTCGCTGGCCTTGAGCATGGCGCGGGTCTGGACCAGGAAGATTTCCGGGTGATCGAGGGTCACGCGGATGCCGCGCCAACCCAGGAACGGGTTTTCTTCCTTGATCGGGAAATACGACAGCGACTTGTCACCGCCGATGTCGAGGGTACGCATGGTCACCGGCAACGGGTGGAAGGCCGCCAGTTGCTCGCGGTAGATCGCCAGCTGCTCCTTCTCGCTGGGGAAGCGCTGGTTGATCATGAACGGCACTTCGGTGCGGTACAGGCCAACCCCTTCAGCGCCACGCTGCTGGGCACGAGCCACGTCGGCGAGCAGGCCGGTATTGACCCACAGTGGCATGCGATGGCCATCAGGGGTGATGCACGGCAGTTCGCGCAGGGCGTCGAGGCCCTGCGCCAGCTGGCGTTCTTCCTCTACTACTTCGCTGTACTGCTTGCGCAGCACGTCGCTGGGGTTGGTGAACACCTCGCCCTTGTAGCCGTCGACGATCATTTCGATGCCGTCGACCTTGGAATACGGCAGGTCGACCAGGCCCATCACCGTGGGGATGCCCATGGCCCGGGCCAGGATGGCGACGTGGGAGTTACCCGAACCCAGTACCGAAACCAGGCCCACCAGCTTGCCTTCCGGCACCTCGCCGAGCATGGCCGGGGTCAGCTCTTCGCTGACCAGGATGGTGTTGTCGGCATACACCAGCGATTGCGAGCGGGCTTCCTGCAGGTAGGCCAGCAGGCGGCGGCCCAGGTCCTTGACGTCCGAGGCACGTTCGCGCAGGTAGTCGTCGTCCATCAGCTCGAAGCGGTTGACGTGCTCGCCGACCACCTGGCGCAGGGCGCCCTGCGCCCACTGGCCGGTCTTGATGACTTCCGTCACCTCGCCGCCGAGCGCAGCATCTTCGAGCATCATCAGGTACACGTCGAACAGCGCGCGCTCCTCCGGGCGCAGCTGGGTGGCCAGCTTGGCCGACAGCTTGCGCATGTCTTCGCGCACACCTTCGAGGGCGTTGTGGAACAGCTTGAGTTCGGCGTCGATGTCTTCGACGGTCTTGTCCGGCACCACTTCCAAATCGGCCGGCGGCAGCATGACCACTGCCCGCCCGACTGCGGCGCCTGGCGAGCCAGGCACGCCGACGAAGCGTGCTTCCTGGATACCCTTGCCCTGGCGGCCCAGGCCACGGATCGAACCGGTAGCCTCGGCATGGGCGATAACCCCGGCCAGCTGCGCGCTCATGGTGACCAGGAAGGCTTCTTCGCCTTCGTCGAACTGGCGGCGTTCTTTCTGCTGGATGACCAGTACGCCCACCACCCGACGGTGGTGAATGATGGGGGCGCCGAGGAAGGAGGCAAATTTCTCTTCACCGGTTTCGGCGAAATAGCGGTAACGCGGGTGATCGGCGGCGTTTTCCAGGTTCAGCGGCTCTTCACGGGTACCGACCAAGCCGACCAGGCCCTCGTTAGGCGCCATGCTGACCTTGCCGATGGAGCGCTTGTTCAGGCCTTCGGTGGCCATCAGCACGAAACGGTTGGTTTCCGGGTCGAGCAGGTAGACCGAGCAGACCTGGCTGCCCATGGCCTCCTTGACGCGCAAGACAATGATCCCCAACGCCGTCTTGAGATCTTTGGCGGAGTTCACTTCCTGGACGATCTTGCGCAGCGTATTGAGCATGGCTCGGGGTCGAACTCCGTCGTCAGTCGCGCGTCAGCAGACGCGGTGCTAGCTCTTTCAGGGCGCGGCGGTATACCTCGCGCTTGAATGTCACCACCTGGCCCAGCGGATACCAATAGCTGACCCAACGCCAGCCGTCGAATTCCGGTTTGCCGGTCAGGTCCATCCGCACCCGTTGCTCGTTGCTCACCAGGCGCAGCAGGAACCACTTCTGCTTCTGGCCGATGCACAGCGGTTGGCTATGGGTACGGACCAGTCGCTGGGGTAAACGATAACGCAACCAGCCGCGGGTGCAGGCAAGAATTTCCACATCATCGCGTTCAAGGCCAACTTCTTCGTTCAGCTCGCGGTACAGGGCATCTTCCGGCGTCTCGTCAGGGTTGATTCCACCCTGCGGGAATTGCCAGGCATCCTGGTTGATCCGCCGAGCCCATAGCACCTGCCCGGCATCATTCGTGAGAATGATCCCGACATTGGGGCGAAAACCATCCGGGTCGATCACGGCAGCAACCTCGCAAACGCATGTCACCGCATTGTTCCACAAAGCCTGCGAGCGCAGCAACGCGCCCGCCAAGCTTATGTGCAGCGAGGTGAAAACTCCGTATTCTGCGGGCCTACCCTGTAGCTGAAGCGAGTACCCGCGATGCGCCTGGCTTTATTCGACCTGGACAATACCCTCCTCGGTGGCGACAGCGACCATGCCTGGGGTGACTACCTGTGCGAGCGGGGCATTCTTGACCCGGTCGTTTACAAGCAACGCAACGATGCCTTCTACCAGGACTACCTGAAGGGCACCCTGGACCTGCAGGCCTACCTGGCTTTTTCCATGGAAATTTTCGCCACTACCGAGCCTGCACAACTCGACCAGTGGCACCGTGAGTTCATGCACGACTGCATCGAGCCGATCATCCTGCCAAGGGCCTTGGCCCTGCTGCAGCAGCACCGCGAGGCCGGTGACCAGTTGGTGATCATCACCGCCACCAATCGCTTCGTGACCGCTCCGATCGCGCGCCGCCTGGGTGTACGCGTGCTCCTGGCCACCGAATGCGAGATGCGCGATGGCCGCTACACCGGGCGTAGTACCGATATACCGTGCTTTCGTGAAGGCAAGGTGACGCGGCTTGAGCGATGGATGCTGGAGAACGGCTTCGATCTAGAGGACAGCTATTTCTACAGCGACTCGATGAATGACTTGCCGCTGCTGGAGCGGGTGAGCCATGCGGTGGCGGTGGATCCGGACCCTAATCTGCAGGCGGAAGCTGAGCGGCGCGGGTGGCCAGTGATTTCGCTGAGGGATTGATTGTTCGGGGCCGCTTTGCGACCCAATCGCCGGCAAGCCGGCTCCCACAAGGTTCAGTGGAGTCCTTGTGGGAGCCGGCTTGCCGGCGATTGGGCTGCAGATCAGCCTCAATAGGCCTAGACCGGCTTTGCGCCCATCAGCCCGGCGATGGACAGGAAGCACACCCCACTGAACACCGCCAAGGCCAGGGTAAACCGCAATCCCACCACCTCGGCCTTGCGCAGCCGGTTCAGGCGCACCAGCAACCACCAGACCGCAAATGCCCCAAGCGTATAGATGACGCTGGAGGCCAGCACCCAGGTCTGCCCCAGCGGCCAGCCGACCAGATGCACCAGCCACCAACCGGTGAACGGCATGCTCACCAGGCATACGCCCATCAGCAACCAGATGAAGACCAGCGGCCGGCGCAGCAACTTGCCATAGGCCTCGGCGTCACCCTGTCGACGGGCGCGCACCGTCCAGATCGCCAGGCCCAGCGCGCCCAGGAGCAGCAGCGCGGTGGCGATGATGTGCAAGGTCTTGAGGGTGGTCAGGTGTTCCATGGCTTCACATCCTTGAGCGGTAAGGCAAGCTTAGCCGCTCAGCCCAGAAACAACCGGTAGGCCGGGTTATCGGTCTCGTCCCAGTACGGGTAGCCGATCTTGGCAAGCGCCGCCGGCACCAGGTGGCGCTCGTCTTCTGGCACCTGCAACCCAGCCACCACGCGCCCGTCAGCGGCTCCGTGGTTGCGGTAGTGGAACATCGAGATGTTCCAGCGACCGCCCAGCTTATTGAGGAAGTTGAACAACGCACCAGGCCGCTCGGGGAACTCGAAGCGCAGCACGATTTCATCGCTGGCACCGGCCGAATGGCCACCGACCATATGACGAATGTGCAGTTTGGCCAGCTCGTTATCGGTCAGGTCCGTCACCGGGAAGCCCTGCTCGGTCAACTGCTGAACCAGCGCGGCCCGCGGGTCGTTTTCAGGGTGGGTCTGCACCCCAACGAAGATATGGGCCTCGTCGGAGGTGTGTTTGCGGTAGTTGAATTCGGTGATCTGGCGCTTGCCGATGGCCTCGCAGAAGGCCTTGAAGCTGCCCGGGCGCTCGGGAATGGTCACGGCGATGATCGCTTCGCGCTTCTCACCCAGCTCGGCACGCTCGGCCACGTGGCGCAGGCGGTCGAAGTTGACGTTGGCGCCCGAGTCGATGGCCACCAGGGTCTGCCCGGTCACACCCTTGAGCTCGACATACTTCTTGATGCCGGCAACACCCAGCGCACCAGCAGGTTCGGTGATCGAGCGGGTATCGTCGTAGATATCCTTGATTGCGGCGCAGATTTCGTCAGTGCTGACGGTGACCACTTCATCCACATGCAGGCGGCAGATGTCGAAGGTGTGCTGGCCGATCTGCGCCACCGCCACGCCATCGGCGAACAGCCCGACCTGCGGCAGCACCACACGCTCGCCTGCAGCCATGGCCGCCTGCAGGCAGTTGGAATCATCTGGCTCGACGCCAATCACCTTGATTTCAGGGCGCAGGTACTTCACGTACGCAGCGATACCGGCGATCAGGCCACCACCGCCGACCGGTACGAAGATCGCGTCAAGCTGGCCAGGGTGTTGACGGAGAATCTCCATGGCCACGGTGCCTTGGCCGGCGATGGTGTGCGGATCGTCATAAGGGTGGATATAGACGTAGCCCTTCTCGTCGACCAGCTTCAGCGAATAGGCCAGCGCTTCCGGGAACGAGTCACCGTGCAGCACCACTTTGCCGCCGCGCGAACGCACGCCTTCGACCTTGATTTCCGGGGTGGTCTTGGGCATCACGATGGTGGCCTTGATACCCAGCTCCCGGGCCGCCAGGGCTACACCCTGGGCATGGTTGCCCGCCGAGGCGGTGACCACGCCACGGGCCAGCTCTTCAGGGGTCAACTGTGCCAGCTTGTTGTACGCCCCGCGGATCTTGAAGGAAAACACCGGCTGCAGGTCTTCGCGCTTGAGCAGAATCTGGTTGCCCAGACGTTTGCTCAGCTGTGGGGCGCTCTGCAACGGGGTTTCGACGGCGACGTCGTAGACGCGCGAGGTGAGGATCTTCTTGACGTACTGTTCGAGCATCGGGAAAGCATCACTGGCCGCGGGACAAGGGCTGCGAGTCTACCCCAGCGCTACGTCGGGCGACCACAGCAAAGCCGCCCAAGCCGTTATACTAGGCAACTTTGAAACCGCCCTGCCCCTTTCGGAGCCCGCATGACCCAGGACCAACTCAAACAGGCCGTCGCCCAGGCCGCTGTCGACTTCATTCTGCCCAAGCTGGATGAAAAGAGCGTCGTCGGCGTCGGTACCGGTTCGACCGCCAACTTCTTCATTGACGCCCTGGCCCAGCACAAGACCGCCTTCGACGGCGCGGTCGCCAGCTCCGAGGCCACCGCACAGCGTCTGAAGGGCCATGGCATCCCGGTCTACGAGCTGAACAGCGTCAGCGAGCTGGAGTTCTACGTCGACGGCGCCGACGAAAGCGACGCACACCTGAACTTGATCAAGGGCGGCGGCGCGGCGCTGACTCGAGAGAAGATCGTCGCGGCCGTGGCCAAGACCTTCATCTGCATCGCCGATGCGAGCAAACTGGTACCGGTACTGGGCGCCTTCCCGCTGCCGGTCGAGGTCATCCCGATGGCCCGCAGCCACGTGGCGCGCCAGCTGGTGAAGCTGGGCGGTGACCCGGTGTACCGCGAGGGCGTGGTAACCGACAACGGCAACGTGATCCTCGATGTGCACAACCTGCAGATCACCAACCCGGTGGAGTTGGAAGCGCAAATCAATGCCATCGTCGGCGTGGTCACCAATGGCCTGTTCGCGGCGCGTCCGGCCGACTTGCTGCTGCTGGGCACCTCGGAAGGCGTGAAGAGCCTCAAGGCCGAGTGATGCCATCGCCGGCAAGCCGGCTCCCACAAAATCTGCATTGCCCTTGTGGGAGCCGGCTTGCCGGCGATGAGGCCATAAAGAACACTCAATCAGCCGGCTGCTTGAACACATAGAACAGGTTCGGCTCACTGACCAGGTAGATGGTCCCCGCCTCGTCCATGGCAATTCCCTCCGCCTGCGGCACCGTCGCCTTCAGCCCCTGGAACCCCTTGCGCAACGACAAGGTACTCAGCGGCCTGCCCTCCACATCCAGCTCCAGCACCAGCCGCGACTCATCCGATAGCGCCAGCAAGTGCCCACTGCGCTCATCGAACTGCAGGCTGGAAAGATCTCGCACGAACATCCGCGAATCACGCTTGTGGTCCTGCACCACATGTACCGCATAGGGCTGCTCGGGGTTCTCGTGAGGGAAGCCCAGCACTTCGTAGATCAGCATCGGGTCGCGCTCCTTGGCTACGAACAAGCGCTTGCCTGCAGAGTCATAGGCCAGGCCCTCGAAGCCCTTGTTGCCGTTCAGCCCGATGCCAAGTGACAGTTGCTCGGCATCGCCGGCATCGAGGTACGGCGTGTCGTCCTCGACGCGCACGCGAATCAGCCGCTGCTGGCGCTCATCGGTAATCACGTAACTGTTGTGACCGACATATTCCACAGCCTCCGGGTCGCCAAAGCCGATCAAGGGGATACGGCGCAGGATGCGGCCATCGAGCGACAGCTCGATCAGCTCCGAACGGGCGTTGGTGACCGTGAACAGGGTCTTGCGGTCCGGGTCGTAGGTCAGCGCCGAAAGGTCGTCATTCAGACCGTCCACGGGCTGCGCCTCGACCACTACGCGATAACGGTCCAGGCCGATACTTTGCTCGGCCGGCAGCCACCAGGTCTTGAGGTTGAACCAGGCTCGCTCGAACAGGCGAAATTCCTGCCCGGCCACGCCTATCAACAGGAGCACGGCTAGGGCGAGGACCATTGGCAGGCGGGCAAAACGACGCATAACGGCAGACTCGGCTCAGGGGGTGGCGAATCTAACCATGGATGCATGAAGTAAAGCTTAATCCCAGCGTCAGAATGATCTGAAGCTACTGCCCGTTCTTTTTGAAGCGATAGAAGAGCGCGGGCTCGCTGACCATGTACAGGTTGCCCTGGTCATCCAAGGTCACCCCTTCGGCGCGCGGAATCGTGCCCTTGAGGCCATTGAAGCCGCCCAGCAGAGTCATGAAGCTGACTTGCTGACCTTGCTCGTCGAGTTCCAGCAGCATGTTGGAGTCGGCAGACAAGACCAAAAGATGGCCAGTGCGCGGGTCGACGGCCAGTGCCGAGAGGTTGCGCACGTCGAGCTCTTCGTTGGCCAGTGCCTGCTTGTCACCCTTGAGCGGGCTGCGCCCGTCGGTAGCCCAGGTGTACAACTTTGGCGGTCGCTCCTCGCCGATCACCAGGCGCTGGCGCATCGGATCCCAGGCCAGGGCCTCGAAACCTTTGTTGCTCTTTACCGACTGGCCCAGGTCGTGGCTTTGGAAGTCAGCATGGTTCAGCGTTCGCGTCTGCGCATCTACCTTGACCACGGTGAGGTCGTGCAGTCGTTCATCGGTGATGGCCAGCTGGCCATCTTCGAGCACCGCGATACCCTCCGGGTTGTTCCAGCCCACCAGAGGAATCTGTCGCAGCACATCGCCGTCGAGGCTGAGCTCCACGAGGAAGGGGTTCTTGCCCATTACCACGAACAGCGTACGGGTCTGTGGGTTGAACGCTACGTCCGAAGCTTCGTCATCGTCCATGCCCGGCAAGGGCTTGGCATCGATGTCGACCTGGTATTCCGGTAGCCACACGCTTTCGCTGCGCTCGGCGCTGCTCTCGAAACCTTCCTTGACCCACAGCAGGCCGCGATCATCCCAGTGCATGGCCACCGCTACGCCGTAACCGATCACTGCCACCACGGCCAGGGCGAAGGGCCAGCGCAGATAAAAGCGGCGTTTTGGCCTTGGGGAAGCAGGGGCGCTGGAGGGAGATGCCATGCGAGGTGGTCCTGGGGAAATGAGCGAAGGTTGGCGCATTATCCGGATGGATTGTGAAAAAAACGGTAAACCGCTTGCTTTGCGTGATCCCCCCTGTGGGAGCCGCCTTGCCGGCGATAGGGCCCTGGCAGGCAGCCCAACTGTGCCTGGCCCGGCCTCATCGCCGGCAAGCCGGCTCCCACAGGGGTTTCGCACCAGTCTTCACGATTATGGGCAAGCCCTCTGCCACACGGGAAGGGGAGAAGGCTGGCCCCGAATCAGAGCACCCGGCTCTCGAAGCGGCTCACACCCGGCAGTTCCAGCACCAGTTCATCGCCGACATTGAACGGCCCGACGCCAGCCGGCGTGCCAGTGAGGATCACATCCCCCGCCTGCAGCGAGAAATGCCGCGCCATGTACTGGATCATCGGCACGATTGGGTTGAGCATCATGGCGCTGTTGCCATCCTGGCGCACTTCACCGTTGACGGTCAGGCGTACCGGGATATCGGTGACATCCTCAAAGGCAGCAGCCGACACGAACGGTGGCAGCACACAGGCGCCATCGAAGCTCTTGGCCAGCTCCCACGGCAGGCCCTTTTCCTTGAGCTTGGCCTGCACGTCGCGCAGGGTCAGGTCCAGTGCCGGGGCATAGCCTGAAATGGCGTCGAGCACCTCTTCCTCGGAGGCATGAGGAGACAGCGACTTGCCCAGTAGTACGGCAATTTCCGCCTCGTAATGCACCGAGCCACGGTCGGTCGGGATCTTGAAGCCACCTTCCAGCGGCACCACGCAGCTACCCGGCTTGATGAACAGCAGCGGCTCGCTGGGGATGGGGTTATCCAGTTCCTTGGCATGCTCGGCATAGTTGCGGCCGATACACACCACCTTGCCCAGCGGGAAGTGGATGCGCGTGCCGTCTACGTACTGGTGCTGGTAACTCATGGCCGACTCCTAGGCTTGCTGCTTTTTATTCAGGAGCGAAGATCTTACCCGGATTCATGATGCCGTTAGGGTCGAAGACGGCCTTTATTGCCTTCATGCAGGCAATTTCATCCGGCGAGCGGCTGTATCCCAAGTAGTCACGCTTGGTCATGCCCACACCGTGCTCGGCAGAGATCGACCCGTTGTAGCGCTGGACGATCTCGAATACCCACTTGTTGACCTTGGTGCACGAGGCGAAGAAGTCATCCTTGCTCATGTGCTCGGGCTTGAGGATGTTCAGGTGCAGATTGCCGTCGCCGATATGCCCGTACCAGACCACTTCGTAATGTGGGTAGTGCTCGCTGACGATGGCGTCGATGTCGCGCAGGAACGCCGGCACCTTGGATACGGTGACGGAAATGTCGTTCTTGTACGGCGTCCAGTGAGAGATGGTTTCCGACAGGTATTCGCGCAGCTTCCACAGGTTCTTGAGCTGGGTTTCGCTCTGGCTCATCACCCCGTCCAGCACCCAGCCCTGTTCCACGCAGTGCTCGAAGGTGGCCAACGCTTCATTGGCCACCGAATCGGTACTGGCCTCGAACTCCAGCAAGGCATAGAACGGGCAGTCGGTGGCGAACGGCGCCGGCACATCGCCCCGCGCCATGATCTTGGCCAGGCCTTTATCGGAGAAGAACTCGAACGCGGTGAGGTCGAGTTTGCCCTGGAAGGCATGCAGCACCGGCATGATCGAGTCGAAATCCGGCGTGCCCAGCACCATCGCGGTGAGGTTGCGCGGGGCACGGTCCAGGCGCATGGTCGCCTCGACCACGAAGCCCAGGGTGCCTTCGGCGCCGATGAACAATTGGCGCAGGTCATAACCGGTGGCGTTCTTGATCAGGTCCTTGTTCAGTTCGAGCAGCTCGCCCTTGCCGGTGACCACTTTCAGCCCGGCCACCCAGTTGCGGGTCATGCCGTAGCGAATCACCTTGATGCCGCCCGCATTGGTGCCGATGTTGCCGCCGATCTGGCTGGAGCCACTGGAGGCGAAGTCCACCGGGTAATACAAGCCTTGCTCCTCGGCAAAGCTCTGCAACTGGCGGGTTATGACGCCAGGCTGGCAGACCACGGTGCGGTCGAAGGCATTGAAAGCGAGAATCTGGTTCATGTAATCGAAGGAAACGACAACCTCGCCATTGGCCGCCACGGCCCCGGCGGACAGCCCGGTGCGACCACCCGACGGCACCAGCGCGACATGATGGCGATTGGCCCAGCCGACGATCGCCTGCACCTGTTCCACAGTCTTGGGAAACACGATGGCCGTGGGCGCTGGCGGGTAATGCTTGGTCCAGTCTTTGCCGTAGGCTTCCAGCGAAGCCGCGTCAGTCAGGACCTTGCCAGGGTCGACAAGGGTCATCAGTTCATCAATTACCGCGGGGTGGGTCATCGCTGGAACTCTCGACTTATTCATAGTCACCCTGAGCACTCTTCACCTGTCGGGATAAGCTCAGATTGTGTCGCGTATGCTAGCATAGCCCTCCCGCTGTTCATGCTAAGGCCGCCGCTGCGCCTAGCATCACTCCTCGCCATTTTTTCTCCGGGATACAGGTTTACGCAGATGAGCAAGACTTCTCTCGACAAGAGCAAGATCAGGTTCCTTCTTCTTGAAGGTGTGCACCAGAACGCGGTCGATACCCTCAAGGCTGCCGGCTACACCAACATCGAATACCTCACTGGTTCGTTGCCGGAAGCCGAGCTGAAGGAAAAGATCGCTGATGCCCACTTCATCGGCATCCGTTCGCGCACCCAGCTGACTGAAGAAATCTTCGACTGCGCCAAGAAACTGGTCGCTGTCGGCTGCTTCTGCATCGGCACCAACCAAGTCGACCTGGAAGCTGCCCGCGCCCGCGGTATCGCCGTGTTCAACGCGCCGTACTCCAATACCCGTTCGGTAGCCGAACTGGTGCTGGCCGAAGCCATCCTGCTGCTGCGCGGCATTCCTGAGAAAAACGCTTCCTGCCACCGTGGCGGCTGGATCAAGAGCGCGGCGAACTCCTTCGAAATCCGTGGCAAGAAGCTGGGTATCGTGGGTTACGGCTCGATCGGTACCCAGCTGTCGGTACTGGCCGAGAGCCTTGGCATGCAGGTCTACTTCTACGACCCGCTGACCAAGCTGCCGCTGGGCAACGCCGTTCAGGTCACCAGCCTGCTCGAACTGCTGGGCCTGGCCGACATCGTGTCGTTGCACGTGCCTGAGCTGCCGTCCACCCAGTGGATGATCGGCGAGAAAGAAATCCGTGCGATGAAGAAGGGCTCGATCCTGATCAACGCCGCCCGCGGTACCGTGGTCGAACTGGACCACCTGGCCGCAGCGATCAAGGACAAGCACCTGATCGGCGCCGCTATCGACGTGTTCCCAGTCGAGCCGCGCTCCAACGACGAAGAGTTCGAAAGCCCACTGCGTGGCCTGGACAACGTGATCCTGACCCCGCACATCGGTGGTTCCACCGCCGAAGCCCAGGCCAACATTGGCCTGGAAGTGGCCGAGAAGCTGGTCAAGTACAGCGACAACGGTACCTCCGTGTCGTCGGTCAACTTCCCGGAAGTGGCCCTGCCGGCCCACCCAGGCAAGCACCGCCTGCTGCACATCCACGAAAACATCCCGGGCGTGCTCAGCGAGATCAACAAAGTCTTCGCCGAGAACGGCATCAACATCTCCGGTCAGTTCCTGCAGACCAACGAGAAAGTCGGTTACGTGGTAATCGACGTCGACGCCGAGTACTCCGACCTTGCGCAAGAGAAGCTGCAACAGGTCAAGGGCACCATCCGCTCGCGCGTACTGTTCTGAGTGTGACCGCTGTATGAAAAAGGGAGGCCCTGGTGGCCTCCCTTTTCTTTAGCTGCTGCTTATGTACTGACGTTACTTGACCGTAACCGTGATCTTCTGCGACTCGACCATCGGCTTGAACGGCACATGGTACTGGTCACCCAGCACCAGTTGCAGGGTGTGCTTGCCGGGCGTCAGGGTAATGGTGGTCTCGGTCTGTGCCTTGCCGAAATGCAGCACTTGCGGGCCGGCCGGCAGCGCTACACCGCTCTCTGGCATGAGGCTGGTAGGCAGTGGCTGATCGGCAGCAGGTTTGTCTTTCACATCCACCAGCAAGTGGTGATGGCCCGTGTGTGGCGTCTGGTCACCCGCTGGTTTGAGCTTCATGCCCTTGATGCCGAACTTGACGGTGAAGGTCTTGTCGACCGTTGCGCCATCTTTGGGGGAAACGATGAAGACCTCGGCGCCCTTGGGCGGTTCCTGGCTCTTCAGCGCATCTGCGGCGCTGGCCACTACGGCGGCTCCCATCAGCAGACCGGCAACGGCAGCACGCGAAAATAGGCTGTTCATTCACTTCTCCTGTGATTCACTTAAAGACCGCAACCAGAAAGATCGACGGCGGCGGAAGTTCACCATAGCCCACAAAGAGAAATATTTCAGTTAGGGTTAAACCTCGCCAAGGCTTCAAGGTCATAGGCTGCGCTCGACCGCGACGAGGGAACAAAGTTGCGGCGTTAGTTATTCAACTGCCAAAAAAGAAAAGGGGCATTAGATGCGTTCGACCATAGGCGTACTGCTGGCAGTACTGATCACGCCATTGGCTCAAGCTGAGCTGATAGACGAAATCGCCGACCGGGGCGAACTGCGAATTGCCGTGCAGGCCGATAGCCCGCCATACGCGTTCAAGGAAAATGACCACCTGACCGGTTTCGAGATCGAGTTCGGCCAGGCGCTGGCCAAGGAACTCGACCTGCGCGCCGAATTCATCGAGGCGCAGGCGGCAGAATTGCTGCCGGGCGTCGAAGGTGGCAAGTACGATGTGGCCTTTAGTGCTGCTGGTGGTTCAGCCGAGGCGCAAGGCCCGTTCGATGTCAGCCAGCCGTTCGGCGAGAAGAAGTTCGTGATCCCGTTCCAGAAGGACAACCCGGCGTTCAAGAGCGCATTGAACAACGCCCTGCAGCGGCTCAAGGACAAGGGGTACACGTCGGAGCTTGAGCAGAAGTGGTTCAAGGGCGTGCAGGAGACGGCTACCGGGCAGTAAGGGCTTTCTTGACCGTAGCGGCCCTATCGCCGGCAAGCCGGCTCCCACAGGGTTCCACGCTGTCCATGTAGAAGCCGGCTTGCCGGCGATAGCGCCAGCACAGTCAACATCACACTTCAGCCAATGCCCGCTGCGCCTCTTCCAGCTCCAACTCGCTGAACACCAGCACACCTTCGCGCCGCAGTAACGCCGTGGTCACCCCCTCCCCCGGCACCTTCACCCCACCGAAGGTGCCATCGTAGGTCAACCGGTTACCGCACGAAGGGCTGCCAGCCTTGAGCACCGCCACGCGGATGGCATGCCGGCGCACCAACGCCAGCGCCTGCTGCGCCCCGGCCAGAAAGGCCGCACTGACATCCTTGCCCGCCACCGTCAGCACCTGCGCATTGCCATCGAGCACCGCACCACCCTGCCCGCCAGGAATTTCCGCAGCTGGCCGGGGTGTTGGCAACCCACCGGCCACTTCCGGGCACAACGGCACTACGCGACCCTCGGCCTGCCAGCGTTGCAAAAGATCAGGATGGCCGCTGCTGCGCCCGTCATAGCGCACCGGTTGCCCCAGCAGGCAGGCGCTGACCAGCACCTTGGGCAGGTCAGAACGGGTCATTGCCACGGCGCCTGAACCAGCCCGTCAATGACAGCCGCTCACGCCCGGCAGGCAGCACTTCATGGGGCACTTCGCCGGACAGAAACACTACCAGAGTCCCAGCCAGCGGCTGCACATCGTGCTCCACGGTGTCTGCCAGGAACATGCGCAGCTGGCCACCATCCTGGGGCTGCCAGTCTTCATTGAGGTAGAGCACCGCCGATACCATGCGTCGGTCGTCGTCGCGGAAGCGGTCCAGGTGCCGGCGGTAGAACGCCCCCGGTGGGTACAGGGCGAAATGGCATTCGAAGTCTTCAAGGCCCAGGAACAGTCCCTGGTTGATGGCCAGGCGCAGTTGATCCATGGCTTGCAGGTACTGGTCGCAGGCTTCGGCCTGGCCAGGGTCGATCCACTGGATCTGATCACCGCGGATGGCCTCGCGCACTTCCTGGGCGACACCGCGCCCAACCCCGGCGGGGTTGAGTTCGCCTTCGGCATCGCGGCGCCGGCATTCAGTTGCCAGCGCGCGCACCAGATCGGCAGGCAAGAACAGCGCCTGCTGCGACCAGCCATGGGTGGCCAGATCGTCGACGACGGCCGCAAGCATCGGGTGTTCAGGGGATATGTGCATGGCGCGCATCATATCCATAAGCCCTGCACTCGCACAGCGCCACTTGGCCGAGAAACACGCGCCTATCTCGACAAACCGGCATTTAGCCACGGACAATAGCCACCTGCCGACAGGAGTCCTTAATGCGCCGTCTGTTTTCCCTGTTTTTGCTGATGATCTGCACCGTGCCTGTCTGGGCAGACAGCCTCGATCAACTGTACAAGGCTGCCGGCTGGCCCGATCAGCGCGCCCATTTCAGCCACGCCCTGAGCGCCGCCCAGCAGCGCTACCGCAACAGCCTGCCGCCAGCGGTCTACCAGGCGCTGGTCAACAACAGCAATCAACGCTTCCAGGCCCAAGCCATGGACCGGCGGGCCCAGTCACAACTACGTGCCGCCCTGCCTGATCCGGCACCGGCGCTGGCCTTCTTCCAGTCTCCGCTGGGGCGCAAGATCGTCGCCGCCGAACTGCTGGCCACGCGCAAGGATCAACTGGCCAAGAATGCCAAAGGCCTGCCGAAGATGCAGGCCAGCGACAACCGCACGCTGATCATCGGCCACCTGGCACAGGCCCTGCCCGCACGCGAAGCGGGTGCCGAAGTCAGCCTGGCGATTGCCGGGGTGGCTGCCGACAGCTTGAGTTCGATGATCCCCGGCCTGTTCGGCGGCGGCCAAGCCCAGGGCCTGCTCGATGGGCAACGGCAACGGCTGATGAACCAGATCGGCGAAGACCTCAACAACACCTTGCTGTATGTCTATCGCGACCTGTCCGACGCCGAACTCGAAGAGTTCGCCACCTTCGCCGAATCGCCGCAAGGCAAGGCCTACTACCAGGCCGCCGTGGCCGCCGTGCGCGCAGGCCTGGCGGTCGGCCAGAACGGCGCAGACCTGAAGTAGTCAGCCCAGGCGCTGGCCGATGAAGTCGAAATAACGCTGGCGGATACCCGGCAGCTCGTTGGCCAGGTGGTGACGGGCGTCAGGCAGCAGCAGGATCTGCGGCTCATCGAACTTGGCCTTGAGCACCTCGAGGTTGTATGGCCAATCCACCGTACCGTCCGCCTCGCCTTGCACGATCAATGGGCGCCGAGCGCTGGCAGGCGCGGCCTCGATACGTTTCACCCAAGCCATCAACGCTCCCACCCACGCCGTTGGCAGTCGCCGGGGTTGCAAGGGGTCGGCCTCCAGGAAGGGCAGGAAGGTCGGGTCATTGGTGTTCTCGCTGAAGCGCCGCTCGATACCGCTGACGAAGTGGCGCAGCACTCGATAACTGAACTTGGACCACCGCCAGGCGCGCGGCCGCACCAGCGGCGCCAAGAGGATCGTCTGGCCGTCGATCGGGCTTTGAACCCCCTTGTGCAGCAAGTGATCGACGGCAATGGCACCGCCTGTGCTCTGTCCGCACAAATGCCAGGGCCGTGGCAGGCCCAGCAGCTGCGCCTGCTCGAACAGAGCATCCAGCACCTGCTGGTACAACGCGAAATCACTGATGCTGGCGCGCTCGCCGCTGGACAGGCCATGCCCCGGCAGGTCACAACTGATGACCGCATAGCCCAGCTTCAGGGCCCAGGCGATCACATGGCGATACAGGCCCATGTGGTCGTAGTAACCGTGCAACAGAAACAGGGTCGCAACCGGCTGCTTCGGCACCCACACCTGCCCGACCAGCTCGAAACCCGCGCCCTTGAAGCCGCCCAGCCAGCTTTGCACCGGCAGGTCGAGACCATAGAAGCGCTGATAATCCTGCGCTTGCGTGGACAACGGCTGGCGTGCGCCAAGGGGCGCAAGGCTCGTGCGCAGGCGGTCGGGGTGAAAAGCAGCAGGCATGGGGTACATCCACAGCGAAGCGAGTATTGATTTGGGATATTCAGCTCTCGCCTTCATCATGGCAAGCTTGGGACATGTGTCACCAGCACGGCCCTATCGCCGGCAAGCCGGCTCCCACAGGGATATCACCACTTTCTCGCCTGGTACCTGTGGGAGCCGGCTTGCCGGCGATAGGGCCCGCGAACCCACCACAAGGCCCACGCGTACACACATGCAGACCAGACTAGTCAAACCTGCCTTGACCACACTCGCTTTGCTCCTGGGCGCCGCGATCCTCTGGCAGGCCTACTCCAGCTTCCAATCTCGCTACCTGCGCCCCTTCGACAACCAGACCACCTTCTTCGACGGCAGCCAACTGCACCTGCCCACCGAGCTCGCCGGCCCCGGCCCGATCCGCGTGGTGCACTTCTGGGACCCGACCTGCCCGTGCAACGTCGGCAACCAGCAGCATCTGGGCGATCTGGTCAGCCAGTTCACCCGCCAAGGCGTAACCTTCCACGTAGTGCAGAAACCGGGTACCCACGGCCAGTTGCCCGCCAACCTCAGCAGCTTGCAGCCTATCGCCCAGCTACCAGGCAGCGAACACCTGCCTGCATCACCCGCCGTGGCGATTTGGGATCGCCAGGGCAACCTAGCCTACTTCGGCCCCTACAGCGAGGGCGCAGTATGCAACGCCAGCAACAGCTTCATCGAACCGATCCTCAAGGCACTGCTCGACGGCCGTCAGGTCACAGCGTCCAACACGCTGGCGGTAGGCTGCTATTGCCCCTGGGCCGGCTGACGCACCCGCGCAGGGTTGCCCACCACCACCACGCCTGCCGGTACATCACGGGTCACCACACTGCCGGCGCCAACCACGGCGTTGTCGCCAATGGTCACGCCGGGCAAGATGATGGCTCCGCCGCCGATCCACACGTTGTTGCCGATGCTCACCGGTCGCCCGCTCTCCAGGCCGGTGCGCCGTAGATCGGGGTCCAGCGGGTGGTCGGCGGTGTAGATCTGTACCGCCGGGCCGATCTGGCAGTCGTCGCCGATTTGCACGGGCAGCACGTCGAGAATCACGCAGTTGAAGTTCATGAACGTGTTGCAGCCGACGCTGATGTTGTAGCCGTAGTCGCAGAAGAACGGCGGGCGGATCACCGTGCCTTCGCCGACATGGCCGAAGTGCTCGGCGAGCAGGCCATTGCGGGCATCGTTGAGCAGTTCGACGCTGTTGTTGTAGCGGTGCATCCAGTGCTTGTTGGCGATCTGCTCGGCCTGCAGCTCGGGACAGCCAGCGTGGTAGAGCTGGCCACTGAGCATTTTCTGTTTCTCGCTGAGGGACATGGGAAACTCCTGTCGGGGGCTATGCTCTGTTCGCGAATCCGTCGATGATCGGACCACAGTTTCCGCTCGAATGCACAAGGAGTCTCGATGAAACGCAGCCTCACCCTGTTGGCCGTGGTAGTGGTAGCCGTGGCCGCCGGTGCCGGTTACTGGTACGTGCAGAGCAAGCAGCCGCAGCGCGAGGGCGAGGTGACCATCGCCGGGCTGCAGGCGCCGGTCAGCGTGCGCTACGATGCGCGCGGCGTACCGCACGTGCAGGCCCAGAGC
Source organism: Pseudomonas sp. KU43P (assembly GCF_033095865.1). Classification (NCBI taxonomy): domain Bacteria; kingdom Pseudomonadati; phylum Pseudomonadota; class Gammaproteobacteria; order Pseudomonadales; family Pseudomonadaceae; genus Pseudomonas; species Pseudomonas sp. KU43P. Next base: position 237,500 of record NZ_AP019365.1, on the reverse strand, counting down.
GAACAGGACCTGTACCGCGCCCTCGGTTACGTGCACGCGCAGGACCGGCTGTTCCAGATGGAGATCATGCGCCGCCTGGCTCGAGGCGAACTGGCCGAGGTACTGGGCGACAAACTGCTGCCGACCGACAAGCTCTTCCGCAGCCTGCGCATCCGCGAGCAAGCGGCTTTGATGGTGCAGCGCCAGGATCGCCAATCACCCGCCTGGCAAGCACTGCAAGCCTACCTCGACGGTATCAATGCCTGGCAGGCTGGCCACCGCAAACCCATGGAATTCGACCTGCTCGGCATTACGCCAAGGCCGTTCACCGCAGAAGACACCCTGAGCATCGCCGGCTACCTCGCCTACAGCTTCGCCGCCGCCTTCCGCACCGAACCCGCCCTCACCTATATCCGCGACCAGCTTGGCACGCAGTACCTGAAGATCTTCGACCTCGGCTGGCAGCCTGAAGGTGCGCTGGCCACCCCGCTGGCGACAGCCGACTGGCAGAGCCTGGAAGCACTGGCCCGCCTCAGCCACGAGGCCTTGAGCGAAGCCGGCATTGCGCAGTTCGAGGGCAGCAACGCCTGGGCCATTTCCGGCAGCCGCACCCGCAGCGGCAAGCCATTGCTGGCGGGCGACCCGCACATCAGCTTTGCAGTGCCGGCCGTGTGGTACGAGGCCGAGCTGTCGGCCCCGGGCTTCAACCTGTATGGCTACTTCCAGGCCCTCAACCCGTTCGCACTGCTCGGACACAACCGCGATTTCGGCTGGAGCCTGACCATGTTCCAGAACGACGACGTCGACCTGATCGCAGAAAAGACCAACCCTGCCAACAGCGAACAGGTCATGGTCGATGGCCAATGGCGAACGCTGGAAAAAACCGATCAGCAGATTGCAGTCAAGGGCGAGCAGCCTGTCAGCATCAGCCTGCGCCGCTCACCCCACGGGCCAATCGTCAACGAGGTACTTGGCACCACTGCGGGTACTACCCCCATCGCCATGTGGTGGGCGTTCCTGGAGACCGAAAACCCGATCCTCGACGGTTTCTACCAGCTCAATCGCGCCGATACCCTGGCCAAGATGCGCGAGGCGGCGGCCAAGGTGCAGGCGCCTGGGCTCAACTTCGTCTGGGCCAATGCCCGTGGTGATATCGGCTGGTGGGCTGCCGCACAGCTGCCCATTCGCCCAGACGGGGTCAATCCGGCGTTCATCCTCGACGGCGCCAGCGCCCAGGCCGACAAACTGGGTTTCTACCCGTTCAGCGTCAACCCGCAGCAGGAAAACCCGGCCAGTGGCTATATCGTCTCGGCCAACTTCCAGCCGCCTGCCGTGGTAGCCATTCCGGGTTACTACAACTTGCCAGACCGGGGGCGCCAGCTCGATCGCCACCTGGCCAACCCGGACGTGAAATGGGACACGCAGAATAGCCAGGCCCTTCAGCTCGATACCGCCAGCGACTACGGCCCGCGCACGCTGGCACCGCTGCTGGCGACCCTGCGCAAGGTCGCCCAGGGCGACGAGGAGAAAGAACTGGTCGAGCAACTGGCGGCCTGGCGCGGCGATTATCCGCTGGACTCCACCAGCGCCACGCTGTTCAACCAGTTCCTCTACGACCTGGCCTATGCGGCGCTGCATGACGAGCTGGGCGACACCTGGTTCCCGGTGTTGATCAGCACCCGTGCCATCGATGCCGCGCTGCCGCGCCTGGCCGCCGATGCCCAGTCACCGTGGTGGAATACCCGGGGTTCGAATCAGCGCAGCGACCGCACCAGTGTCGTTCGCCTGGCCTGGCAACAAAGCCTCAAGCACCTGCGCGACACCTTTGGCAACGATCCGTCCAATTGGCAGTGGGGCAAAGCGCATACCCTGACGCACAACCATCCGCTGGGGGTGAAGAAACCGCTCAACCTGCTGTTCAACGTTGGCCCGTTCGCAGCTCCGGGAACCCATGAAGTGCCCAACAACCTCTCGGCAAAGATCGGCCCGGCGCCGTGGCCCGTGACCTACGGCCCCTCGACGCGGCGGCTGATCGACTTTGCCGATGCAGGCCAAACGTTGACCAGCAATCCGGTCGGGCAAAGCGGGGTCCCATTCGACCGTCATTACGCCGACCAGGCAGAGGACTACATAAACGGGCGATATTCCAAAGCGCAAATGGGCGTTATTCCAGCCCAGAGCACGTTACGCTTGAACCCGGCACGTTAAGACCTCTCCTTTACCTCTGAAGGTACGGCAATGCAGAAGAACTTCATCGAAATCGACGGCGCGCGCATGAGCTATGTCGATCAGGGGCAAGGCTTCCCCGTCTTGCTCGGTCACAGCTACCTGTGGTCGGCCGCAATGTGGCAACCGCAGATCGACGCACTGTCTCGCTATTTTCGGGTGATCGTGCCCGAGCTGTGGGGGCACGGCGATTCCGCTGCGCCACCCGCCGCCACCACCGACATGCGCGCCCTTGCCCGCCAGCACCTGGCGTTGCTGGACGCGCTGGATATCCCCAAGTGCCACCTGGTCGGCCTATCGGTCGGCGGCATGTGGGGCGCGGAACTGGCCGCCGACCATCCGACGCGGATCGATCACCTGGTACTGATGGACACCTACCTGGGCGCGGAGCCCGAGGCGACTCGCCTGAAGTACTTCGCCCTGCTGGATGCCGCGAGCGCTGCAGACAGTTTCAGCGATGCCCTGCTCGATATCATCGTGCCGATTTTCTTCCATGCCGGTGGGCAGACCGTGCCCGAAATTCGCGAGCGATTTCGCGCCGACCTCAAGGCGAGCAGCACCGAGACCATTCGCCAAAGCCTGGACCCACTGGGCCGGGTGATTTTCGGCAGGCCCGACCTGCTGCCGCGGCTGGCTGAATTGCCGGGAGAGCGGACCATTGTGCTGTGTGGCGACCAGGATATTCCGCGGCCTCCTGAGGAGTCGGGTGAAATGTCACGGATCATTGGCTGCCTGGCGGCACAGATTCCGAATGCGGGGCATATCTCCAGCTTGGAGAACCCGCAGGTGGTGAATGCGTTTCTGCTGAATTGGCTACCGCGTAACCGGTGAGCTTCCCGGGACCGCAAAGCGGCCCCGATCAACCCTGCCACTGCTCCGGATTGGCGCGGTCACTGCAGGAGCGCGTTTACCCGCGATGAGGCCGGTAAAGCTCACCACAAACAAAAACGCCGACGCACAATGCGTCGGCGTTTTTCATGTCAGAGCGATGCAGGCGTCGATCAGAACGCCGGCAGTACCGCACCGCTGTACTTCTTGGCGATGAATGCCTTCACCTCAGGGCTGGTCAGCGCCTTGGCCAGCTTCTGGATCGCTTCGCTGTCTTTGTTATCCGGGCGTGCTACCAGGAAGTTCACATAAGGCGAGTCGGCACCTTCGATCACCAGCGCATCCTTGGCCGGGTTCAGGCCCGCTTCCAGGGCGTAGTTGGTGTTGATCATGTCCAGGTCGACTTGATCCAGTACACGCGGCAGCATGGCCGATTCCAGCTCGCGGAACTTCAGCTTCTTCGGGTTCTCGGCGATGTCTTTCGGCGTGGCCAGGGCATTCTTCGGGTCTTTCAGCGTGATCAGGCCGGCCTTCTGCAGCAGCAGCAGGGCACGGCCGCTGTTGCTACCTTCGTTAGGGATGGCAACGGTGGCGCCTTCTTTCAGCTCGTTCAGGCTCTTGACCTTCTTCGAGTAGCCACCGAAGGGCTCGACGTGCACGCCGACCACGGTTTCCAGGTGAGTGCCCTTGCCTTCGTTGAAGTTCTGCAGGTAGGGCAGGGTCTGGAAGTAGTTGGCGTCCAGGCGCTTCTGATCGACCTGCACGTTAGGTTGCACGTAGTCGGTGAAGACCTTGATCTGCAGGTCCACGCCTTCTTTGGCCAGGGTAGGCTTGATCAGTTCGAGAATCTCGGCGTGGGGTACCGGAGTGGCAGCGACCACCAGTTTTTCGGCAGCGGCGGCCAGGCCGGAGAACGACAGGGCAGCGGCCAGGGCCGTGGTCAGCAGGGTCTTCTTCATGGTGGTCCTTGTTCTGTATCTGAGCCATCGGCGATGGCTGAAGTCGGTTGCCCAACCGGTTCACCGGGGGCGTGAGGCGGACAATACCGACATTTTTTATTCCGGAACAATATCTTTTAATTCGCTGCTTATGCCAAAAACAAATAGCCATTACGGCATTTGCTTATAGCGTCGTCTAGCGCGCGACCTCTGGCAGGTCGAGATCCTCGGGCAGCAGTTCTTCACCGTCATTGACCAGCAACGCGAAGTGGATGACGTTCTCCAGCTCGCGAGTGTTGCCCGGCCAGGCATGGCCCTCAAGCAGGCGTTGCGCCGCCTCGCTGATCAGCGGCAGCGGTCGCTGCAGGCGCACGCAATAGATGCCCACGAAGTACTCGGCCAACGGCAGAATATCGCCGCGCCGTTCACGCAACGGCGGCAGCTCCAGCGCACCTTCGAGCAGGTATTGGTGCAAGCGCTCGTTGAAACGGCCCGCACGCACGACCCGCGCCAGGTCGATGCTGGTCGCGGCCACCAGGCGAACGTCCACGGCCTGCGGCTGCTGCGCGCCAACCCGGGTGACCTCACGGTTTTCCAGCGCTGCCAGCAGCTTGCCCTGGATCTCCAGTGGCAGGTCGGCGATTTCGTCCAGGTACAAGGTGCCGCCATTGGCCGAACCGAACCAACCGGCGCGGCTGCTGGCAGTGCCCCCTTGAGCCCCAGCGCTGTAACCGAACAGCTCGGCATCGGCGTAGGTCGGGCTGATGGCGGCACAATTGACCGACACGAACAGGCCTGCACGGTCGCTGGCGCGGTGGATCTGCCGCGCCAGCAACTCCTTGCCGGTGCCGGTCTCGCCGCGGATCAATACCGGCAACCCTTGCGGCGCCAGCTGCTCCAGTGCCTGGCGCAACTGCTGCGAGCGCGGGTCGATGAACACCAGGGCCTTGGCACGGATGCTCAGCGGGCTCTTGTCCAGTTCAGGGAAGGTCAGCAGCGGCTGGCCAAAAGGGTTTTGAAAGGTCATGCGTAGCTCCCGCCCCGGGCTGTGGGTGGCCGGGCGTCAGGCAAAGGTGATCGGTAGGGGTGGATCAGGCGCGACGCAGCGCGCGCTGCTCAACCCGGCTTTGCAGGCGATACAAGTAGGCGAAACCTTGCTCCCAACGTTCATGCCCGGACTTCACGTTGATGTGCCCGGCATTGCTCAGCAGCCCCGCTTCGGCGCCCCAGGCCTGGGCCAGGTACAGCGCGCGCGGCACGCTGACGGCGGGGTCGTTGTCCGAGCTGACTACCTGGCTCGGGAATGGCAATGCCTGCATCGGAATCGGTGCGAAGTTGCGCAAGGCCGGTGCGCAGGTCGGGCGCTCGACATCCGCCGGCGCCACCAGCAGGGCACCGCGTACAAGGCGCAGCAATGCCGGGCTGGCCTGCGCTGCCCAATGGGCAACGGTGATGCAACCCAGGCTGTGAGCGATGAGAATCACCGGCGAGCGTTCGGCGGCGATGGCCTGCTCCAACGCTTGCACCCAGTCCTGGCGCTGCGGGGTCAACCAGTCGTGTTGCTCGACCCGGGCACTGTTGGGCAGGCTGCGCTGCCAGTGACTTTGCCAATGGTTGTCTGGCGATCCCTGCCAGCCCGGCACAATCAGGTAACGAATCGACTCATTGCGCATGGGGACGCCTCCAGTAAGTTTGCGTGCTTGGGGTCCAGTATAGGGCGGGAGTTATATCAGTAAAGGAATAAGAAGCTATTTGTTAATAACCATAATAGATATTGAAGCGCGTGGTCCTATCGCCGGCAAGCCGGCTCCCACAGGGATTCGCACAGCACTCACAACAGATTTCACCTATAAAAAAAGGGCCATCCCCTGCCAAGAGATATGGCCCTAAGCACTTGCCTGAAGAAGGTATGCCGGTCAGCGCGCGGTGATCACCGCCAGCTTACTGATCCCGGCGCGTTCGATGGCCGCCATGGCACGTGCCACTTCGCCGTAGTTCACGCCGTCGTCGGCCTGAAGCTGCACGCGTACCTGGGCGTCCTTGTCCTTGGCTGCCTTGAGGTTGGTCTCCAGCAGCTCCGGCTGGATCTCGTCCTTGTTGATGAACAGCTTGCCGCTGCCGTCGATGCTCACCACCAGCGGGTCCTTCTGCTCTACCGGGGCCACGGCTTCGGTCTTGGGCAGGTTGATGGGAATGGCGTTGGTCAGCAACGGCGCGGTGACGATGAACACCACCAGCAACACCAGCATCACATCTACCAAGGGCGTCACGTTGATTTCACTCAGTACTTCGTCGCTGTCCTGGGTCGAAAAGGCCATATCAGGAAGCCTCCTTCACAGGCTGAGTGAATCCAGGCTGGGCCTTGTTCACGGCCGGGTGCACCAACACGCGGAAGGCACTCTTCTGCGCCAGGCTGTAGAAGTCGTGGGCGAAATCATCGAGGTCGGCGGCGGTGAGCTTGAGGCGTCGGAGGAAGTAGTTGTAGACCAGCACCGCAGGTACTGCGACGGCGATACCTACGCCGGTCGCCACCAGCGCCGCACCGATCGGGCCGGCAACGGTTTCAAGGCTGGCCGAACCCGCCGCGCTGATGCCCTTGAGGGCCTCCATGATGCCCCACACCGTGCCGAACAGACCGATGAAGGGCGAAGTGCTGCCGATACTGGCTACGACTGCCAGGCCGGTTTCCAGCGAACGACGCTCACGCACGATCTGCTGGCGCAGGGCCCGCTCGAGGCGGTCCTGGTGGTTGATGGCGTGGCTCAGGTCGCTGGCCTGGGTATCTCCGACGGCAATCGCGGCGTAGCCGGATTGCGCGACACGGGCCGCCGGGCCAGGCGACTCGTGACTGATTTCGGCAGCCGAGTCCAGGCTCGACGCCGCCCAGAACTGCTGGTGGAAGCGTTTGTCCTGGCGCTTGAGCCGCGCGAACTGCACGACTTTGACCAGGGCCAGCGCCCAGGTGGCAATGGAAAAACCGACCAGCAGCCAGATGACTGCGCTTTCAACGGATTCGAGGGGGGATGCCAGCAGGCTCATGGTGATGTCTTCCTGTGTTCTGCGAAAAAGTTAACGAAGCTTGAAATCGATCGGCACGCTCACCCAGCCAGCCTGGGCCACATCGCCCTGTTTGGCGGGGACGAAACTCCAGCGCTTGACCGCGGCCAGCGCGGCGGCGTCAAGTGCGTCGCGGCCGCTGCTTTTTTGAATCTGGATCTGCCCCGGCTTGCCGCTGGCCAGCACCTCGACCCGCAGCAGCACGGTGCCTTCCCAGCCCCGGCGCTGGGCCATCTGCGGGTATTCCGGCGCAGGGTTCTTCAGGTAGGCGGCGCTGGCCGAAGGTGGCGTGACTGGCGCTGGCGCGGGTGGCGCGGGCGGTGCCGGTGTCGCGACTGGCGCAGGGGGCGGCGCTTCAACTGGCTTGGGCTGTGGTTTGGGTGGCTGCTTGGCCACAGGCTTGGGCAGCGGTTTTGGTTTGGGTTTGGGCTTGGCAGCCAGCTCGTCGACCACCGGCGGTGGCGGCTCGACCACCGGCGGTGCCGGGGCGGGCGGTGGCGGCTCAACCACGGGCGGCGCGGGGGCGGCGAACTCGATGGTCATCGGTGGAATCTGCGGTGGCACCACGGGCAGCGCGGGCGTCGGCGTCTGGCTGACCCAGTAGGCTGCCGCGCCATGCAGCGCCAGTACCAACAGGCCCAGGGCCAGTTTGTCGCGGCGCTTGAGGCCACTGACCGGGGTGCGTTGCAGGCGCAATTGGCCCAATGGCAGGCGTAGCGTCCGTCCAAGCTCGACCAGGTCACCCGGTGCCGGGCGCCATGGCTGGTCGTAGGCCCTGACGGCCGTCTGGACATTACCCATTGATCAAACTCCTGGGGGTTCTTGAATCAGGTGTGTGCCTGAATCATCGGGGCCAGAGGCTTATCTCTTAAAGTAATGTTTAAAATTAAAGCTAGATCATTTGTGAATATAGAATTTTTCTAGATCTTGCAAAGCCGCGCCGTTCGCGGGTTTGGGGCGAATGGGGAACGCAGCATGCATTCGAGGCATTTGAAATATTCGTGCAAGGCATGGGATTGCTGCGAGGGCTTTGCCCTCGATCGCCGGCAAGCCGGCTCCCACACAGATCAGCGCTGCACCTGTGGGAGCCGGCTTGCCGGCGATGGGCTGCAAAGCAGCCCCAGCCAACGGACAGCCAATAAAAAACCCGGGACCATGCCCGGGTTCTTCATTCACAGCGGGCTCAGATATCCGCCACCTTCTGCCACACCTTCGGCCTGAAGAACAGCGTCTCCCCTCGCGCCAGCCCGGTCAGGCTGTCGTGGTCCTTGACCACCTCGGCCTCGATCAGCTCGCTCTGCCCTTCCACCTTCAACGTTACCCGAGTGGTCGCGCCCAGCGGGCGAATATCCCGCACCTCGGCAGCATGGTGCCCCTCGGTCTCATGCCGCGACAGCGACACCTCGTGCGGACGGAACAGCACGTGCTGCCCTTCACTCAAGGCCAGGCGGTTGGAATCGCCAAGGAAGTGGTAGACGAAATCGTTGGCCGGCTGCTCGTACACCTCGCCCGGCGAACCGATCTGCTCGATCACGCCCTTGTTCATCACCACGATGCGGTCCGCGACTTCCATGGCCTCTTCCTGATCGTGGGTCACGAACACCGATGTCAGGTTGATGTCTTCGTGCAACCGCGCCAGCCAGCGGCGCAACTCCTTGCGCACCTTGGCATCGAGGGCACCGAATGGCTCGTCGAGCAGCAGCACCTTGGGCTCCACCGCCAACGCGCGCGCCAGGGCGATACGTTGGCGCTGGCCACCGGAAAGTTGCTCGGGATAGCGGTCGGACAGCCAGTCGAGCTGCACCATGTTCAGCAACTCATGCACCTTCTCGGCAATCTTGCTCTCGCTCGGGCGCTCGCCCTTGGGCTTCATGCGCAGGCCGAAGGCGACGTTGTCGAACACACTCATGTGGCGGAACAGGGCGTAGTGCTGGAACACGAAACCGACGTTGCGATCTCGCACATCATGGCCGGACACATCCTCGCCATGGAACACGATGCTACCGTCATCTGGCGTTTCCAGGCCGGCAATGATGCGCAGCAGGGTAGTCTTGCCGCAGCCGGAGGGGCCGAGCAGGGCCACCAACTCGCCGCTGTGGATATCCAGGTTGATATTGTCCAGGGCCTGGAAGCTGTTGAAGCGCTTGCTGACGTTACGAACTTCGATCGACATGAATCATTCCTCCGCGGCGCTATGGCGCAGGCGGTTAATACGGTTCTCGCTCCACTGCTTGAGCAGCAGGATGAAGAGCGCCAGGATCAGCAGCAGGCTGGCCACGCTGAAGGCCGCGACGTGGTTGTACTCGTTGTAGAGGATCTCCACGTGCAGCGGCAAGGTGTTGGTGACCCCACGGATGTGGCCGGACACCACCGACACCGCGCCGAACTCGCCCATGGCCCGGGCGGTGCACAGCACCACGCCGTAGATCAGGCCCCATTTGATGTTGGGCAATGTCACGTGCCAAAACATCTGCCAGCCGTTGGCGCCCAACAGCCGTGCGGCCTCTTCTTCTTGCGTGCCCTGCTCCTGCATCAACGGAATCAGCTCACGGGCAACGAAGGGCACGGTGACGAAAATGGTCGCCAGGACGATGCCCGGCAGGGCGAACACGATCTGGATGTCGTGATCCTGCAACCACGGCCCGAACAGGCCCTGGGCACCGAACATCAGCACATAGACCAGGCCGGCAATCACGGGCGACACCGAGAACGGCAGGTCGATGAGGGTCACCAGCACACTCTTGCCACGGAAGGTGTACTTGCTCACGCACCAGGCGGCACTTACGCCGAACACTAGGTTCAGCGGCACCGAAATGAACACGGCCAGCAGGGTCAGCTTCAGCGCCGACAAGGCGTCGGGCTCGAAGATGGCTTCGAAAAAGGTGCCGAAGCCGTTCTTCAATGCCTGCGAAACCACGATCACCAGCGGCAGCAGCAGGAACAGCGCGAATACCAGCCAGCCGAGGCCGATCAGAATGCGCCGAGAGGTGGTGCTGCCACGCCGCGCGGCATTGGCGGCGGCACTGGCGCTCAGGGATGAACTGGACATAGCCGGGCCTCCTTCAAGGGGTTTCGATACGGCGCTGCAGCAGGTTGATCAGCAGCAGCAGGATGAAGGAAACCACCAGCATCAACACGCCGATGGCGGTGGCGCCGGTGTAGTCGTACTGATCCAGCTTGACCATGATCAGCAGCGGCAGGATCTCGGTCTTCATCGGCATGTTGCCGGCAATGAAGATCACCGAACCATACTCCCCCACGCCACGGGCGAACGCCAGGGCGAAGCCGGTAAGCCAGGCCGGCAGCAGGGCCGGCGCCAGCACGTGGCGGAACACCTGCAGGGGTTTCGCGCCCAGGCAAGCGGCGGCTTCTTCGACCTCACGCGGGATGTCGGCAAGCACCGGCTGCACCGTGCGCACCACGAACGGCAAGGTGACGAAGGTCAGCGCCAGGGTGATGCCCAGGGGCGTGTAGGCGATCTTGAATCCCAGATCGGTGGCGAACTGGCCGACCCAGCCCGAAGGCGCATACAGCGCGGTCAGGGCGATACCGGCAACGGCCGTGGGCAAGGCGAAGGGCAGGTCGATCATTGCATCGATGACCTTGCGCCCGGGGAAGTTGTAGCGCACCAGCACCCAGGCCAGCAGGGTGCCGATCACACCGTTGATGATGGCGGCGAACAGGGCGGTGCCGAAACTCAGTTGCAGCGCGGCGATCACCCGCGGGGCACTGATGACGTTCCAGAACTGCTCCCAGGTGAGCTGCGCGGCATGCACGAACATGGCGGCCAGCGGTATCAGCACGATCAGGCTGAGGTACACCAAGGTGTAGCCCAGCGTCAGCCCGAAGCCGGGTATGACGGGGGAAATGCGACGTGACATAAATATCCCTGGTTGAACGCACGAAGCCCGGGACAAATCCCGGGCCGGTGCAAGCTTCTGAATCCTGGGGCTGCTGCGCAGCCCACCGCCGGCAAGCCAGCTCCCACAGGAGGTCAGCGGTGAACCTTGTAGGAGCCGGCTTGCCGGCGATGGGCCGCGACGCGGCCCCGCTTCTCCACGCCCGCTTACTGGGCCTGATAAATCTGGTCGAACACACCGCCATCATTGAAGAACTTCGGCTGTGCAGTCTTCCAGCCACCGAAGTCCTTGTCGATGGTGACCAGGTCCAGTTTCGGGAATTGCTTGCCGAATTCGGCAGCGACTTTCTCGTCACGCGGGCGGTAGAAGTTCTCGGCAGCGATCTTCTGGCCAGCCGGGCTATACAGGTGCTTGAGGTATTCCTCGGCGATCTGCTCGTTGCCCTTCTTCTCGGCGTTCTTGTCGACCACGGCCACCGGTGGCTCTGCCAGGATCGACAGCGAAGGCACTACGATTTCGAACTTGTCGGCGCCGCCGTCTTCCTTCAGTGCCAGGAAGGCTTCGTTTTCCCAAGCCAGCAGCACGTCGCCCTGGCCGTTGTTGACGAAGGTGATGGTCGAGCCACGGGCACCGGTATCGAGCACCGGCACGTGCTTGAACAGCTCCTGCACGTAGGCCTTGGCCTTGTCTTCACTGCCACCGGACTTCAGCCCGTAAGCCCAGGCGGCCAGGAAGTTCCAGCGGGCGCCGCCGGAGGTTTTCGGGTTCGGGGTAATGACCGAGACGTCTTTCTTGATCAGGTCGCCCCAGTCCTTGATGCCTTTCGGGTTGCCCTTGCGCACCAGGAACACGATGGTCGAGGTGTATGGGGTGCTCGCGTCCGGCAGACGCTTCTGCCAGTCCGTAGGCAGGGTCTTGCCGAGCTTGGCGATTTCGTCGATATCGCCTGCCAAGGCCAGGGTCACCACGTCGGCGCGCAGGCCGTCGATCACGGCACGGCCTTGCTTGCCCGAGCCACCGTGGGACTGCTGGATCTTCACCTTGTCATCCGGGTGAGCCTGCTGCCAGTGCTTGATGAATTCAGCGTTGTACTGCTGGTACAGCTCGCGGGTCGGGTCGTAGGACACATTCAGCAGTTCGTAGTCCTTGGCGATGGCGGAACCGGCAAAAACGGCACTGGCCAGGGCGGCGAGCGCATAACGGCGGATGGACATGGTGAAGCTCCCGATTGGCATTTTTCTAGTTGTGAAGGTGGGGCGGTATCAGCCGGGCTTGTTGCCGGGCTGTTGCAGGCGGAACTTCTCCTTGCGCTCGATCTGCACGACCTGGGCGTTGTGCACGGTGATCTCCACCGCACCGAAACGCAGGTCGCGCAGGGCGCTCTGGATTTCACGCAGAATGGTGGCTTCGTCCTGACCGTCGATGCTTCGCAGCGATGCGCTCATGCTCGTTCTCCTGTTGAACAAGGGTGCCGGGCAGAGGTTTGAAGGGGATTTGCGCCTGGCTTGAAAGCAATAGTAGTGAGGCGCAGATATTCTTAAAAATACTGTTTAAGAATGTTTATATAACTGTTTTTCTTGTTCTGGGGAGCCCCTATCGCCGGCAAGCCGGCTCCCACAGGTACAGCACAAGCTTCAAGACCTGTGCTGTACCTGTGGGAGCCGGCTTGCCGGCGATAGGGGCTTGTCACACTATCTGTCACTCGGCCTTGTTCGGCTCGCGGATCTTGTACCAGGCCACATACAGCGCCGGCAGGAACAACAGCGTCAGCAGCGTTGCACTGATGATGCCGCCGATCATGGCATAGGCCATCGGCCCCCAGAACACTTCGCGGGCAATCGGGATCATGCCCAGGCTGGCTGCCGCTGCCGTCAGCAAGATCGGCCGGCGGCGATGGTTGGTGGCTTCCAGCACCGCATCCCAGGGCGAATACCCCTGGGCCTCGAACTCGTCGATCTGGGTCACCAGGATCACCGAGTTGCGGATGATGATGCCCGCCAGGGCAAGAATCCCCAGGATCGCCACAAAGCCCATCGGCGTCCCCGTGGGCACCAGCGCCAGTACCACGCCGATCAGCCCCAGGGGGGCCACGCTGACCACCAGGAACAGCTTCTGCATGCTGTGCAGCTGGATCATCAGGAAGGTCGCCATGAGGAACAGCATCAGCGGAATGACCTTGCGGATCGGGCCCTGGGCCTTGGCACTCTCCTCCACTGTACCGCCGGTTTCCACCTCGTAACCCACCGGCAGCTTGCTGGCGAACTCGTCGATCTTCGGTTTGAGCAGGGCCACCAGGTCGGTCGGCTGAATGTCACCGTTGACCGACGCCTTGATGGTGATGGTCGGCTTGCGATCACGGCGCCATACCAGCGGCTGTTCAAGCTCGTAGCGCACGGTGGCGAAGGCCAGCAGCGGTATCGAGGTGCCGCTCGGGGTGACGATCTGCAGGTTCTGCAGGGTGTCGGGCGAACCCCGCTCGCTGTCCACGGCACGGGCGACCACATCCACCAGGTAGATATTGTCGTTGACCTCGGTCACCGGTGCGCCGCTGACGATGCTGTTCATCACGTTGGCCACGTCTTCGGACGACAGCCCCAGCTGGCGCGCCTTGTCCTGGGCGATCTCGATCCGCAGCACCTTACCGGGCTCGTTCCAGTCGTAGATCATCTCGCCGATGTGCTCGTCGCTGTTGAGCAGGGTGGCCAGGTCGATGGCATGCTTGCGCACCTGGTCGATGTCCTTGCCACTGACCCGGTACTGGATCGGCCGCCCTACCGGCGGACCCATTTCCAGCGACTGGACGTTGGTGCCGACGCCAACGAACTCCTCATGCAGCAGCTTCTGCAGGCGCTTTATCATGCCCGTGCGCTCCTTGAAGCCCTTGCTGACGATTACCAACTGCGCGTAGTAGGGATTCTGCAGTTGCTGGTCCAGTGGCAGGTAGAAGCGAATGGCGCCCTGGCCGATGTAGGTACTCCAGCGCACCAGGTCCGGGTCGTCCTTGATCCGCGCCTCCAGGCGGTCGACCACCTTGCGCGTCTCCTCGATCGAGGCGTTCTGCGGCAAGTTGAGGTCGACGAGAATTTCCGGTCGGTCCGAAGACGGGAAGAACTGGTTCTGCACAAAGCGCATGCACACCAGCGAGAGCACGAACAGCACCACGGTGCCGATGATGGTGAGCCAGCGGTTGCGCATGCACCACAACAGCCCGCCCTCGAACGCCCGCCCTACCCGGCCCGGCTCGGCCTCGTGGGCCTTGAGCTTGTCGGCCTTGAGAATGTGCACGCCCAGCACCGGAGCGAAGAACACCGCGACCACCCAGGACACGATCAGCGCCACGGCGATCACCGCGAACAGGGTGTAGGTGTATTCACCGGCCGAACTGGCGTTGAGGCCGATCGGCACGAAGCCGGCCACGGTCACCAAAGTACCGGTAAGCATGGGGAAGGCCGTGGAGGTGTAGGCAAAAGTGGCCGCCTGTTCCTTGCTCTCGCCCATTTCCAGGCGTGTGACCATCACCTCCACGGTGATCATCGCATCGTCCACCAGCAGGCCCAGAGCGATGATCAGCGCACCCAGCGAAATCCGCTGCATGGTGATGCCGCTGTATTCCATGAACACGAAGACCATGGCCAGCACCAGCGGGATCGAACAGGCCACCACCAGCCCGGCGCGAACGCCCAGGCTGACGAAGCTCACCGCCAGCACGATGACCACCGCTTCGAACAGCGCACTGGTGAAGCCGCCAACAGCCTCTTTCACCACCACCGCCTGGTCCGACACGGTGTGCACGCCAATGCCCACCGGCAAGTCGTTGACGACGCTGTCCATCTTCTTCTTCAGCGCCGCGCCGAACACCTGGATATTGCCGCCCGCCTTCATGCCGATCGCCAGGCCGATGGCGGTCTGGCCGTTGTAGCGGAACATCGGCGAAGGCGGATCGACGTAGCCGCGCTCGATATCGGCGATATCGCTGAGGCGGAAGAAGCGGTCGTTGATGCGCAGGTTGACCGTCTGCAGGTCTTTCTCCGAGGCGAACTGCCCGGTGGTGCGCACCGAGATGCGTTCGGGACCTGCCTCGATCACCCCGGCAGGGGTTACTGCGTTTTGCTGTTGCAGGGCCTGCATGACCTGGCGCTGATCGATGCCCAGGGCCGCCAGCTTGCGGGTGGAAAACTTCAGGTAGAGCACTTCGTCCTGGGTACCGACCAGCTCGATCTTGCCGATGTTGGGCACCTCCCGCACTTCGGCGCGGGCCTGTTCCACGTAGTCGCGCAATTGACGCAGGGTCAATCCGTCGGCAGTGAACGCGTAGATCGAGCCGTACACGTCGCCGAACTCGTCGTTGAACGCCGGCCCCTGTATGCCTTGCGGGAACTGGCCACGGATATCCTGGATCTTCTTGCGCACCTGGTACCAGATTTGCGGGATGTCGGCCGCCTTGGTGGTGTCTCGCAGGTAGACATAGACCGTGGATTCGCCGGGGCGCGTGTAGCTTTTGGTGTAATCGAGCGAGTCGAGCTCCTCAAGCTTCTTCTCGATGCGATCGGTGACCTGGTAAAGCGTTTCGTCCTGGGTCGCGCCTGGCCAGCGGGTCTGGATCACCATGGTCTTGATGGTGAACGACGGGTCCTCCTCCCGCCCCAGGTTGAAGTAGGAAAAAATGCCCATCAGCAGGCCAACGAACATCAGGTACCACACGAAAGACTGATGGCGCAGTGCCCATTCGGAGAGGTTGAAGCTTCCTTTCATTGTGCATCCTCGTCGAATGTGACCTTCTGGCCGGGCTTGAGGCTGTTGACGCCAGCAGTGACCACACGCTCGCCGGGTTGTACGCCGGACGCCAGCACGATGCTGTCGGCCGTACGCTCGATCAATGCCACGTCGCGGGTGGCAACCGTTTTTTGCTGCGGGTCGATCACCCACACCTGCGTCTTGCCGTCGCGTTCCAACAGTGCAGTCAAGGGCAGCTCGCTACGCGGGGAAATGGCCGAAGTCAGGGTGACGCTGATCGCGGTCCCCAGGTGGAAGGCACTGGGGGTGCTGGCCAGGGTCAGGCGGGCGCGTCGGGTACGGGTGGCGGCGTCGGCCTGGGGCTCCAGCTCACGCAGGGTGGCGGTGGTGTTGATGCTGTTGTCGAGCTGCGAGGCGACGGTGAAGGTGAGGTTTTTGGTCAAGGCTTCGGCGATGCCGATCGGCAGATCGATGACCGCTTCCTTGATATCAGGACGGGCCAGGGTTACTACCGGCTGGCCTGCCGTGACCGTCTGCCCGGCTTCTGCCTGCCAGGCGGTGATGACCGCCGCATGGTCGGTGCGCAAGGTGCTGTAGTCGAGCTGGTCGCGGGCCTGGCTTACCGCCGAACGCGCCTGCTCCAGGCTCGCGCCGGTGGTTTTGAGGTCAGTCTGGGCGATGTCCAACTGTGCCTGGGCACCCACGCCACGGTCATAGAGCTGCTGCTGGCGGCGGGCATTGGCCTGGGCGTTGATCCACTGCGCCTGGACCTTGGCCAGGTCGCCCTCGGCGGCACGTAGCTGGTTCTGTTGGTCGGTCGGGTCGAGCGTGGCCAGGGTGTCGCCTGGCTTGACCTGGGCGCCCACGTCGAGCCAGCGGCGGGCGATACGCCCCGCTACACGAAAGCCCAGGGTGCTTTCGAAACGCGCCTGGATGCTGCCGGCGAAGCGCCCCAGCTGCGACTGGGCCTGGGCCTCGACCAGGGTCGAAAGCACTGGCCGTACGGCTTCGGGCGGCGCCTCTTCCTGGCTGCAGGCCGTCAGCAGCAAGCCAGTGGCGAGCACACAGATCATCCGCTTCATGGTGCAGCCCCCCCATCCTTGGCATCGACCTTTTCCACTTCCATGCCCGGATGCAACAGCTGGCCGCCACTGACCACGACGGTTTCGCCGTCTTTGACGCCTTGGGCGATTACAACCTTGCCGGTGAGGTAACGGGTGACCTGGACCTTGCGCAATTCGACCTTGTCGCCCTCGCCCACCACCCATACGGCGGGCTCATGCACAGCCTTGGTCAGTGCCGCCCAGGGCAGCTCGATGCTCGGGCGCCCCTGGGCATTGGCGGTGGCGGTCACCGGTGAACCCAGTTGCATGGCCTGGGGCACGTTGCGCAAGGCCACCTTGACCTGCACCGTGCCGCTTTGCGCAGACACCGTGGGGGTAATTTCGCGGACGAAGCCCTGGGCCTGGACCTTGGGGTTGTCCAGCAGGCTGACGATCACACCTGCCTCGCTGGGCGGGGCGACCAGCAGTGATTCGTAGACATTGAACACCGCATCGCGGTCGCCGTCGCGTGCCAGGGTGAAGATCGGCATGGTCGCCTGCACCACCTGGCCGACCTCGGCCTGGCGCTCGGTAATGACGCCATCGGCTTCGGACACCAGGGCGGTGTAGCTCAGTTGTTCATTGGCATTGGCCAGTTGCGCCTGGGCGGCCTTGAGCGCGCTCTGGTTGCTGCGCAGCGATGCTCCGGCGGAGTCGTATTCGCTCTGGCTGGTGTAGCCCTTGGGCAGAAGTTTCTGTTGCCGCACGAAGGCCGCACTGGTCTGCGTCACCCGTGCCTGGGCGGCGAACACTTCGGCCTTGGCCGAGTCGACGTTGTTTTGCAGGTCCTTGGGATCGAGCCGCGCCAGCACCTGGTTGGCCTTGACGTGATCGCCCACATCGACGCTGCGTGAAATGATCTTGCCGCCCACACGGAACGACAAGTCGGTCTGTACCCGTGCCTGAACATCCCCGGTAAGGGTGACCCGGGCCGCGAAGTCGGTGGGCTGAACCTGCAGCACCCCGACCCGGGGCTTCGGTTCCGGGGGTTGCTCCTTGCTACAGCCGGTCAGCAGGTACAGCAGACCCATGCCTGCTAGTAACAGTGGACGCGTCACCCTCATGCAGGCTCCTAGCTTGCGCACAAATGATTTGTGAGATGCGACTGTCAGCGTAGTTCAGGGTTCGATAAACGACACTGATGGGGATCAGGATCTGAGGGGCTTGGCTGGGTTTATAGGGTGATGCGCAGATCGAGCGGCGCTCAATCTCGTGACCAACAACCAGAAAGGGCCGCAATGCGGCCCTTTGGAGTCAATCAGACAGACGCAGCCGCCGGCGTCGGGCGCTTGACCTGGGGCTGAGACACGTTGGCCGCAGCACCTTCCTCGATGGCTTGCTGGATCGCCTTGCGACGACGTTCTTCGGCCTGGCGGCTGAAGTACCAGACAAAGAAGGTCACCAGCGACACCGACAACAGGATCAGGCTGGCCACCGCGTTGATCTCCGGCTTCACGCCCAGGCGCACCGCAGAGAACACTTCCATCGGCAAGGTAGTCGAACCCGGCCCGGACACGAAGCTGGCCAGTACCAGGTCGTCCAGCGACAGGGCGAACGACATCATGCCGCCCGCCGCCAGCGAAGGCGCGATCATCGGGATGGTGATCAGGAAGAACACTTTCCACGGTTTGGCACCCAGGTCCATCGCCGCTTCCTCGATCGACAGGTCCAGCTCACGCAGGCGCGCCGACACCACGACCGCCACATAGGCTGCGCAGAACGTGGTGTGGGCGATCCAGATAGTGACGATGCCACGCTCCTGCGGCCAGCCGATCATCTGCGCCATGGCCACGAACAGCAGCAACAGCGACAGGCCGGTAATCACCTCGGGCATTACCAGCGGCGCGGTGACCAGGCCACCGAACAGCGTGCGGCCCTTGAAGCGGGTGACCCGGGTCAGCACGAAGGCCGCCAGGGTGCCCAATGCGACTGCAGCCACCGCCGTGTAGCAGGCGATTTCCAGCGAGCGCATCACCGAACCCATCAGCTGGGTGTTGTCGAGCAGGCCGACGTACCACTTCACCGACCAGCCGCCCCACACCGTCACCAACTTGGAGGCGTTGAACGAGTAGATCACCAGGATCAACATCGGCAGGTAGATGAACAGCAAGCCGAGCACCAGCATCAGCTTTGAGAAACCGAAGCGCTTCATGCTCTGCCCTCCATTTCTTTAGCCTGGCTGCGGTTGAACAGCAGGATCGGCACGATCAGGATTGCCAGCATCACCACTGCCAGGGCGGAAGCCACCGGCCAGTCACGGTTGTTGAAGAACTCTTGCCACAGCACCTTGCCGATCATCAGGGTTTCCGGGCCGCCGAGCAGTTCAGGAATCACGAACTCGCCCACCACCGGGATGAACACCAGCATGCAGCCGGCGATGATGCCATTCTTCGACAGCGGCACGGTGATCTTCCAGAAGCTGTTGAAGGTGCTCGAACCCAGGTCCGAGGCCGCTTCGAGCAAGCTCTGGTCGTGCTTCACCAAGTTGGCGAACAGCGGCAGGATCATGAACGGCAGGTACGAATAGACCACACCGATGTACACCGCCAGGTTGGTGTTGAGGATCTGCAGCGGCTGGTCGATCAGGCCGATCCACATCAGGAAGGCGTTGAGCAGGCCGTTGTTGCTGAGAATGCCCATCCATGCGTAGACGCGGATCAGGATCGCGGTCCAGGTCGGCATCATGATCAGCAGCAGCAGGACCGTCTGGGTTTCCTTCTTGGCGTTGGCAATGGCGTACGCCATCGGGTAGCCGATCAGCAGGCACAGCAGGGTGCTGAAGAAGGCCATCTTCAGCGAACCCAGATAGGCCGAGATGTACAGCTCATCCTCGGTCAACAGCCCGTAGTTGGCCAGGTTCAGCACCAGCTGGACCTTGTCCTCGACGTAGCTGTAGATCTCGGTATACGGCGGGATCGCCACGTCGGCTTCGGCAAAGCTGATCTTCAATACGATGAAGAATGGCAGCATGAAGAACAGGAACAGCCAGATGAACGGCACGCCGATCACCAAGTGCCGCCCCTCCGGGGTAAGACGCTGGAATGCTCGCTTGAGCTTGCGAAGTTTCATGACCGCAGTACCACGCCGCTGTCGTCTTCCCACCACACGTACACTTCATCGCCCCAGGTTGGCCGGGTGCCCTGGCGCTCGGCGTTGGCGACGAACGACTGCACCACCTTGCCGCTCGGCAGCTCGACGTAGAACACCGAGTGGCCGCCGAGGTAGGCGATGTCGTGGACCTTGCCGCGCGACCAGTTGTGCTCGAACTCCGGCTGCTTGGTAGTCACCAGCAGCTTTTCCGGGCGCAGGGCGTAGGTGATGTGCTTGTCTTCCACCGAGGTGGTGATGCCGTGCCCCACGTAGATCTTGCGCTCCAGCTCCGGGCTGGCAATGATCGCGTGGCCTTCGGCGTCGTCGACCACTTCACCCTCGAACAGGTTGACGTTGCCGATGAACTCGCACACCAGGCGGCTGGTGGGGGTCTCGTAAATGTCCACCGGCGAGCCGATCTGGGCGATCCAGCCCAGGTGCATGATGGCGATGCGCTGGGCCATGGTCATGGCCTCTTCCTGGTCGTGGGTCACCATCACGCAGGTCACACCCACGCGCTCGATGATCTCCACCAGCTCCAGCTGCATCTGCGAACGCAGCTTCTTGTCCAGCGCACCCATGGGCTCGTCGAGCAGCAGCAGTTTCGGGCGCTTGGCCAGTGAGCGGGCCAGGGCTACGCGCTGGCGCTGGCCACCGGAGAGCTGATGCGGCTTGCGCTTGGCGTACTGGGTCATGTGCACCAGCTTGAGCATCTCGGCCACACGGGCGTCGATCTCGGCCTTGGGCATACGGTCCTGCTGCAGGCCGAAGGCAATGTTCTGCGCCACGGTCATGTGCGGGAACAGGGCGTAGGACTGGAACATCATGTTGATCGGCCGCTCGTAGGGCGGCATGTCGGTGATGTCGACGCCATCGAGGAAAATCCGCCCTTCGGTCGGACGCTCGAAGCCAGCCAGCATACGCAGCAAGGTCGATTTGCCAGAACCGGAGCCACCCAGCAGGGCGAAGATCTCGCCTTTGCGGATTTCCAGGGACACATCGTCCACGGCTACCGTTTCGTCGAATTTTTTTGTGACCCGGTCGATCTTGACCAGCACCTGCTTGGGTTGCTGGCCACCCTCGAGGGCTTTCTTATAGGCACCGGAGGCAACTGCCATGAGTGAAACTCCCAACAAGATTTTGTTGCCCGCCGCTGCGTCAGTGGCGGGCCTGGATTGTTACTTGCCCGACTTGACCTTGGTCCAGCTGCGGGTCATCAAACGTTGCACCTTGGGCGGCAACTCACTGTTGACGAACATCTTGTCCAGCACTTCCTGCGGTGGGTATACCGCGGCGTCAGTCCTCACGGCCTGGTCCATCAGGTCGCCAGCCTTGGGGTTCGGGTTGGCGTAACCGACGTAATCACTGACCTGGGCGATAACCTCAGGTTTCAGCAAATAGTTGATGAAGGCGTGGGCCTCCTTGACGTTCTTGGCGTCCTTGGGGATCGCCAGCACGTCGAACCAGAGGTTGCCGCCTTCCTTGGGAATCGCGTAGGCCAGGTTCACGCCCTTCTTCGCCTCTTCGGCGCGGGCCTTGGCCTGGAACACATCGCCGGAGAAACCTGCCGCGACGCAGATGTCGCCGTTGGCCAGGTCGGTGATGTACTTGGACGAGTGGAAGTAGGTCACGTACGGGCGTACTGCCAGCAGCTTCTTCTCGGCCTTTTCGTAGTCCTTGGGGTCGGTGCTGTTGGGGTTCAGGCCCATGTAGTTGAGCACCGCCGGAAGCATTTCGTCTGCCGAGTCGAGGAAGGCCACGCCGCATTTGGAGAGCTTCTTCATGTTCTCGGGTTCGAACAGCACGGCCCAGGAGTCGATAGTGTCCACGCCCAGCGCGGCCTTCACCTTGTCGACGTTGTAACCGATGCCGTTGGTGCCCCACAGGTAAGGCACGGCGTACTGGTTGCCCGGGTCGTTCTTTTCCAGGCGTTTCATCAGCGCCGGGTCGAGGTTGCCATAGTTGGGGAGCAGGCTCTTGTCGAGCTTCTGGAACGCGCCCGCCTTGATCTGCTTGCCGAGGAAATGGTTGGACGGCACGACCACGTCATAGCCGGTGTTGCCGGCCAGCAGTTTGCCTTCCAGGGTTTCGTTGGAGTCGAACACGTCTTGCACGGGCTTGATGCCGGTGGCTTTTTCGAAATCCGCGAGGGTGTTCGGGCCGATGTAGTCCGACCAGTTGTAGAAATGCACCGTAGGCGCCGCTTGGACGCTGCATGCCAGCGTCAGGCCCGCTCCAGCCATCAAGGCCTTGCGTAATACAGAAATAGACAAGTGGGTGGTCCTCACAATCAGTGCCTTGGTAACGGCGCAGTGCTGCCGCGCAGGCAAAACCGGCGCGCAACTTACCTTCGCAGCTTCGATGCCGCAATCATCAATTGCCATTCACTGGCTCTGGACCGGAAAAGCCCGGCCCAGAGGTGCTGCATCGGGCTTACTTGCCCGACTTGATCTTGGTCCAGCTGCGGGTGATAGCACGCTGGGCAGCAGTTTCAGGGGCTGTAATCGCGTAAAGCTGCTTCTTCACCTCAGCTGGCGGGTAGATGCTCGGATCGCTGGTGATGGCCTTGTCCACGAACTGGGTGGCAGCGGCGTTGCCGTTCGGGAAGCGCACGGCGTTGGTGATCTCGGCCATGACTTCCGGCTGCATCAGGAAGTCCATGAACTTGTAGGCAGCTTCCTTGTGTTCGGCATCTTTGGGGATGGCAACCATGTCGTAGAAGGTACCGGCACCTTCTTTCGGAATGATGTAGTCCACTTTGACCTTGTCGCCAGCCTCGTGGGCACGGGCCTTGGCCTGCTCGACGTCACCCGAGTAACCGACGGCCACGCAGATGTTGCCGTTGGCCAGGTCGCCAATGTACTTGGACGAGTGGAAGTAGGTGATCGAAGGACGGATCTTGAGGAACAGATCCTCAGCAGCCTTCAGGTCTTCCTTGCTGGTGCTGTTGGTCGGCTTGCCCAGGTAATGCAGTGCAGCCGGCAGCATTTCGGTCGGGGCATCCAGGAAGCTCACGCCACAGCTCTTGAGCTTGGCGATGTTCTCAGGCTTGAACACGGCGTCCCACGAGTCGATCTTGTCCACACCCAGCGCGGCCTTGACCTTCTCCGGGTTGTAGCCGATGCCGATCGAGCCCCACATGTACGGGAAGGCGTGCTTGTTGCCCTTGTCGCTGGCATCGCCAACGGCCTTGAGCAGGTCTTCGTCGAGGTTCTTCCAGTTCGGCAGCTTGGAGCGGTCAAGCTCCTCGTAGACGCCCGCCTTGATCTGCTTGGCCAGGAAGTTGTTGGACGGCACGACGATGTCATAACCCGACTTGCCTGCCAGCAGCTTGGCTTCCAGGGTTTCGTTGCTGTCGAAGACGTCGTACTTGACCTTGATGCCGGTCTGCTTCTCGAACTTCGCGATGGTGTCCGGAGCGATGTAGTCCGACCAGTTGTAGACGTTCAATACCTTGTCTTCAGCCTGAACTGCGGTCGCCATGGCACCCATCAGGGCGGCGGCCAGCAACGTCTTGCCCATTTTCTTCATGCGTCATGCTCCAGATTTTTTTGATTTGCCATCCGTTCAGCTGCCAGGTCCCGCAGTACACGCGTTGGGCGACTGAAACAGTCGCTAGTCTGGCAAGTTACAAGGCGCTGTTTCAAGGAAAGCAGCCCCTTGTAACCAACTAATGTCACAACGCTAGCCTAGCAAAGGCTCACCGGATCGCTTCGAGCGTCAGGTCCAGGCACTTACGCGCCTTTTCCACCAGCTCGTCGACCTCCGCGTGGCTGATCACCAGGGGTGGTGCAATGATCATGGTGTCGCCTACCGCGCGCATGATCAGGCCGTTTTCGAAGCAGAAGTTGCGGCACACCATGCCCACGCCCTTGCCTTCGTAGCGGCTGCGGGTGGCCTTGTCCTTGACCAGTTCGATCGCGCCGAGCAGGCCCAGGCCGCGAACCTCGCCCACCAGCGGGTGGTCCTGCAGTTCCCGCAGACGTTTTTGCAAGTAGGGTGCCACTTCCGTGCGAGCGTGCTCGACGATCTTCTCGTCGCGCAGGATGCGCAGGTTTTCCAGGCCTACCGCGGCAGCCACCGGGTGGCCGGAATAGGTGAAGCCGTGGTTGAAATCACCGCCTTCGCTGAGCACCTTGGCCACGGTGTCACGCACGATCACACCGCCCATGGGGATGTAACCGGAGGTAAGGCCCTTGGCAATGGTCATCAGATCGGGCTTAAGGTCGTAGTAATCGGAACCGAACCACTCGCCGGTACGGCCGAAGCCGCAGATCACTTCGTCGGCGACGAACAGGATGTCGTACTTGGCCAGAATTTCCTTGATCTTCGGCCAGTAGGTATCAGGCGGAATGATCACACCCCCGGCGCCCTGGATCGGCTCGGCGATGAAGGCGGCGACGTTGTCCTCGCCCACTTCCAGAATTTTCTTTTCCAACTGCTCGGCAGCCCAGACACCGAATGCGTCCGGGGTCATGTCGCCGCCTTCGCCGAACCAGTACGGCTGCGCAATATGCACGATGCCCGGGATCGGCAGGCCACCCTGCTCGTGCATGCCGCTCATGCCGCCCAGGCTTGCGCCAGCGACGGTGGAGCCGTGATAGCCGTTGATGCGGCCGATGATGGTCTGCTTCTGTGGCTTGCCCTTGAGCGCCCAGTAGTGACGCACCATGCGCAGCACGGTGTCGTTGCCCTCGGAGCCAGAGCCGGTGAAGAACACGTGGGTCATGCCCTCGGGCGCCACGTCGGTGATGGCCTTGGCCAGCTCCAGTGCCGGCGGGTGGGCAGTCTGGAAGAACAGGTTGTAGTACGGCAGCTCGCGCATCTGCTTCTCGGCAGCCTGCACCAGCTCTTCACGGCCGTAGCCGACCGCCACGCACCACAGGCCGGCCATGCCGTCGAGGATCTTGTGCCCCTCGCTGTCCCACAAATGCACGCCCTGCGCCTTGGTGATGATGCGCGGCCCCTTCTCCTTCAGCTGCTTGTAATCACTGAAAGGTGCAAGGTGGTGCTCGCCGCTCAGGGTTTGCCATTCACGGGTTTGCGGGTTTTTGACGCTCATGTGCTTCTCCAGGGTCCGCAGGCCGCCGTTGGGCGGCCTCAGGGGTTGATCACACAGCAAACAGCAGGAACTCACGCTCCCAGGAGCTGATGACACGCTTGAAGTTCTCATGCTCGGCGCGCTTGGTAGCGACGTAGCCGGTGATGAATTTCTTGCCCAGGTACTGGGTCAGCGCACGGCTGACTTCCATACGTTCCAGGGCGTCTTCGATGGTCAGCGGCAGGCGCAGGTTGCGTCGCTCGTAGCCACGGCCAACGACCGGGGCGCTGGCCGCGATGCCTTCGACCATGCCGATGTAGCCGCACAGCAGGCTCGCGGCGATGGCCAGGTACGGGTTGGCGTCGGCGCCCGGCAGACGGTTCTCGACGCGGCGGTTCTGTGGGCCGGCATCCGGCACACGCAGGCCGACGGTACGGTTCTCCTCGCCCCACTCGACGTTTACCGGTGCCGAGGTGTCCGGCAGGAAGCGGCGGAACGAGTTGACGTTGGGCGCGAACAGCGGCAGAGCCTCGGGGATGAACTTCTGCAGGCCACCGATGTGGTGCAGGAACAATTCGCTCATGCTGCCGTCTTCGTTGCTGAAGATGTTCTTGCCGGTGGCGGCGTCGACCACGCTCTGGTGCAGGTGCATGGCACTGCCCGGCTCGCCGGTCATGGGCTTGGCCATGAAGGTGGCGGCCACGTTGTGCTTGAGGGCGGCTTCGCGCATGGTGCGCTTGAACACCAGGATCTGGTCGGCCAGGTGCAGGGCATTGCCGTGACGGAAGTTGATTTCCATCTGCGCCGTGCCGTCTTCGTGGATCAGCGTATCGAGGTCGAGCTGCTGCAGTTCGCACCAGTCGTAGACGTCCTCGAACAGCGGGTCGAATTCGTTCGCGGCCTCGATGGAGAAAGACTGACGGCCGGTTTCCGGGCGGCCCGACCGGCCCACCGGCGGCTGCAGCGGGAAGTCCGGGTCTTCGCTGCGCTTGGTCAGGTAGAACTCCATCTCCGGCGCGACGATCGGCTGCCAGCCCTTGTCGGCGTAGAGCTTGAGTACTTTCTTGAGGACGTTGCGCGGCGACAGCTCGACCGGGTTGCCCTTCTTGTCGTAGGTGTCGTGGATGACCTGCGCGGTCGGCTCGATGGCCCAAGGCACGAGGAACACGGCGTCTTCGTCAGGGCGGCAGATCATGTCGATGTCGGCCGGGTCGAGCAGTTCGTAATAGATGTCGTCGTCGACGTAATCGCCGGTCACGGTCTGCAGCAGCACGCTTTCGGGCAGGCGCATGCCTTTTTCGGCGATGAACTTGTTGGTCGGCGAGATCTTGCCGCGAGTAATGCCGGTCAGGTCGCTGATCAGGCATTCGACTTCGGTGATCTTGTGCTCTTTCAACCAATCGGTGAGCTGGTCGAGGTTGTTACTCATAGATACCTCAGGAGGTAATGTGGTCCGCGCATTGATTCTGGATGGAGTGGATTGCTAAAGCAAAAACACCCACGCAGGAGCACAGTGGATACACTGGAAACCAGCGAGTCCGTAATGAGTTCGAAAGGCAGGAAGACAAGAAGCGCAGCGAAATGATGCTACGAGGTGAGGTCCGGGCGCGCACAGCGTCAATTATTGCGGCCAGGGCGGCCACAGCGCGATTGAAGCTTGCAGGAATGGCAGGTATACCCGAGCGCACTGCATAGGCAGCGCTTTCAGGTCGCGACAAGCGGACCATGTGACCCTCGTATTATTGTGTTCTGGGTTGAACCCGAGCTTAGCCTTGTTCATTTTTTTACACAACACCTCCGTAAAAAATAAAACACGGCATGTCGGAGATAGCCCTGAGCAACGGAAATAGCGGATAATGGCACGCCCCGATATGCAGCAAATCTGCCGTCGATGTGCCATTTCAGGGCATCATGGGGTTGGCTTGACATCAGTAGGGCTTTTCGATTGACTGGTCCTGCAAGCCCCCCTTGATTGATATTTTTAACAACAAAGGTGTTGCATCATGTCGGTACCCCCGCGTGCCGTTCAGCTTAACGAAGCGAACGCGTTCCTTAAGGAACATCCTGAGGTTCTCTACGTTGACCTTCTGATTGCAGATATGAATGGTGTGGTGCGTGGCAAGCGCATAGAGCGCACCAGCCTCCACAAGGTTTACGAGAAAGGCATCAACCTGCCGGCCTCCCTCTTCGCCCTCGACATCAACGGTTCCACCGTCGAAAGCACCGGGCTCGGCCTGGATATCGGCGATGCCGACCGCATCTGCTACCCGATCCCTGGCACCCTCTCCAACGAACCCTGGCAGAAGCGCCCGACCGCGCAGCTGCTGATGACCATGCACGAAATCGAAGGCGAGCCGTTCTTCGCCGACCCACGCGAAGTGTTGCGCCAGGTGGTGAGCAAGTTCACCGACATGGGCCTGACCATCTGCGCCGCGTTCGAGCTGGAGTTCTACCTGATCGACCAGGAGAACGTGAATGGCCGCCCGCAGCCACCACGCTCGCCAATCTCCGGCAAACGCCCGCAGTCGACCCAGGTGTACCTGATCGACGACCTCGACGAATACGCAGACTGCCTCCAGGACATCCTCGAGGGTGCCAAAGAGCAAGGTATCCCGGCTGACGCCATCGTCAAGGAAAGCGCCCCGGCGCAGTTCGAAGTCAACCTGCACCACGTTGCCGACCCGCTCAAGGCCTGTGACTACGCCGTGCTGCTCAAGCGGTTGATCAAGAACATCGCCTACGACCATGAAATGGACACTACCTTCATGGCCAAGCCCTACCCGGGCCAGGCAGGCAACGGCCTGCATGTTCATATTTCCGTGCTGGACAAAGATGGCAACAACATCTTCACCAGCGAGGATCCCGAGCAGAACGCCGCGCTACGTCACGCTGTCGGCGGTGTGCTCGAGACCCTGCCCGCGTCCATGGCGTTCCTCTGCCCGAACGTCAACTCGTACCGCCGTTTCGGCGCGCAGTTCTACGTACCGAACGCGCCGAGCTGGGGCCTGGACAACCGCACCGTGGCCCTGCGCGTGCCCACCGGCTCGCCGGATGCCGTGCGCATCGAGCACCGCGTGGCGGGTGCCGATGCGAACCCGTACCTGATGATGGCTGCCGTGCTGGCTGGCGTGCACCATGGCCTGACCAACAAGATCGAGCCAGGCGAGCCGATCGAAGGCAACTCGTACGAGCAGTTGGAGCAGAGCCTGCCGAACAACCTGCGCGATGCCCTGCGCGAGCTGGACGACAGTGAGATCCTCAACAAGTACATCGATCCGAAGTACATCGACATCTTCGTCGCGTGCAAGGAGAGCGAGCTGGAGGAATTCGAGCATTCGATCTCCGACCTCGAGTACAACTGGTATCTGCACACTGTGTAAGTGAAAACGCCGCCCATCAGGGCGGCGTTTTTCATTTCGGGGAATGTGCGGGCTTTACCGGCCCTATCGCCGGCAAGCCGGCTCCCACAATGGTTAGGCGTGATCACTGTGGGAGCCGGCTTGCCGGCCATAGGGCCGGTGCAGACTTACAACGGTTTCTCGAAAATCTTCGAATTGCGCTGGTAGTTGTACAGCGACGCCCGCGCCGCCGGCAGCCGCTCCACGCCACTGGGCGTGAAGCCCCGCTCACGGAACCAGTGCGCGGTCCGCGTGGTAAGCACGAACAAGGTATTCAAGCCCAACGCCCGCGCGCGGCCCTCGATGCGCTCGAGCAGCTCATCCCCGCGTCTGCCATGGCGGTACTCCGGGCTCACGGCCAAGCACGCCAACTCACCGGCCTGTGAATCGGCAATCGGGTACAACGCCGCACAGGCGATGATCATGCCTTCACGCTCGACCACGCTGAACTGCTCGATCTCCCGCTCCAGCACTTCACGCGAGCGCCGTACAAGGATGCCCTGCTCTTCCAGCGGGCTGATCAGCTCCAGCAAGCCGCCAACATCCTCGATGGTCGCCTCGCGCACCACTTCGAACTGTTCCTGCGACACCAGCGTACCGCCACCGCCCCGGGTGAACAGTTCGGTAAGCAAGGCGCCGTCTTCGGCATAACTGACGATATGGCTGCGCGCCACGCCGCCTTTGCACGCCTCGGCAGCCGCATCCAGCAACTCGGCCTGATAATCGCTGCCCAGGCGCGCCAGATGCGGCGCGATCTGCTGCGGCCGCAGTTCGCGCACCAGCTTGCCGTGCTCGTCGAGCAAGCCAGGCTCGGCACCGAACAGCAGCAGCTTGTCGGCACCCAGCTCGATGGCGGCGCGGGTGGCCACGTCTTCGCAGGCCAGATTGAAAATCTCACCGGTGGGCGAGTAACCCAAAGGCGACAGCAGCACGATGGAGCGCTCATCGAGCAGCCGACTGATGCCCTTGCGGTCGATGCGGCGCACTTCGCCGGTATGGTGGTAATCCACGCCTTCGAGCACACCGATCGGGCGAGCGGTCACCAGGTTGCCGCAGGCTACGCGCAGCCGTGAACCCTGCATCGGCGAAGCGGCGATGTCCATCGACAGGCGCGCCTCGATGGACAGGCGCAGGGCGCCGACCGCATCGATCACGCAGTCCAGCGTGGCGGCATCGGTGATGCGCATGCCGCGGTGGTAGTGCGGGGTCAGGCCCCGGGCCTCCAGGCGGCTTTCGATCTGCGGGCGCGAACCATGCACCAGCACCAGGCGCACGCCCAGGCTGTGCAGCAACACCAGGTCGTGGACGATGTTGCCGAAGTTCGGGTGTTCTACCCCATCGCCGGGGAGCATGACCACGAAGGTGCAATCGCGATGGGCATTGATGTACGGGGAGGCATGACGCAGCCAGTTGACGTAATCGGGCATGACAGGGCCTGTGGATAAAGTGGACGGAGAACGGTAGATGACACGGCGTTCAGGATCATCGTCGGAACAGGCTTGCGGTCACGCGCGGTCTCCTCTAGGCAAGAACGAATCAACAGGGTGGACGTTTACTGGAGGCAATAGTGCCGGATCAGGTCACGCAATAGACGCACGGTAGGCTCGATTCGTGACATTTCAAGGTATTCGCCGGGCTGGTGGGCACAGGCGATATCGCCAGGCCCCAGCACGATGGTCTGGCAACCAAGCTGCTGAAGATAAGGCGCTTCGGTACCGAACGCCACTGCTTCGGCCCGATGCCCGGTAAGGCGTTCGGCCACCTGTACCAGCTCGGTATCGGCGGCCTGCTCGAACGGCGGCACGGCGGGGAACAGCGGTGCATAGTCGATGCGAACTTCGTGGCGCTCGGCCACCGGTTGCAGTTTTGCGCGAATGGCTTGGCGCAGCTGCTCTACATCCATGCCCGGCAGCGGGCGCAGATCGAACTCCAGGGCGCATTGCCCGCAGATGCGGTTGGGGTTGTCGCCGCCGTGGATGCAGCCGAAGTTCATGGTCGGCGTGGGCACACTGAATTGCGGGTTGCGATAGGTATCCTGCCACTGCCGGCGCAGGCCCATCAGTTCGCCCATAACCGCATGCATGGCTTCCAGGGCGCTATGACCGAGACTCGGGTCCGACGAATGGCCGCTGCGCCCGAGGATGTCGATGCGGTCCATCAGGATGCCTTTGTGCATGCGGATAGGCTTCAGGCCCGTAGGCTCGCCAATTACCGCCGCGCGGCCCAACGGCTGCCCTGCCTCGGCCAGGGCACGGGCGCCGGACATCGAACTTTCTTCGTCGCAAGTGGCGAGGATGAGCAACGGCTGCTTGAAGTCATGCTCGAGCAAAGGGATCACAGCCTCGATGATCAAGGCGAAGAAGCCCTTCATGTCGCAGCTGCCAAGACCTACCCAACGACCGTCGACCTCGCTCAGCTTGAGCGGGTCGCTGGCCCACAGCTGTTCGTCGTAGGGCACCGTGTCGCTATGCCCGGCCAGCACCAGCCCTCCAGGGCCGGTGCCACGGCTGGCCAGCAGGTTGAACTTGCCTGGGCTGACTTGCTGGATATCGCAATGGAAACCCAGGTCACCGAGCCAGCTCGCCAGCAGGTCGATGACCTGGCGATTGGACTGGTCCAGCGCAGGCTGGGTGCAACTGACCGAGGGCGCGGCGATCAAGGCAGCAAACTGGTCTTTGAGCGTGGGCAACGGCATGCGCGTACTCCTCGGAAGCGTTGCCCATCATAGGGCCATCCGCCGTAAGGAATAAACCGTTGCCGGCCCAGTCCTGTAGACTGCACGGCTATCACGCCCTCCCTTCGAGCCTGCGATGCACAAAGAAACCGAACTCAAGCTCCGCGCCAGCCGCGATACCCTCGCCGCCCTGCGCGAGCACCCTCTGCTGAAAAAGCGCAACAAGTCCGGCTGGCAGACCCGCGAACTGCTCAACCAGTACTTCGACACCCCCGAGCGTGACCTTGCCGCCGCCCGTGTCGCCCTGCGCCTGCGCCGCGATGGCGAGGACGTCATCCAGACCCTGAAGTGCCGTGGCCAGAGCGTCGCCGGCCTGTCCGAGCGCAACGAGTACGAGTGGCACCTGGACAAGGTCAAGCTCGACCTGAAAAAGCTTGATGCCACCTGCTGGCCCGAGCAACTGGCCGAACTGGACAAGAAAACCATCAAGCCGCTGTTCACCACCGACTTCACCCGCGAGTACGCGGAAATCGCCTGGGGCCGTGGCAAGAGCAAGGTGGTGATCGAAGCCGCGCTGGACCAGGGCTTCGTGATAGCCGGCAAGCAAAAGGAAGAAATCTGCGAACTGGAACTGGAGCTGCGTGAAGGCGCTCCCGAAGCGCTGCTGGAGCTGGCCGCCGAGCTGGCCGCCAGCCTGCCATTGATGCCCTGCGACATCAGCAAGGCCGAGCGCGGCTACCGCCTGCTGGAGCCGGACAGCTACGAGCTGAGCCTGCCGAGCTCGGAACTGAACGCTGAAATGGCCCTGGACGAGGCCTTCACCGCCCTGGCCTGGCAGTTGCTGGGCAGCAGCCAGCGCCTGGCCGAGCAGTATCGCCACAATGGCCACTGGCGCCTGCTGCAGGACTGGGTGCAGTGCCTGGGCGAGCTGCGCGCATTGGTCAGCAGCCTGGGCCAGGCCGCACCTCGGGCCACCACCCGTGAACTGCGCGCCAGCCTCGACGCGCTGCTGGAAGACTGGCGCCCGCTGGTGCAAGCCGGCAACGATGACGAAGACATCCGTCGCGCTGCCCCCGAGCAGTTCGTCGATGAGCTGGAAGACGTGCGTTGGGGCCAGTTCTCCCTGGAAACCTCGCGCTGGCTGCTGGCCCGTACCTGGACCGTGGAACGCAAGGGCCGTGGCGAGCGTCAGGGCAAAGCACAACTGGCAAGCTGGCTGGCGCACCTGCTGGGCGAAGAAGGCCGTGCGTTGAAACTGCCGCTGTACACCCAGCGCCCGGAAGACCTGGCCGAACAGTTGCCGCGTATCGAGCAGCTGCTGGCCTGGCTGCACCATGCGCGCCAGGTGCTGGAAGCGCCGCAGATGGACCGCCTGTACGGCGACCTGAAAAAGCTGCACGAGCTGGCGGAGCAACCGCTGGGCGAAGAGCCTGACGAGCTGCTTGAAGCGCGTATCGAGCAGGCTCGGGCGATCGATCAGAGCCGTGGCTGGAAGCATCTGCTCAAGGTTTGATTGCATAGCGCTGCCATCGCCGGCAAGCCGGCTCCCACAAAGACTCCAGTGATCCCTGTGGGAGCCGGCTTGCCGGCGATGGCTTCACCGCATCAGTGGCAGGCTGGTGGTGGATTTGATTTCCGACAGCGCCACGATCGAATTGACCTCCTGGATGCCCGGCACGTTCGACAGCTTTTCGAAGAAGAAGCGCTCATAGGCTTCGATGTCCGACGTGACGATGCGCAGCAGAAAATCCACCGACCCCATCAGCACATAACACTCCAACACTTCTGGAAAGCCGCGGATCGCCTCGGTGAACTCGGTGAAGTTGGAGCGGCCGTGGGCGTTGAGTTTCACTTCGGCGAAAATCTGCGTGTTCAGGCCCACCTTTTTGCGGTCGAGCAAGGTCACCTGCCCACGAATGATGCCCTCCTCCTTCATCCGTTGTATGCGGCGCCAGCAAGGCGATTGCGACAGCCCTACCCGCTCGGCGATCTGCGCGCTCGACAGCGAAGCATCCGCCTGCAGCAGTTCGAGAATGCGTCGGTCATAGGCGTCCAACTCGCTCAGCATGATCAATCCTCTTAAGCTGATATTTACGAATAAATCTCTTCGTGATTACCGAAAAATGATCGAATCATAGCGAAAAAATGCCAGCTTAAACCTGTAACAATTTCTTCCACATTCGTGGAGACCAGCATGAACGCACTCGAACGCCCCTTTCCCCGTAGCGATGCCTGGGCAGCCCACGCCAGCCACAGCACCGTGCGCTATTGCCTGCAGGCCGAGGCCGAGCCAGACAGCCTGTGCCGGGTACTCAACCTGTTCGCCCTGCAGTTCCTCACACCGCACAGCGTGCATGTCAGCCAGCACGATGACCTGCTCGACATCGCAATCGACATTGGCGGGCTCAGTTGGCATCGAGCCGAGGTCATCGCTCAGAAGCTGCGCAATCTGGTGTGTGTCGGGGAGGTCAGCCTGGAAAATCAGGCGCGCATGGAGATGGCAGCGGTCTGATCAGGCGCAGCAAGACTTCGAAACCTTTTTTTGATCCTGATATGACCCTGCCCGGCTAGCCTTGCCAGGCACTTATCATCTGGCACGGACGCCATCATGCACACCAAGGACGATCACGCCCTCGACCTGACGCTACTGCTTAATGCCCTGCAGGCCGAGCAGCACCTCACCGCCAACGACGCCCAGCGGGTACTCGGGGCTGCCGCCACCCACCCTGGCCGCCACCCGCTCGAAACCATCGCCGCCCTGCACATCGAGGACCGCCGCAACCCCGGCCAGCACCTGCACCTGGACAGCCTGTGCCAATGGCTCGCCGGCAAGGTTGGGCAGCCCTACCTGCACATCGACCCCATGCAGCTCGACCTGGTCCAGGTCAACGGGCTGATATCCCCGGCCTTCGCGCGGCGCCACGGTATCTTCATCGTCGCCAGCGATGCCAACGGCATCACTGTGGCCAGCGCACAGCCCTACCAGGACCATTGGCAGGCCGACCTCAGCCGCAGCCTGGGCAAGCCGATCCGGCGAGTGCTGGCAAGCCCGCTGCAGATACGCCAGATGGGCCAGTCGATGTTCCGCCTGGCCCATTCGGTTCAAGGCGCCCAGCAACAGCAACCGGCCAGTGTCGGCGAACTGGAACAGTTGCTGGAGGTGGGCAAACGCCAGGCAGAAGCCGGTGCCGATGATGCGCATATCGTGCACATAGTCGACTGGCTGCTGCAGTACGCCATCGAGCAGCGCGCCAGCGACATTCACCTCGAACCCCGCCGCGATCAAGGTCACTTGCGCTTCCGCATAGACGGCCTGCTGCACACTGTTTACACCTTCCCGGCCGGCGTCACGCTGGCGCTGGTCAGCCGGCTCAAGCACCTGGGGCGGATGGACGTGGCGGAAAAACGCCGGCCACAAGATGGCCGGGTGAAGAGCAGCCTTCCCGGCGGCAGTGAACTGGAGTTGCGCCTGTCGACCTTACCGACGCCATTCGGCGAAAAACTGGTGCTGCGCCTCTTCGACCCACAGCAGTTGCAGGAAGACTTCGACCAGCTCGGCCTGGAAGGCGAGCAGCTGGCGCAGTGGCAGGCACTGTTGCAGCGGCGCCAGGGCATTCTGCTGGTCACCGGCCCAACCGGTTCCGGCAAGACCAACACGCTGTACGCCAGCCTCAAGCTGTTGGCCACGCCCGAGGTCAACCTGTGCACCATCGAAGACCCGATCGAACGCCTGGAGCCCACCTTCAACCAATTGCAGGTACAACCAGCGCTGGACCTGGGGTTTGCCAATGGCGTGCGCGCACTGCTGCGCCAGGACCCCGACATCATCATGATCGGCGAGATCCGCGACCGCGAAACCGCCCAGGTAGCAGTGCAGGCGGCGCTGACCGGGCATCTGGTGCTGTCGACGCTACACACCAACGACAGCTGCGGCGCCATTACCCGCCTGCAAGAACTCGGCGTGGCCGACTACTTGATCAGGGCCACCCTCGGTGGCGTGATGGCCCAGCGCCTGGTGCGCGTACTTTGCCGGGAATGCCAGGGCGTCGCATCGGCCGCCGGTAGCCAGGCGTGCCAGGTGTGTCGCGGCACTGGTTTTCATGGCCGCACGGGCGTGTTCGAGCTGCTGGTGCCCAGCGACAACCTGCGCGCACAGATAGGTGCCGGTGCCGACCTGGCCAGCTTGCGGCAAATGGCTCTAGATGAAGGGTTGCAGGACCTGCGACGCTGCGCAGAGGCTAAAGTGGCCCGGGGCCTGACCCGCCACGAAGAGGTCCTGAGGGTCTGTTCCTGAACAAAAAACCCTTGTATTCAAGGAACTTGCGCACATCTCACAGGATCAAACCGGGCATCTTCAACCCTCACCCTTCGAGGTGTTTCAACATGCGTCTCAAAACCGCCATCGCAGCCGCTGCCTTGATCTCGCTGCCCATTGGCTCCGCCATGGCCGATACCTTCTGGCGCAACGTCCTGTCCTCGGGCGCAACCACGGCATCGACCTACCTGACCTCGCGCGACCACAAGCTGGTGCTCGCGGCACAAGACGACGCAGGCAGCTTCGTGGCCAGTGAAGGCGCAATTCGCGGGCCGTTCCTGGAATCCGCCCTGCGCCAGGTGCGGGCAGAAAACCCCGGCCTGCAGGCCTCCGACATGGAACTGGCGAACGCCATCCTGGCGAAAAACGCTGTAGCCGAATAAGTACTGCGGGGGCTATGCCCCCGATCGCCACACCGTTCTCAGCGATAAGCCTCCACCGGCACGCACGCGCAGAACAGATTCCTGTCCCCATAGACGTTGTCCACCCGGTTCACCGCAGGCCAGTACTTGTGCTGGCGCACGTGAGCACTGGGCGCTACCGCCTGCTCCAGGCTGTAGGGGCGGCTCCACGGTGCCAGCACGTCGGCCAGGGTATGGGGTGCATGCTTGAGAGGGTTGTCCTCCGCTGGCCAGTTGCCCTCCTGCACCTGATCGATCTCCGCACGAATTGCCAGCATCGCCTCGATGAAGCGGTCCAGCTCTGCTTTCGACTCGCTCTCGGTCGGTTCGACCATCAGTGTTCCCGGTACCGGGAACGACATGGTCGGGGCATGGAAGCCATAGTCCATCAGGCGCTTGGCGACATCCTCTTCGGTGATGCCGGTCTGCGCCTTGAGCGGCCTGAGGTCGAGAATGCATTCGTGCGCCACACGCTGATTGCGGCCACGGTAAAGCACGGGGAATGCCCCACCCAATTGGCTGGCCAGGTAGTTGGCCGAGAGAATCGCTACCTCGCTGGCATCGGCCAGTTGCGGCCCCATCATGGCGATGTACATCCAGCTGATCGGCAAGATGCTCGCACTACCCCAAGGTGCAGCACTGACCGCGTTGTTGTTTGGGTCCAGGCCCGGCACCGGCACCACGGGGTGGCTGGCGACGAACGGCTTGAGGTGGGCACGAATACCAATCGGCCCCATGCCGGGCCCGCCGCCTCCGTGGGGAATGCAGAAGGTCTTGTGCAGATTCATGTGGGAAACATCGGCACCAATGTCCGCAGGCCGCGCCAGCCCGACCTGGGCGTTGAGGTTGGCACCGTCCATGTATACCTGGCCGCCCTGCTGGTGCACGACCTCGCAGATTTCCCGAATGCCCTCCTCGTAAACACCATGGGTCGAGGGGTAGGTGATCATCAGGCAAGACAGCCTATCCCCTGCCGCTTGTGCTTTGGCCTTCATGTCGATGAGATCGACATTGCCCTCATCGTCACACTCGACAATCACCACTTCCATGCCGGCCATCTGCGCCGACGCAGGGTTGGTGCCGTGCGCCGATGACGGGATCAGACACAGGGTCCGCTTGGGCTGGTGGCGGCTGCGGTGATAACGGGTGATCGCCATCAGGCCGGCGTATTCACCCTGCGCACCGGAGTTGGGCTGCATGCAGATGGCATCGAAGCCGGTAATGGCGCACAACCAGCCTTCCAGCTCATCGATCATTGCCTTGTATCCCATGGCCTGGGCCGCGGGTGCAAAGGGGTGAAGCTGGGCGAAGGCAGGCCAGGTGATGGGGATCATTTCGCTGGTGGCATTGAGCTTCATGGTGCAGGAGCCCAGCGGAATCATCGACTGGTTCAGCGCCAGGTCCTTGTTCTCCAACTGCTTCAGGTAACGCAGCATCTCGGTTTCGCTGTGGTGCAGGTTGAACACCGGGTGGGCCAGGAACGGCGTGCGCCGCACCAAGGCGGCAGGAATGCCTTCGGGCAGCGCCTGCTGGTCGAGTGTGGCGATGTCCAGGCCATGGTCCACGCCCAGGAAGATGTCGAGCAGCTTCAGGACGGTCTGCTCGGAGCAGGTTTCGTCGAGGCTAACCCCCAGGTGCCCGCGCCCGAGGATGCGCAAGTTGATGCGTGCCGCTTCGGCGCTTTCGATGATCGCCGCCTGGGCACCGCCGACATCCAGGGTCAGGGTGTCGAAGAAGTGCTGGTTGAGGCGCTTGATGCCTTTGGCTTCGAGGCCGGCGGCCAGCACGAAGGTCAGCCTGTGCACGCGCTGGGCGATGCGCTGAAGGCCCTCAGGGCCATGGTAGACGGCATAGAAACCGGCCATGTTGGCCAGCAGCACCTGGGCCGTACAGATATTGGAATTGGCCTTTTCACGGCGGATGTGTTGCTCGCGGGTCTGCAGCGCCATGCGTAGCGCGGTGTTGCCACGGGCATCGCGAGACACGCCGATGATGCGCCCGGGCATGGCTCGCTTGTAGTCGTCGCGGCAGGCAAAATAGGCGGCGTGCGGGCCGCCGTAACCCATCGGCACGCCGAAACGCTGGGTCGAGCCCAGCACCACATCTGCGCCGAGTTCGCCAGGCGGCGTCAACAGCACCAAGCTGAGCAGGTCGGCGGCCACGCAGGCCACGGCCTGTTGGCCATGCAACTGGTCGATCGGCGGACGCAGGTCGCGTACCTCGCCATGCGTGTCCGGGTATTGCAGCAAAGCACCGAACACCTGGTGCTGGGCCAGGTTATCCACAGAATCGACAATCAGTTCGAAGCCGAACCCTTCCGCACGGGTGCGCAGCACCGAGAGCGTCTGCGGATGGCAGTGCTCGTCCGCGAAGAACGCGTTGCTCTTGTTGCGTGCCACGCGCTTGGCCAGTGCCATGGCTTCGGCCGCTGCGGTGGCTTCATCGAGCAGCGAGGCATTGGCCAGGGCGAGGCCGGTGAGGTCGATGACCATCTGCTGGAAATTCAGTAGCGCTTCCAGCCGGCCTTGGGCGATTTCGGGTTGATAGGGCGTATAGGCGGTGTACCAGCCGGGGTTTTCCAGCACGTTGCGCAGAATGACGGTGGGGGTGACTGTGCCGTGGTACCCCATGCCGATGAGGCTGGTCCAGACCTGGTTCTGCTCGGCATAGCTGGCGAGCCTGGCCAGTGCGGCCTGCTCGTCAAGGGCGGGCGGCAGGTCAAGGGCGCGATTGAAGCGGATGCCCGGTGGCACGGTCTGCTCGATCAACTCGCTACGGTGCTTCAGGCCGAGAGCCTCGAGCATGGCCTGCTGCTCCGAGGCATCGGGCCCCAGGTGGCGGCGCAGGAAAGGGTTGAGCTCTTGCAGTTGATGCAGGGATGGCGACTGGGACATGACGACGCTCTCTTCCTAGACCAGGTCTCATGGAGACTTATAAGTCTAGGAAGGATTGCCGAGAGTGCGGGAAAACTTGCTTGCAGGCCCGGCCTCATCGCCGGCAAGCCGGCTCCCACAGGACAGGTGCAAGCTTTGCGCTATGTGCAGTCCCTGTGGAAGCCCGATGAGGCCTGAGGCTTATTCGCCGATAGCGGCTTGGTAACCCGTAGCATTCAGCAGCTTTTCCAGCTCCGCCGGGTTGCTCGGCTTGAGCTTGAAAATCCAAGCGCCGTAGGGTTCTTCGTTGAGCAGCTCCGGGCTTTCGGCCAGCGCTTCGTTGACCGCGATCACTTCGCCACCCACTGGGGCGTAGATGTCGGAAGCGGCCTTGACCGACTCGACCACACCCGCCGCATCGCCAGCCTCGAAGGTTTTGCCGACGTCGGCCAGTTCGACGAACACCACATCACCCAGGGCCTCCTGGGCGTGGTCGCTGATGCCCACGGTCACGGTGCCGTCACTTTCCAGGCGCGCCCACTCGTGGCTTTCGGCAAAACGCAGATCGGCGGGGATATTGCTCATGTCTTGAATTCCTCGTTTGGGTCAGCGGTTCGGCCCGCCGTTAATTGTTCAGATCAGAATCTTTCCTTGGCGCACGAAGGTCGGTTTGACCACTCGCACCGGGTACCACTTGCCGCGAATCTCGACCTCGGCACGGTCGCCGGTGGCCATGGGCACACGCGCCAGGGCAATGGATTTGCTCAGCGTAGGAGAGAAACTACCACTGGTGATCTCCCCTTCGCCAATGCCGGCAACGCGAACCACCTGATGGGCACGCAAAACACCCCGTTCTTCCAGCACCAGGCCAACCAGCTTGTCCTGCACGCCGCGCTCGATTTCCAACAGCAGGCCGGCGCGGCCGATGAAGTCGCGCTCGGCAGGCTCCCAGGCCACGCTCCAGCCCAGGTTGGAGGTGAGCGGGGTGTGGCTTTCGTCGATGTCCTGGCCGTACAGGTTCATGCCGGCCTCGAGGCGCAGGGTGTCCCGAGCGCCCAGGCCGCTGGGGGCGATGCCTGCACCCACCAGGTCGTTGTAGAAGGTAACGGCCTCATGGCCGGGCAGGATGATTTCCAGGCCGTCTTCACCGGTGTAACCGGTACGGGCAATGAACCAGTCACCGTCGGCAATGCCCTCGAACGGGCGCAGTTCACGAATCAGTGCAGCGCGCGAGGCGCTGAGCAACGCCGCAACCTTTTCACGGGCCTGCGGGCCCTGGATAGCGAGGATGGCCAGATCAGGGCGGACCTCGAAATCGACCGAGAACCCGGCTTCCTGGGTCTTGAGCCATGCGAGCACCTTGGCCCGGGTAGCGGCGTTGGTGACCAGGCGATAGCCGGCCTCGGTGCGATAGGCGATCAGGTCATCGATGACCCCGCCCTCTTCGTTGAGCAGCGGGCTGTACAGGGCCTTGCCGACAGCATCGAGCCGAGCGACATCGTTGGCCAGCAAGCGCTGTAGCCAAACGGTGGCATCACGGCCACTGATGTCGATCACGGTCATATGGGAAACATCGAAGACCCCACAGTCGCTGCGCACCTGATGGTGCTCCTCGACCTGCGAGCCATAGTGCAGGGGCATGTCCCAGCCACCGAAATCGACCGTCTTGGCGCCAAGCGCCAGGTGCAAGTCGTACAAGAGCGTGCGCTGTCCCATGGGTTTCTCCTTCCGGGCGTGGCGAAGCGGCGGCGGTCGATGACGTTTAATCGTCAGCTCTTCTTGTAGGACCCGCCGCGCGAATGCCGCGCATTGTAGCCGCAAGGGCGCGGGCTGGCATCCTCAGTGACTGTGACCGGGGCGACGAGCGGAACGGCGAATCAGCCCGATGACCGGCAGCAGGCCCACCAGCACCAGGGTCAAGGCAGGCAATGATGCCCTTGCCCACTCGCCTTCGCTGGTCATCTCGAACACCCTAACCGCCAGGGTGTCCCAGCCAAACGGTCGCATCAGCAAGGTGGCGGGCATCTCCTTGAGCACGTCGACGAACACCAGCAGTGCAGCGCTCAGGGCGCCCGGCACAAGCAATGGCAGATACACCTTGAAAAACAATCTCACCCCACCGACACCCAAGCTGCGCGAGGCTTCCGGCAACGACGGACGGATGCGTTCCAGGCTGCTTTCCAACGGCCCATATGCCACAGCGATGAAGCGCACCAGGTAGGCCAGCAGCAGGGCCGCCAGGCTGCCCAGCAGCAACGGCTTGCCCGCCCCGCCCAGCCAGTTGGAAAGCGGAATCACCAGGTGATTATCGAGGTAACTGAAGGCGAGCATGATCGACACCGCCAGCACCGAGCCGGGCAAGGCGTAGCCCAGGTTGGCCAGGCCAACCCCTGCACGAATACCGCCGGTCGGGGCCTGCCGCCGCGCGAACGCCAGCAGCAAGGCCACAGACACGGTGATCAGCGCGGCCATGCCGCCCAGGTAGAGGGTGTGAAGCACCAGGCCGATGTAGCGTTCGTCCAGGTCATGTCGCACCCGCTGCCAGCACCACACCAGCAGCTGCAGCAGCGGGATGACGAAGGCGAAGGCGAACACCAACAGGCACCAGCCACTGGCCAGCAACGCCTTGATGCCGCGCAGGTGATACAGCGCCTGCCCGCGAGGTCGCTCGTTGCCACTGCGGGTCGCACCCCGTGCGCGCCGTTCGCCGTACAGCACCAGCATCACTGCCAGCAGGAGCAGGCTGGCAAGCTGGGCCGCGCTGGACAGGCTGAAGAAGCCGTACCAGGTCTTGTAGATGGCGGTGGTGAAGGTATCGAAATTGAACACCGCCACCGCACCGAAATCGGCCAGGGTTTCCATCAGAGCCAAGGCGATGCCCGCGCCAATGGCCGGACGCGCCATGGGCAAGGCCACCCGCCAGAACGCCTGCAGCGGCGACAGGCCCAATACTCTCGCTGCCTCCATCAAACCCTTGCCCTGGGCCAGGAACGCCGTGCGCGCGAGCAGATAGACGTAGGGGTAGAACACCAACACCAGCACCGTGATCACGCCACCGGTGGAGCGCACCCGCGGCAGACGCATCGGCCCGAACACTTCGCGCAGGGCGCTTTGCACTGGGCCGGAGAAGTCGAGCAGGCCGACGAAGACGAAGGCCAGCACATAGGCGGGAATCGCGAACGGCAACATCAGTGCCCAGTCCAACCAGCGTCTGCCAGGGAATTCGCAGAGGCTGGTGAGCCAGGCCAGGCTGACGCCGAGCACCGTGACGCCCACGCCCACGCCCAGCACCAGGGTGACGGTATTGCCGAGCAGGCGGCTCATCTGGGTGTCGAGCAGGTGCGACCAGATTTGCAGGTCGACCGATTGCCAGGCCAGCAGCAGGACGCTCAGGGGCAGGAGCACCAGGGCGGCGATCAGGGTGACCGGTAGGTACCAGCGGCGTTGGTGGGTATGGGGCAAGGTTGGGAATCTCGGTGGTGATGGCGACCGCTTTGCGGTCGATCGCGGGCAAGCCCGCTCCTACAGGGGTACGGCGCCCGCAAGGGTTGCACATTACCTGTGGGAGCCGGCTTGCCGGCGATAGCACCCTGTCAGGCCCCGGTAAGATAAGGCCTGGCGCTTAGTTCCAGCCAGCCCGATCCATCAGCCGGATGGCCTCGGCCTGACGCTTGCCAGCCACTTCCACCGGAATGCTGTCCGCCTTGAAGCTGCCCCACGCCGCCACTTCCTCCGACGGCTTGACCTTCGGGTTGGCCGGGAACTCCTGGTTGATGTCGGCAAACAGCTTCTGCGCCTCTTCTCCGGTCATCCACTCCACCAGTTTCTTCGCCGCTTCTGGGTGCGGCGCATGCTTGGTCAGGCCGATACCCGAGAGGTTCACGTGCACACCCCGGTCGCCCTGGTTAGGCCAGAAGATCTTCACCGGCAGGTTCGGGTTCTGCTTATGCAGGCGGCCGTAGTAGTAGGTGTTGACCACCCCCACGTCACACTGGCCCGCCTCGATGGCCTTGATCACGGCGTTGTCGTCGGAGAACACGTCGGTGGACAGGTTGTTGACCCAACCTTTGACGATCTGCTCGGTCTTGGCCTCGCCGTGGTTCTCGATCAGCGTGGCCGTTAGCGACTGGTTGTAGACCTTCTTCGCCGTGCGCAGGCACAAGCGCCCTTCCCACTGCTTGTCGGCCAGGGCTTCGTAAGTGGTCAGTTCTCCGGGTTTGACCCGCTCGGTGGAGTAGATGATGGTGCGTGCGCGCAAGCTCAGGCCGGTCCAGTCATGGGACGAAGCGCGGTACTGCGACGGGATGTTCCGGTCGATGATGTCCGACTTGATCGGCTGCAGGATGCCCATCTGTTCGGCCTGCCAGAGGTTGCCGGCATCCACGGTCAGCAACAGGTCGGCAACGCCGTTCTCGCCCTCGGCCTTGATGCGCTGCATCAGCGGGGCTTCCTTGTCGGTGATGAACTTGACCTTGACCCCGGTCTCCTTGGTGTAGGCGTCAAACACGGGCTTGATCAGCTCGTCGATGCGCGAAGAGTACACCACCACTTCGTCCGCTGCCTGGGCGGTGCCGCCGAACAGGGTCAAGGCCAGGGCGGCCAGTAGGGGCTTGCGTGGCAACATGGGAAGCACTCCTCGGATCGTATGAGAGGCGCAAATGGTAGTGAATCCCATTTTAGCGCTCACCCTCGGAGCCGTTACCGGATGTTGCAGGGGGGCTGCTCTGCAGCCTAATCGCCGGCAAGCCGGCTCTTACAGAGGTTCGAGGTGACCTTGTGGGAACTGGCTTGCCGGCGATGGGCGCGCTACAGCATCAAGCCTTGGCCAACTCTGGCAGGTCCCCGGAAAGCCCCAGCGCCTGCCGCACGAACATCGCCTTGGCCTCCGGCATCTGCTCCACCAGCTTCAGCCCGCTGTTACGCAGCCAGCGCAACGGCAACGGATTGGCCTGGAACAACCGCTCGAACCCTTCCATCGCCGCCATCAGCGCCAGGTTGTGCGGCATGCGCCGGCGCTCGTAGCGGCTGAGCACCTTCACATCGGCCAGGCGCTCGCCGCGCTCACAGGCATTCACCAGCACCTCCGCCAGCACGGCGGCGTCGAGGAACCCCAGGTTGACGCCCTGGCCAGCCAGCGGGTGGATGGTGTGCGCAGCATCACCGATCAGCGCCAGGCCCTCATCCACATAGCGCTTGGCGTGCCGCTGGCGCAGCGGAACACAGACGCGCGGATCTGCCTCCAGCACCTCGCCCAGACGCCCCTCGAAGGCGCGCTCCAGGGCCTTGCGGAAGGCATCGTCAGGCAACCCCATCAGCTGCTCGGCCTGCTCCGGCGTAGTCGACCACACAATCGAACACCAATCCTGCTTGCCGTCCCGCAACAATGGCAGAAATGCCAATGGCCCCTCATCGGTGAAGCGCTGCCAGGCCGTGGCCTGGTGTGCCGCACTGCAGCGCACACTGGTGACGATGGCGTGGTGCAGGTAATCCCACTCGCGTGTTTCGCAGCCAGCCAGGCGCCGCACTGCAGAATTGGCACCATCGGCGGCCACCACCAGCGGTGCACGCAGGCGGCGCCCATCTGCCAGGGTCAGCAACCACTCGTCGCCCGAGCGGCGCAGCTGCTCCAGCCGAGCATTGGCCAGAAGGCCGATATCACTGTCGTGCAGACGGTCCAGCAGGCCGTCCTGCACCACCCGGTTCTCGACGATGTGGCCGAGTACCTGGGCATGCACGCTGGCGGCCGAGAAATGAATTTGCCCGGTGCCGCTGCCATCCCACACATGCATGTCGGTATAGGGTGCGACACGCCGGTTGGCGATGCCGTCCCAGGCACCGAGGCGATCAAGAATGCGCTGGCTTGCCGCCGACAGGGCACTGACCCGCGGCTCGAACGGCGCCTGGTCATCGAACGGTTTGACCGACAGCGGGCCGCCATCGAGCAGGAGAATTTCCAGGCCGCTGTGGCGCAACGCCAGGGCCAGGGCGCTGCCGACCATACCGGCACCGACAATCAAC
This sequence comes from Pseudomonas sp. KU43P, assembly GCF_033095865.1. Lineage (NCBI taxonomy): Bacteria > Pseudomonadati > Pseudomonadota > Gammaproteobacteria > Pseudomonadales > Pseudomonadaceae > Pseudomonas > Pseudomonas sp. KU43P. The sequence goes on along the minus strand of NZ_AP019365.1, from coordinate 192,965 downwards.
ACATCTGCGCGCATTTCCATGCCTTACGCCTGCCTCGCTTGCGGCTTGAGCCGCACGTATAGGGTTTTATCGACCCGCGCCACCAGCTCGCCGGCACCGTCGCGGATATCGACCTGCAAACGGGGCAGGTACTTCTTGCCGCTGGCGGTCTGCTGGCGAATTTCATCCAGCAGCGCGTCATCGACGTGGAATTCGGCATACACCGGGCCCTTGCCAGGCGCGATGAAATCGATGCTCGCGGCCTTGTCCCAGACGATGTACTCACGGCCCAACTGCTCGATCAGCAACAGCATGTAGAACGGGTCGACCATGGAGTAAAGGCTGCCACCGAACTGGGTACCGACGTAGTTGCGGTTCCAGCGGGTGAGTTTCATGCACACCTTTACGCTGCGCATGTCCGGGCTGATGTGCTGGATGCGGATCCCGGCGCCGAGGTACGGCGGGTAGAGGTTCAGCAGCCAGCGCAACATGCGCGCTCGGCGCGCCAGCTTGCGTGGGTTGCTCATGCCTGGCCCCGCGGATCAGGGCGGGTACCCAGGCCCATGGCCTGACGGGCGAACCAGCTTTTTGCCGGTGGCAGCAGGTCGAGCCCGAGCAGGCCGATATTGCGCCCGGCCGCCAGCAGCGGCTGATTGCTGCCGAACAGGCGAGTGACCTGGTCGGAGAAGCCAATGGTCAGGGCCTGATCGAGGCGCTGGCGTTGGTGGTAAGCCTGCAAGGTCGCAAGGTCGCCTGGCTGCTGCGGGCCGGCAAGCAGCGCATCGGCCAGTGACTGCACGTCGCGCAACGACAGGTTGAACCCCTGCCCGGCGATCGGGTGCAGGCTGTGCGCGGCATTACCAAGCACCACCAGATGCGGGCGTACCTGCTCCTGTGCTTCGACGAGCGCCAGCGGATAAAGATGCCGGGCGCCGACCTGGCGCAACGCGCCAAGGCGATAGCCGAAGGCATCCTGCAGCTCGCGCAGGAAATTTCGCTCGTCGATTTCCGCCAGGCGCTTGGCATCCATGCCCTGCCGGGTCCAGACCAGGGCACAGCGGTTCTCCGGCAACGGCAACAGGGCCATCGGGCCCTGCTCGGTGAACCGCTCGAATGCCTGGCCGCGGTGGGCCTCGCCGGGTGTGATGTTGGCGATCAAGGCGCTCTGTTCATACGGCGTGCGGCGCACGTGGATGCCCAGTTGCTCGCGTAAACCCGAGCGTCCACCATCAGCCAGTACCGCCAGGTCGCATTCGAGAAGGGTGTCGTCTTCCAGCTGCAGCCGGTAGCCACCTTCGATGGCCTGCATGGCACGGACTTCGGCCGGGCAGCGCCAGCTCACCACCTCGCGGTCCAGCCCTTGCCACAGACATTGGCCAAGCCAGGCGTTCTCGACCACATAACCGAGCGCCGGCACGCCTTCGTCCTGCGCATCAAGGCGGGTGGCGCCAAATCGGCCACGGTCGGAGACATGAATCTGCTGGATCGGCTCAGCCCGCGGGCTGATCGCCTGCCACAGGCCGAGCTGCTGATAGATCTGCCGGGTGCCGAACGACAACGCCGAAGAACGTGCGTCGTAGCTCGGCTGGAAGCTGTCGCCGGGGGCGAAAGGCTCAATCAGCACGATTTTCCAGCCGCGCGCCTTGGCACCTGCCTGGAGCGCCAGCGCCAGGCTCGCGCCCACCAGCCCGCCGCCAATGATTGCCAGGTTGACACGACTCATGCCGCGTCCTTACGAGCAGCCTGCATCAGCGCCTCGATCTCGGCGACCGTGCTGGGCACGCCCGTGGTCAGAATTTCACAACCTTGCCTGGTCACCACCACGTCGTCCTCGATCCTGATGCCAATACCGCGCCATTTCTTCGCGACATTCTGGTTATCGGCGGCAATGTAGATGCCGGGCTCGACGGTCAGGGCCATGCCAGGCTCCAGCACCCGCCACTGGCCGCCAACCTTGTATTCGCCGACATCGTGTACATCCATGCCCAGCCAATGCCCGGCGCGGTGCATGTAGAAGGCCCGGTAGGCCTCACTGTCGATCAGTGCCTGCACCTCACCCTTGAGCAGCCCCAGTTCCACCAGGCCCTCGGTGATGACACGTACGGTCGCTTCGTGGGCATGGTTCCAGTGCTTGCCTGGTGCGATCTCGGCGAAGGCCGCATGCTGGGCCTTGAGTACCAGCTCGTAGATGGCCTTCTGCTCGGGTGAAAAGCGCCCGCTGACCGGGAAGGTGCGGGTGATGTCGCTGGCATAGCAGTCGATTTCGCAGCCGGCATCGATCAGCACCAGGTCGCCGTCCTTCAGTGGGGCGTCGTTTTCCTGGTAATGCAGGATGCAGCCATTGCGACCGGCGGCGACGATCGAGCCGTAGGCAGGCATCTTCGCCCCGCCCTTGCGAAACTCGTAGTCCAGTTCGGCTTCCAGGCTGTATTCGTGCAGCCCGGCTCGACAGGCCTGCATGGCCCGCATATGGGCCCGTGCGGAAATCGCCGCAGCAGTGCGCATCACCTTCACTTCTGCAGCCGATTTATACAGGCGCATGTCGTGCAGCAGATGATCCAGCGCAACGAACTCGTTCGGCGGCTGGGCACCGAGACGGGCCTTGGAACGGATCACGTTGATCCAGTCCATCAGCCGGCGGTCGAACTCGGGGTTGCTACCCATGGCGCTGTAGACCCGCTCGCGGCCTTCGATCAGGCCGGGGAGAATCTCGTCGATGTCGGTGATCGGGAAGGCATCGTCCGCGCCGAAATCACGGATCGCGCCTTCCTGCCCGGCACGCAGGCCGTCCCATTGCTCGCGCTCGGGGTTGCGCTCGCGGCAGAACAGCACGTACTCGCCATGCTCGCGCCCTGGGATCAGCGCAATCACCGCCTCAGGCTCGGGGAAGCCGCTGAGGTACTGGAAGTCGCTGTCCTGGCGGTACACATGCTCGACGTCGCGGTTGCGGATGGCGACCGCGGCAGCCGGCAGGATGGCAATGCTGTTGGGGACCATCTGCGCCATCAGCGCCTTGCGCCGACGGGCATACTCGGCCTTGGGAATGTGGCTCATGGGCAGAACTACCCCCGGTTGATCAGTGCAGCGATGGTTTTGGCGCAGGCGCGGCGGGTGCTGCCAGTTCCGTGTACAGCAGCAGCGGTGCGACACGCAGGTATTCCATGACTTCCATGTAGTCGCTCTCGCCGTCCTCGGACTCTTCCAGCGCTTCCTGTACCTGGGAAATGGCCACCAGGTCCTGAAGCACTTCCTTGGCATCGGTGGACATGTCCTTGCCACCTGCGTTCAGCCCGAAGCCGGTGATGAAGCCCTGGCACCACTGACCCAGCGCGGTGGCGCGTTCGCTCAGCGAGGTTTCGTCGCCCGGCAGCAGCAGGACAATGGCGATGTCTTCGCCGGTGAGCTCGGCCTTGACCATCTCCTGCAGGCCGATCAGGGCTGCGCGCACGGTGTCTTCGGGTTCGTTTTCCAACAGGCCGGCGGCGTCGGCCAGCCAGGCGTCGGCATCGAAGCCGGCACCGGCGCAACTACGGCCAATCAGCAGGCCATGCAGCTCGGCAGGGGAAACAGGGTGGCCGTTGCTCGAGAGCAGCGCGGCGAATGCGGTATAAGGCGATTGGGTATTAGGCATGGTCGGCTAGGCGCCAGACGGCGCATTTGACTAGAATGAAGACCTTGTATCCTAGCATCGGCAGGCGCGCCAAGACCATCGGCACTGGCCGTCGCCGTACAGGGAGAGGCATCATCGCCGGGTGATTCAATGACGGAGCGAATCGAGTGCAACCCATGCAAGAGAACGACCTGCAAGCGCTGATGAGCCGGTTCGAGTTGCTGATCGCACGTGTCGAGCAACTAAAACGGCAAAATGCACTCCTAGTAGCTCAGGAAAAATCCTGGCGCGAGGAACGCGCCCACCTCATCGAAAAGAACGAAATCGCCAAGCGCAAGGTCGAGTCGATGATTTTACGCCTGAAGGCCCTGGAGCAAGACTCATGAGTTCAAGCAATAGCGTCACCGTGCAGATCCTCGACAAGGAGTACTCGATCATCTGCCCGCCGGAAGAGCGCAACAACCTGGTCAGCGCCGCACGCTACCTGGACGGCAAGATGCGCGAGATCCGCAGCAGCGGCAAGGTGATTGGCGCCGACCGCATCGCGGTGATGGCCGCTTTGAACATCACCCACGAGATGCTTCACCGCCAGGAAGACCGCAACGATGCACCCGCCGGTGGCACCACCCGCGAACAGGTCCGCGACCTGCTCGATCGCGTCGACAAGGCTCTGTCCGACGATGCGGATACCAAAATCAGCTGAGATTGGTATACTGGCGCCACTCCCTGGGGGATGCGCCAGTCGGTTATGTCCCTGAGCCGATACGCACAACCACGGGGGTTGCACGCTGGGGCCGGTGTGCATGTCCGCCCGACGGAAAGCCTTAACGCCCCCTGCAATCTCCACCTTGAACTTTCGGGTTCAAGGGCTACACCGATAGCGGTCTTATCGGGGAGCCTGATTCCTTTGCCTGCCGTCTCGGCAGGCAATTCGACACCTGGGACAGCCAGTGCCATGACCGAAACTGCGCCGCTCACTCGCCCCCAGCTTCGTCGCCTGCTTCGTAATGCCCGCCGCGCGCTGACGCCTGCCCAGCAGCAACAGGCCGCTCGCGGGCTGTATCGTCAGCTGGCCCAGCATCCGCTGTTCCGCCGCGCTCGCCATATTGCCCTGTACCTGCCCAACGACGGTGAAATCGACCCGCAGTTGCTGCTGCGCGAGGCTCAGCGCCGTGGCAAACACACCTACCTGCCGGTTCTGCACGCCTGGCCGCGCACGCGCATGGTGTTCCAGCGTTTCGAACAGGGCGAAAAACTCAAGCGCAACCGCTTCCGTATTCCCGAACCGGTAACCGACCGCAAGCGCCAGCGCCCGATCTGGTCACTGGACCTGATCCTGCTGCCGTTGGTGGGTTTCGATGAAGTGGGCGGGCGCTTGGGCATGGGCGGCGGCTTCTATGACCGCAGCCTGGCTTATCAGGCACGCCGCAAGGCGTGGAAGAAGCCCTTGCTGCTAGGGTTGGCCCATGAATGCCAGAAGGTCGAACGACTGGCCCAGGCCAGCTGGGATGTACCGTTGCAGGGCACGGTTTCGGACCGTGGCTGGTACCTGGCGCCGAACTGAGCGGCGTCAGCGCTTCTTAGCGTTGTGGTTGGCCAGCGTCGGCTGGGGTCTGGTAGGCGGTGTCCAGCTTGCGCTCCCAGATACCTTGGGCATAACCGGTGGTGACAACCCCAAGGCCAAAGATGAAGACCAGGATCCACAGTAGATCCGGTTTGCGTTGATTCATCGAAGCATGCCCCCCTAGGCACTGTTCAGGCTCGGCGACCTTCTTGGTGTCGCCGGAGCGTCTAGCTTTAAAATCGGCGCATTTTCCGACAACCTGAGTCGACACGCAAACGTTGACGCCAACCGGCTGTCGGTTTCGTGCAACAGGTTATTTCAAACCTTTTCAGGAGCAGCATCCATGGCCTATTGGCTGATGAAATCCGAGCCCGACGAGCTGTCGATCGAGGGGCTTGGCCGACTGGGCGAAGCGCGCTGGGACGGCGTGCGCAACTATCAGGCACGAAATTTCCTGCGGGCCATGAGCGTAGGTGACGAATTCTTTTTCTACCACTCCAGTTGTCCGCAACCCGGCATTGCTGGCATTGCCCGCATTACCGCGGCGGCTTATCCCGACCCTACCGCGCTGGACCCCGAGAGCCACTACTACGACGCCAAGGCCAATGCCGAGAAGAACCCATGGAGCGCGGTGGACGTGGCGCATGTGAAGACGTTCAGGCAAGTGCTGGGGTTGGGGCTGCTCAAGCAGCAGAGTGCACTGGCTGAGTTGCCGCTGGTGCAGAAGGGGACACGATTGTCGGTGATGCCGGTGACCGACGAGCAGTGGGCGGCGATTATTGCGCTGGCGCGCTGAATGGGGTTGTCCCGACAGGGGATCTGAAGCGTTCTTGCGATCGAGCGCCGCCCGCGCGGCGCTTGATTTCAACCTCACCGCATATCCTGCGGCAGGCGCGGCAAAACCATCACTGCACAATCAGGTTGTTGAACAGCAGATCCTCGACAATCGGCTTGCCCTCTTCCGTTTCCATCACCTGCTGCACCTGCTTCAAGGCTTCCTGGCGCAGCTTCTCCTTGGCCTCGACGTTGCTCAAGTTATCCACACCTTGCTGGGTAAACAGCGCCACCAGCTGGTTGCGAATCAGCGGCTCATGGTGCTTCACCGCCGCCGCCGCTGCATCGCCGGTCACGCGCAGCGCCACGTCTGCCTTGTATACCCGCAGCTTGGGGCCGCCATCGAGGGCGTAGTTGCCGACGAAGGGCGGGCTCAGGCTGATGTAGGAAACCTTCGGGGCTCCTTCGCTGGCCTCCTCGGCCATCGCCGCCGCTGGCAGCATCAGGGCCAGCACCATCAAGATCCACGCTTTCACGAATTCGCTCCTCAACACGATTGGCGCCAGCTTACCCAGCACACCACTGAAACCCAAGCCCGGGCTTATGCCGGCACATCAGGGCCGGGCATGCTCGTTGACCGGGCAGGTTGCCCTCCTACACTTATCGGCCACTACCCGCAAAGGAATAGGCCCGATGAAAGCTGTGTTGTGCAAAACCCTGGGTCCGGCACGTGACCTGGTACTGGAAGAAGTGGCCAGCCCGACGCCAAAGAAAAACGAGGTGCTGCTCAACGTGCAAGCGGCCGGGGTCAACTTCCCCGACACCTTGATCATCGAAGGCAAATATCAGTTCCAGCCGCCGCTGCCGTTCTCCCCGGGTGGCGAGGCTGCAGGGGTGGTCGCGGCCGTCGGCGAAAAGGCCGGCGCATTCAAGGTGGGTGATCGAGTGATGGCCCTGACCGGCTGGGGGGCCTTTGCCGAACAGGTGGCGGTGCCGTTCTACAACGTGCTGCCGATCCCCGAGAGCATGGATTTCACCACCGCCGCCGCTTTCGGCATGACCTATGGCACCTCTATGCATGCACTCAGGCAGCGCGGCCAGTTGCAGCCGGGTGAAACGCTGCTGGTGCTGGGAGCTTCCGGTGGTGTCGGCCTGGCGGCGGTGGAAATCGGCAAGGCCATGGGTGCTAAGGTGATCGCCGCCGCCAGCAGTGCGGAAAAACTTGCCGTAGCCAAGGCAGCAGGTGCCGATGAAGTCATCGACTACAGCCAGGCCAGCCTGAAGGACGAAATCAAACGGCTGACCGGCGGCCAAGGCGTGGATGTGATCTACGATCCGGTCGGTGGCGAGCTGTTCGATCAGGCTGTGCGCGGGCTGGCGTGGAATGGCCGATTGCTGGTGGTCGGATTCGCCAGCGGCACGATTCCACAGATGGCGGCAAACCTGGTGCTGCTCAAGGGCGCTGCGGTGCTCGGGGTCTTCTGGGGAGCGTTTGCCCAGCGCCAGCCGCAGGATAACGCGGACAACTTCAAGCAGCTGTTCGCCTGGCATGCCGAGGGCAAGCTCAAGCCGCTGGTATCGAAGACTTATCCACTGGCTGAGGCAGGGGCGGCGATCGAACAGCTGGGGCAGCGCAAGGCTGTGGGTAAGTTGGTGGTGCTGGCCAGGTAAGGCTGTTGGCCGAGGGTGTACAAGCAGGCCCTATCACCGGCAAGCCGGCTCCCACAGGTACCCCGCAATTTTCAGGATTTGCGGTGTAGGAGCCGGCTTGCCGGCAATAGGGCCACCACAGGCTCAGTCAGACTTCGCGCAGGTTATGACAGCGCCTGAAACGCGCCTCCAGGTTGCGGTCCGGCATCTGATGCGTGCGCAAGGCATTCAACGTCTGTTCGACATAATCACGCGTCGAGCCATACCGCCCCTTGGCGCTGGCCAGAATCTGGCTGAGCAAGGTATCCGGCAGGTTGCCGGCATAACACGGTAAATGTCGCTCCAGCACGAAGCCCAAGGCCTGCACCTTGTTGCCATCACCCAAACGGCAGCTCAACCAATGCGGCCGATAGGCCGGGTAAGGCATCTCCCGCTGCCACAGGGCCATCAGCGAGTCGTCCAGGTTGCTTTCGTCGAGACGATAGGCAAAACCGCTGCAGGAACCACCCCGATCCAAGCCGAACACCAGCCCGGGTGTTTCAGGCGTGCCACGGTGTTCGTGCGACCACAGGTAAAGCCCGCGGTGATAACCATGCACCCTCGCCCGTTGACGCTCCACCGAATTGCACTCGGGGCGCCAGATCAGCGATCCGTAGGCGAACAACCACACGGGCCCGCCCTGATGCCGCGACATGGTCGACTGCATGGAATTGAACAGTTGCTCGTGAGTCAGTTGCTGGCCGAAGTCGAGCGACGGAGGGTATGAAACTTCCCAGGATAAACTTTCAAGTGCCGACATAAGCTGCCGCCATTATTCCCTGTGAACTACGCATGGTGCGAGAACCGCTGTGTGGCGGGGCTTGCGCCTCCACATCATGGGTGCATGCATTTACCTTAGGATACAAACACCCCAGTACTCAAGCCCCGCGGGCAAAGTTTTACGCACACTTCCGACGATTGGAGAGCATTGTTCCAAGTTATGCGATAGTTATTGGCGAAGGCGGTAACAGTTACCGCCTTATACCCACTAACTGAAACTTCGGTTATTAACCGCGTGGTGCGTAGGCAAATACATCTGCGCGCATCCGGTGCGCATCCATGCCCGCCTCCACCAGCGCATCGAGGGTGGCGTAGACCATGTTGGGTGAGCCGCTGGCATAGACGTGGACGGCGTTGAGGTCTTCGACATCCTCGCAAACCGCCTCATGCAGCAGGCCGCAGCGGCCCTCCCAGCCACACAGGTCACTGACCACCTTGTGCAGGAACAGGTTTGGCAGGCGCTGCCATTCGTCCCAGTGCTCGATGGTGTAGAAATCCTCCGGGCGGCGAACACCCCAGTACAGGTGCACCGGGTGCTTGAAGCCCTGGGCACGGCAATGCTCGACCAGGCTGTGCATCTGCCCCATACCAGTGCCTGCGGCAATCAGCACCAGCGGCCCTTCGGGCAATTCGGCCAGGTGCGCGTCTCCAAACGGCATTTCGATGCGGGCAATGCCATTGCGCTGCAACTGCGCCAACAACTGCTGGGCACTGTCTTCACGGCCTAGCACGTGAAGCTCCAGATCACGCCCGCCATGGGGTGCAGATGCCAGCGAGAAGGCCGCCTGCTTACCGCCTTCACGCTCGATCATCAGGTACTGCCCGGCGTGATAGCGCGGAGGCTTGCCCGCAGGCGCACGAAGGCGCACGCGCCAGACGTCGCCTCCAACTTCGACGCACTCGGTCACCGTGCAGGCGAGCTTGCGCACCGGCAGCTCGCCCAGGGCCAGCACACCATCCCAGAGCAAGACGCAGTCCTCCAGCGGTTCGGCAATGCAGGTGAACAGCTCGCCATGGTCGCGGACCTCGCCATCCTGACGCACACGACCCTCGACCAACAGCGCGGCGCAGACGTGGCAATTGCCATTTCGGCAGCTGCTCGGGCAGTCATAGCCCAACCGCCGCGCACCTTCCAGGATCCGTTCCCCGGGTTCGAGCGCCAGCACCGCCCCGGACGGCTGCAACGTTACCTGCATCAATCTATTCCCAACTGATCCCACAGCTCATCGATACGGCGGGTGACGGCCTCGTCCTTGACGATGACCCGGCCCCATTCGCGTGTAGTCTCGCCCGGCCACTTGTGCGTGGCATCCAGGCCCATCTTCGACCCCAGCCCAGACACCGGCGACGCGAAGTCCAGGTAGTCGATCGGCGTGTTGTCGATCATCACCGTATCACGCTTGGGGTCCATGCGCGTGGTGATGGCCCAGATCACGTCGTTCCAGTCGCGGGCGTTGATATCGTCATCGGTAACAATAACGAACTTGGTGTACATGAACTGTCGCAGGAACGACCACACACCCAGCATCACGCGCTTTGCATGGCCTGGATACTGCTTTTTCATGGTCACCACCGCCATGCGGTAGGAGCAGCCTTCCGGCGGCAGGTAGAAGTCGACGATTTCCGGGAATTGCTTCTGCAGGATCGGCACGAACACTTCGTTCAGCGCCACACCGAGGATCGCCGGCTCATCTGGCGGTCGGCCGGTGTAGGTGCTGTGGTAGATCGGCTTCTGCCGATGGGTGATGCGCTCGACGGTGAACACCGGGAAGCTGTCCACTTCGTTGTAATAGCCGGTGTGGTCGCCGTACGGGCCTTCAGGCGCCATTTCGCCCGGATGAATCACGCCTTCGAGGATGATTTCGGCGGTGGCCGGCACTTGCAGGTTGCTGCCACGGCACTTCACCAGCTCGGTACGGTTGCCGCGCAGCAGGCCTGCGAAGGCGTATTCGGACAGGGTATCGGGCACCGGTGTCACAGCGCCGAGAATGGTGGCAGGGTCGGCACCCAGGGCCACGGCTACCGGGAACGGCTGGCCCGGGTGCTTTTCGCACCATTCGCGGTAATCCAGCGCGCCGCCACGGTGGCTCAACCAGCGCATGATGACCTTGTTGCGGCCGATTACCTGTTGACGGTAGATGCCGAGGTTCTGGCGGTCCTTGTTCGGACCACGGGTGACGGTCAGGCCCCAGGTGATCAGCGGTGCCACGTCGCCCGGCCAGCAATGCTGGATCGGCAACTGGCCTAGATCGACATCATCACCCTCGACCACGACTTCCTGGCACACCGCATCCTTGACCACCTTCGGCGCCATCGACACGACCTTCTTGAAGATTGGCAGCTTGGACCAGGCGTCCTTGAGGCCTTTCGGCGGCTCGGGCTCTTTCAGGAAGGCCAGCAGCTTGCCGATTTCGCGCAATTCGTCGACCGACTCGGCGCCCATGCCCATGGCCACCCGCTCCGGGGTGCCGAACAGGTTGCCCAGTACCGGAATGTCGAAGCCCGTAGGCTTTTCGAACAGCAACGCCGGGCCCTTGGCGCGCAGCGTGCGGTCGCAGACCTCAGTCATCTCCAGGACAGGGGAAATCGGGACCTGGATGCGCTTGAGTTCGCCGCGCTGCTCCAGGCCACGGATGAAGTCGCGCAAATCGCGATACTGCATGCATGTGCCTCGTGTTGGCCGTATCGGTCGGGGTGCAGAGTGTAGCGCCGTTCAGGGCCCAATGGCCAAAAATGACTTGGGGCCGCTTCGCACCCCATCGCTGGCAAGCCAGCTCCCACAACGATCACTGCGGACCCTGTGGGAGCTGGCTTGCCAGCGATGGGCTGCGAAGCAGCCCCATTCATTGCCTGAACGATCGAACCGCTTACTTGCGCTTCATCGACAGGAAGAACTCATCGTTGGTCTTGGTCTGCTTGAGCTTGTCGACCAGGAACTCGATGGCGGCGATTTCGTCCATCGGGTGCAGCAGCTTGCGCAGGATCCACATGCGCTGCAGTTCGTCGTCGGCAGTCAGCAGCTCTTCGCGGCGAGTACCGGAACGGTTGATGTTGATGGCCGGGAACACACGCTTCTCGGCGATGCGACGGTCCAGGGGCAGCTCCATGTTGCCGGTACCCTTGAACTCTTCGTAGATCACTTCGTCCATCTTCGAGCCGGTTTCGACCAGCGCGGTAGCGATGATGGTCAGCGAACCACCTTCCTCGATGTTACGCGCAGCGCCGAAGAAGCGCTTCGGCTTCTCCAGGGCGTGGGCATCGACACCACCGGTCAGCACCTTGCCGGAGCTCGGGATCACGGTGTTGTAGGCGCGCGCCAGACGGGTGATGGAGTCGAGCAGGATGACCACGTCTTTCTTGTGCTCGACCAGGCGCTTGGCCTTCTCGATGACCATCTCGGCCACTTGCACGTGACGGGTTGGCGGCTCGTCGAAGGTCGAGGCAACCACTTCGCCGCGCACGGTGCGCTGCATTTCGGTCACTTCTTCCGGGCGCTCGTCGATCAGCAGGACGATCAGGTGGCACTCGGGGTTGTTACGGGTGATGTTGGCCGCGATGTTCTGCAGCATGATGGTCTTGCCCGCTTTCGGCGGGGCGACGATCAGGCCGCGCTGACCCTTGCCGATTGGCGCGCAGAGGTCGATGACGCGGCCGGTCAGGTCTTCGGTGGAACCGTTGCCGGCTTCCATCTTCAGGCGCTTGTTCGGGAACAGCGGCGTCAGGTTTTCGAACAGGATCTTGTTCTTCGCGTTTTCCGGACGGTCGAAGTTGATGGTGTCGACCTTCAACAGGGCGAAGTAACGCTCCCCTTCCTTCGGTGGGCGGATCTTGCCGACGATGGTGTCGCCGGTACGCAGGTTGAAGCGGCGGATCTGGCTGGGCGAAACGTAGATATCGTCGGGGCCGGCCAGGTAGGACGCATCAGCAGAACGCAGGAAACCGAAACCATCCTGGAGAATCTCCAGCACGCCGTCACCCGAGATCTCTTCGCCGCTCTTCGCATGCTTCTTCAGCAGGGCGAAAATCACGTCCTGTTTGCGCGAACGGGCCATGTTTTCGATGCCCATCTGTTCGGCCATTTCCAAAAGATCGGTAATCGGCTTTTGCTTGAGTTCAGTCAGGTTCATAAGGGGAATGACGTAATCATGTAAGGAAGGGAGATTTAAGCTTTGGCTTAATGAGGCCGCGCCGCTAGATGGCGACAGGATCGCGTACTGATTCGAATTAGGGATGCTTCGGCGACGGCGTGCAGAGGGCACTGGAGAAGCAGTGCGAGGCCGAATGTAACACTTGCTTTTTTCTGCGTCTAGTGCGTTGCAAAAGAAAAGCCCCGCATTTGCGGGGCTTTTTCACATCACAGATGGGCGTCGAGGAACGCGGCCAGCTGCGACTTGGACAGGGCGCCGACCTTGGTCGCTTCGACGTTGCCGTTCTTGAACAGCATCAGCGTCGGGATGCCACGCACGCCGTGCTTGGCCGGGGTTTCCTGGTTGTCGTCAATGTTCAGCTTGGCGATGGTCAGTTTGCCGGCGTAGGTGGAAGCGATGTCGTCCAGAACAGGCGCGATCATCTTGCATGGACCGCACCATTCAGCCCAGTAGTCGACCAGTACGGCGCCTTCGGCCTTCAGTACATCGGCTTCGAAGGAGGCGTCGGTGACGTGTTTGATCAGATCGCTGCTCATGGATATCTCCAGGGTCGTAAGCAAAAAAACGTGGCCCATCATAGCCGGACCCTGGCGCTACAGGAAGTCACGGACGATTGAGTGTAACTATAGTTGTGCAAGACGTCGCGAATCGAAACCGTCACACAAGTGTCATAGCATCGAATGGCACATTGCCTTGCATCAACCCTTGGCGTACCGCGCGTTGGCGACAGCCAAGTATCGTGGCAGGATTGCCGGGTTAACGACCGAGAACATTCAGACCATGCCGCATACCTCCGCGAAGAACCTGTCTCTGATCGCCGCCATCGACCTTGGCTCCAACAGTTTTCACATGGTCGTGGCCAAGGCTCACCATACCGAGATTCGTATTCTCGAGCGCCTCGGCGAAAAGGTTCAGCTGGCCGCCGGCATCGACGAATCGCGCCTGCTCAGCGAAGAAGCCATGGAGAGGGGCCTGGAGTGCCTCAAGCGTTTTGCCCAACTGATCAACGGGATGCCTGCCGGCGCCGTGCGCATCGTCGGTACCAACGCACTGCGCGAAGCACGCAACCGCAACACATTCATCCAGCGCGCCGAGGCCATCCTCGGCCACCCGGTCGAGGTGATTTCCGGCCGGGAAGAAGCGCGCCTGATCTACCTCGGCGTATCCCACACCCTGGCCGATACACCGGGCAAGCGCCTGGTCGCCGACATCGGCGGCGGCAGTACCGAGTTCATCATCGGCCAGCGCTTCGAACCGCTGCTGCGCGAAAGCCTGCAGATGGGCTGCGTCAGCTTCACCCAGCGCTATTTCCGTGACGGCAAGATCACCCCGGCTCGCTACGCCCAGGCCTACACCGCTGCACGCTTGGAACTGATGAGCATCGAGAACGCCCTGCATCGCCTTACCTGGGACGAAGCCATCGGCTCGTCCGGCACGATCCGCGCGATCGGTGCCGCGATCAAGGCCGGCGGCCTGGGCAACGGTGAAGTCAACGCCGAAGGCGTGGCGTGGGTCAAACGCAAGCTGTTCAAGCTTGGCGAGGTCGACAAGATCGACTTCGAAGGCGTCAAGCCAGACCGCCGCGCCATCTTCCCGGCAGGCCTTGCGATTCTCGAAGCGATCTTCGACGCGCTGGAACTGCAGCGCATGGACCACTGCGACGGCGCCCTGCGCGAAGGCGTGCTGTTCGACCTGCTGGGCCGCCATCACCATGAAGACGTGCGCGAACGCACCCTGAATTCGCTGATGGAGCGCTATCACGTCGACCAGGGCCAGGCCGCGCGTGTCGAGCGCAAGGCTTTGCATGCGTTCGACCAAGTAGCCAAGGCATGGGATCTGGAGGATGGAAACTGGCGCGATCTGCTGGGTTGGGCTGCGAAAATCCACGAAATAGGCCTGGATATCGCTCACTATCACTACCACAAGCACGGCGCCTACCTGATCGAGCACTCTGACCTGTCGGGTTTTTCTCGCGAAGACCAGCAGATGATGGCCTTGCTGGTGCGTGGGCACCGCCGCAACATTCCCAAGGACAAGTTCGCCGACCTGGGCGATGAAGGCGTGAAGTTGCTGCGTCTGTGCGTGCTGCTGCGCTTTGCCATCCTGTTCCACCACATCCGTGGCACCCAGCAGATGCCGAAGGTGCAGCTGCAAGCGGTCGAAAACAGCCTGGAGGTGGTCTTCCCAGAGGGCTGGCTGGAGCAGAACCAACTGACCCAGGCCGACTTCGCCAACGAGGCGGAGTGGCTGGCCCGGGTCAATTTCGTGCTCAGCGTACGTTGAGCACCGGGTTGCTCAGGCGCTCCAGGAGCGTCGCCTGGGCACTGCGCGGGTTCTGGTTGCCGGTCGGGCTGCTGCGCACGTAGCGCCCGTCTGGCTGCAGCGTCCAGGCGTGGGTATTGTCGGTCAGGTAGCCTTCGAGTTCCTTCTTCACCCGCAGCAGCAGCTTCTTGCCCTCAACCGGGAAGCAGGTCTCGACACGCTTGTCGAGGTTGCGCTCCATCCAGTCGGCACTGGACAGATAGATCTGCTCCTCACCACCGTTGAGGAAGTAGAACACCCGCGTGTGCTCCAGGAAGCGACCAATGATCGAGCGCACCTGGATGTTGTGTGACACACCCGGAATGCCCGGGCGCAGGCAGCACATGCCACGCACCACCAGGTCGATCTTCACCCCTGACTGGCTGGCCTTGTAGAGCGCCTTGATGACCTTCGCGTCGGTCAGCGAGTTGAACTTGGCAATGATGTGCGCAGGCTTGCCTTCCAGGGCGAACTGAGTCTCGCGCGCGATCATGTCGAGCATGCCCTTCTTCAGGGTGAACGGCGCGTGCAGCAGTTTCTTCATGCGCAGGGTCTTGCCCATGCCGATCAGCTGGCTGAACAGTTTGCCGACGTCCTCGGTGAGGGCATCGTCGGAGGTCAGCAGGCTGTAGTCGGTGTACAGTCGGGCGTTGCCCGCGTGGTAGTTGCCGGTGCCCAGGTGCGCATAGCGCACGATTTCGCCATGCTCACGGCGCAGGATCAGCATCATCTTGGCGTGGGTCTTGAAACCGACCACACCGTAGATCACTACCGCGCCTGCCGCTTGCAGGCGGCTGGCCATCTGCAGGTTGGACTCTTCATCGAAGCGCGCACGCAGCTCGATCACCGCGGTGACCTCCTTGCCGTTACGCGCTGCGTCCACCAGAGCGTCGACGATCTCCGAGTTGGCCCCGGAGCGGTACAGGGTCTGCCGTACGGCGAGTACATGCGGATCCTTGGCGGCCTGGCGCAGCAGGTCGACCACCGGGGTGAAGGACTCGAACGGGTGCATCAGCAGGATGTCCTGCTTGCCGATCACGCTGAAGATGTTATCGGCGTTCTGCAACAGCTTGGGGATCGCCGGGGTGAACGGCGTGTACTGCAGCTCCGGGTGGCTGTCCAACCCGGTGATGCTGAACAGGCGGGTCAGATTGACCGGGCCGTTGACCTGGTATAGCTCGCTCTCGCTCAGGCTGAACTGCTTGAGCAGGTAATCGGACAAGTGTTTCGGGCAGGTGTCGGCCACTTCCAGTCGCACGGCATCGCCGTAGCGGCGTGAGAACAATTCACCGCGCAGGGCCCGCGCAAGGTCGTCGACTTCTTCGGAGTCCAGCGCCAGGTCGGCGTTGCGGGTCAGGCGGAACTGGTAGCAGCCCTTGACCTTCATGCCCTGGAACAGATCATCGGCGTGGGCGTGGATCATCGACGACAGGAACACGTAGTTGTCGCCCGCACCGCCCACGTCTTCCGGCACGCGAATGACGCGCGGCAGCAGGCGCGGCGCCGGGATGATCGCCAGGCCAGAATCGCGGCCGAAGGCGTCGACACCTTCAAGCTCGACGATGAAGTTGAGGCTCTTGTTCACCAGCAACGGGAACGGGTGGGTCGGGTCGAGGCCGATCGGGGTGATGATCGGTGCGATCTCGTCGCGGAAGAAGCGGCGCACCCAGGTCTTGAGCTTGGGCGTCCAGTGGCGGCGACGGATGAAGCGGATCGCGTGCTTTTCCAGCTCCGGCAGCAGCACGTCATTGAGGATTGCGTACTGGCGCTCCACTTCTATGTGCACCAGCTCACTGATGCGCGCCAGCGCCTGGTGTGGCTGCAGGCCGTCGGCGCCGGCTTGCTCACGGGCGAAGTTGATCTGCTTCTTCAGGCCCGCAACGCGGATCTCGAAGAATTCGTCGAGGTTGCTGGAGAAGATCAGCAGGAATTTCAAGCGCTCGAGCAGCGGATAGGATTCATCCAGGGCCTGCTCCAGCACGCGAATGTTGAACTGCAACTGCGACAGTTCACGATGAATGTAAAGGCTGCTGTCGTCCAGGCTCGGAATGGCGATGGTAGGGGTCGGTGCCGGGGCAGGCGCTGCGGCCTCTATCACAGGCTCCGGGGCCTCGGGCAGGTCTGGCGGTGTTTGCACCAGCTCTTCGGGGACGGCCTGGGCATCCTTGATCGCGACTGGGGTGAGCACTTCATTATTCATCTGGACGTTCCTGGAGGACGTTAACGCCCTATCATCAATTGAGCGGGACGATAAGCGGCCATTATGACGCCTGTGTTACACCTTGAGGCAACCCCGCGACTTGTGGCCGAAGGCATTGTCGGCGTAGGAATAGTTCACGTCGAGACACATTTGGACACTTTCACGAAAGCGCGCGAAGGGGTAGGCTGCGCGTTCATTTCGCCAGCACCTCAGAAAATGCTTCAACAATTCCTGCAGGATTTCGGCTACTTTGCCCTTTTTCTTGGCACCTTTTTCGAAGGCGAGACCATCCTGGTGCTTGCGGGATTTCTTGCGTTTCGCGGGTACATGGACATCAGCCTGGTGGTGATCGTTGCGTTCTTCGGCAGCTATGCCGGTGACCAGCTCTGGTACTTCATGGGCCGTCGTCACGGCCGCGCGATCCTCGCCCGCAAGCCGCGCTGGCAGGCCATGGGCGATCGGGCCCTGGAGCATATCCGCCGCCACCCGGACATCTGGGTGCTGAGTTTCCGCTTCGTCTACGGCCTGCGCACGGTGATGCCCGTGGCCATCGGCCTGTCCGGCTACCCACCACGGCGCTACCTGCTGCTCAACGGTATCGGTGCGGCCATCTGGGCGCTGGCCCTGGGTGCAGCCGCCTACCACTTCGGCGCAATCCTCGAAGGCATGCTGGGCAACGTGAAGAAGTACGAGCTATGGGTGCTCGGTGGCCTGTTGCTGCTGGGTGGCCTGCTCTGGTTGCGCCGACGCTTCCGCACCCTGCGCGCGGAGCGCAAGGCGGCGGCAGAAGGCCAGACCCCACAGGCTGATGAGGCTGTAACCCCCGAGCAGGAACCACGCCAGGGGCGTGACCAGCACTAAACCAGACGCGCCGGCCAGGTACAGCGCCGGCGCATTCGACAGTATGCGCGCCAGCTCCAGGCGCACGGCCCACGGCCGGTTCTCCAGCGCCGCACCCAGCACGAACAAGCCAAATGCCATGACTGCCCAGCCCAGCACCAGCGCGGCGCCCGGCACCTTTTCGGCCACATCCATCAAGTAGCTGCCCAAGGCGATATAGGCCGCGAACTGAACGGCCACGTACACCTGCTGCGAACGCCCCAGCGCAACCTCGAATTTGCGGAAAAGCGCCAGGCTCTGCTTGGCCTGTGGATAACGCGCCGCGACATCCGCCGGCCGCCAGCCGGTGGGCATGAACCAGATACGCAGCTTGTCCCGCCAGCTGCGGGTCAGCCGGGCATCGTCCCAGAGCTGGGCATAGAACTGCAGATTGGCCCACAGCGGGTTCCAGCTCGCCAGCGGCGTGGTCACGCCGAACACCACCGGTTCGGCCGGGTCTTCTTCCTTGAAGGTGCCGAACAGGCGGTCCCAGAGAATGAACACACCGCCGTAGTTGCGATCCAAATAGACAGGATTTTGCGCATGGTGGACGCGATGGTTGGACGGTGTAATCAGTATCCATTCGAGCCATCCCAGTTTGGGGATGTGCCGGGTGTGCACCCAGAACTGATACAGCAGGTTCAACGAAGCCACGGTGATGAACACCACCGGCGGCACGCCGATCAACGCCAGCGGCAGGTAGAAGATCCAGGAAAAGATGAAGCCGCTGCTAGTCTGGCGCAACGCGGTAGTGAGGTTGTATTCCTCGCTCTGGTGGTGCACCGAATGGGCGGCCCACAGCACGTTGCGTTCGTGCCCCAGGCGGTGCAGCCAGTAGTAGCACAGGTCATACAGCACGAACGCCAGCAGCCACACCCACCAGGCCTGCTCCGGCAAGCGCACCAGCGCCAGGTGTTCCCAGGCCAGTGCATAGGTGAGCAGCCCTACCCCTTTGGTCAACAGCCCAGTGCTGGTGGACAGCGCCCCCGTGCTCAGGCTGTTGATCGAATCGGCCACGGTGAAATTGCGCTGGCCGCGTACATGATCGGCAATCAGCTCCACCGCGATCAGCACGAAGAAGAACGGCACAGCCAGCAGAATAAGGTCCATGGACGATAGCCTCGAAGGTTATGCACAGAGATTAGGATGCACCCGTGCGAACCCCTATGGCCACATCTGCCAAACTAGAGGACATTTAGCGCCTCGAAACGGGAGTAATGAGCATGACGAAAAAAGTAGCGGTGATTCTTTCCGGCTGTGGCGTGTATGACGGCGCCGAAATCCACGAAAGCGTGATCACCCTGCTGCGCCTCGACCAGCGCGGCGCGCAGGTGCAGTGCTTTGCGCCGAACATCGCGCAGATGCATGTGATCGACCACCTGACCGGTGAGGAAATGCCCGAGTCGCGCAACGTGCTGACCGAGTCGGCGCGCATTGCCCGTGGCGAAGTGAAAGACATCCGCGAAGCCAAGGCCGAGGATTTCGACGCATTGATCGTGCCCGGCGGTTTCGGTGCGGCCAAGAACCTGTCCAGCTTCGCCGTGGATGGCCACGAGTGCAGTGTGAATCCGGATGTGCTGGCCCTGGCCGAAGCCTTCGCCGAAGCCTGCAAGCCGGTCGGCCTGATCTGCATCTCACCGGCGCTGGCGGCGAAGATCTACGGCCCAGGCGTGGTCTGCACCATTGGGAACGATGCCGGCACCGCCGACGCCATGGTCAAGATGGGTGCTACTCACCAAGAGTGCGATGTGCATGACATCGTCGAAGACACCCAGCGCAAGCTGGTGACTACGCCGGCCTACATGGTGGCCAAGTCGATCAGTGAAGCGGCAGGTGGCATCTACAAGCTGGTGGACCGTGTGCTGGAGCTGACCCACGAAGGTGAGTGATCAGCCTTTGGCCAGGCGAGTGAGGATACGATCCAGCGCATTGGCGAACGCCTGCTTCTCGCGTTCGCCATAGGGCGCCTGCCCGCCCCCGACCTGCCCCTGCTCGCGCAGTTCGGTGAACAGGTTGCGCACTGCCAGGCGCTCGCCCATGTTGCGTTCATCGAACTCGCGGCCACGAGGGTCAAGGGCTGCCACGCCCTTCTTGATCAGGCGGTCGGCCAGCGGTACGTCGCTGCAGATCACCAGCTCACCGGGTTCGGCGTGCTCGACCAGGTAATCATCGGCGGCGTCCATGCCGCTGGGTACCACGATCAGCCGCACCACGGCGAAGGCCGGCTTGGCCACGGCCTGGCCGGCCACCATCACCACTTCGAGCTTGCGCTTGAGGGCGAACTTGACGATCAGGTCCTTGGCCGGCTTGGGGCAGGCGTCGGCGTCGATCCATATGCGCATGAAGCAATTCTCTCTTTAGATCTGCACTGGCCTCATCGCCGGCAAGCCGGCTCCCACAGGGCTCGGTGCGGTCCATCCCTGTGGGAGCCGGCTTGCCGGCGATAGGCCGCAAAGCGGCTTCAGTTCGCCGCAGCCCGCCGCTTCTCGGCCAGGCGACTGCGTCCATACAACACCACAATAGCCAGCAACGCCACCGCCTGTGCGGCCAGCGAATAGGCATCGGCATGAATCCCCAGCCAGTCGAACTCGAAGAACGCCACCGGCCGCGTGCCCAGCACGCCCGCCTCCTGCAGTGCCTTCACGCCATGCCCGGCGAACACCACCGACAGCGCACACAGCAAGGCGGCGTTGATGCTGAAGAACAGTGCCAGCGGCAGCTTGGCCGAGCCGCGCAGGATTACCCAGGCCAGGCCCACCAGCAGCACCAGCGCCGTGGCGCCACCCGCCAGTACCGCCTGATGCCCGGCAGGCCCAGCCTGCAGCCACAGGGTTTCGTAGAACAAGATCACCTCGAACAACTCTCGGTACACCGAGAAGAACGCCAGCACGGCAAAGCCGAAGCGCCCGCCGCCGCTGACCAGGCTGCTCTTGATGTAGTCCTGCCAGGCCGCGGCGTGGCGGCGGTCGTGCATCCATACACCCAGCCACAGCACCATCACCGAGGCGAACAGCGCCGTGCAGCCTTCGAGCAGTTCGCGCTGGGCGCCGCCGACGTCGATCACGTAAGCCGCCACGGCCCATGTGGCAAAGCCGGCGACCAGCGCCAGGCCCCAGCCGATATTCACGCTGCGCACCGCCGATTGCTGGCCGGTATTGCGCAGGAAGGCGAGGATCGCGGCCAGCACCAGAATGGCTTCAAGGCCCTCGCGCAGCAGGATCAGCAAGCCGGAAATGTAGCTCAGCGACCAGCTCAGGCCGTCGCTGCCCAGCAGCTTGGCTGCCTGCTCGAGCTTGACCTTGGCTTCGGCCAACCGCTGCTCGGCTTGCGCGACCGGCAAGCCGTCCTGCAGTGACTGGCGGTAAGCCATCAAGGACTTCTCAGTGTCCTTGCGCGTTTGGGTATCGATGTTGTCCAGCGAGCTTTCCACCAGCTCGAAGCCTTCCAGGTAGGCGGCTACCGACAGGTCGTAGGCCTGGTCATGATCGCCTGCGCGGTAAGCTGCCAGGCTCTTGTCCAGAGTACTGGCGGTGTACTCGAGCAACTGGGCCGGACCACGCTTGACCTGCGGCGGCCGGGCGCGCTGGGCGCGGAATCCTTCCACCGCGCCCGCGCCTTCGTTGGCAGCCACTTCAGCCGGGGTCTGACGGGCCAGCTCGGCAATGTTCCAGGTCTTCTCGCCCTTGGCAGCCTGCGGGTTGGCCGAAAAACTGGCGATATACACCGCCACATCCCAACGCTGACGCTCGTCGAGCTCCTCGGCGAAGGAAGGCATCTCGGTGCCGTCGATACCCAGGCCGAGCGTGTTGTACAGGTCGTACAGGCTCAGCTGATCAAGGCGTTCGGCGTTACGCAGATCGGCCGGAGCCGGCTCCAGCCCGACGCCCGCCGGGCCATCGCCGGCCCCCGTGTCACCGTGGCAGATCGAGCAGTTCTGCGCATACAGCGAAGCGCCGCGGGCCGGGTCCGGGGTAATCACCGGGGCTTGGCTGACCTCGTAGGCCACCGCCAGGCGAGCACCAAGCTGGCGAGCCTGCTTGGCGACTGCAGCGCCCTCCTGGCGTTCGTCGATAGCCTGGCGCAGCGCCTGAACGCCCTGCTCCAATGCCGCTTGTTCGGTATGAGCCGGCAAGCCTTTGACCAGATCGGCCAACACTGCACTGAATTCCTGCTGCTCGCGGTATTCACCGCCGTCGATCACCTTGCCATCGCGTACGGTCGGCGGGTAGTCAGCACCGATGTAGTCGAGCAAATGCAGGGCCTTGCCGGCCTCGGCAGGGGATTCGGCCAGCACCACTGTGCTGCACAGCGCCAGCATGGGCCACAGCAACCAGGCAAGCAGACGGGAACGGGAATTCATGGCCAATCTCGAAGGGAATACGAAAGAGAACATTGTTCACTTCCACTCAGCTTCCCTCAAGGTTTGTGGGCGGATTTCATGAAAAATCTTGAGACAACTGTCTGGCGAGGGCTTCGCCCTCGATCGCTGGCAAGCCAGCTCCTACAGGTACAGCGCAAGGCTCAGGCTCAATGGGGTACCTGTGGGAGCCGGCTTGCCGGCGATGGCCGCAAGTCCGCCCCAGATGCTCGAAACTTATTGAGGAACCTTGTTCATCCCCCGCTCCAGATCATCGATCAAAGCCTTGGCCATCTCGCTGAGGATCCTCGCCGCACTGCCTGCGACGCGGTCATTTTTCATTTCGGCCTCGGTGGTGAGGTGGCGGATGCAACCGAGCAGCACCGACAGCTGCGAGAAGGCATGATTGAACGGCACATCGGGTTTCAGGCTGAACAGATCGAAGGTTTCAACGCCTGCGGTCGAGGCGTGGTCCGGGGCTTTACTCTTCATGTCGCCCCCTGCGCAGTGGCGTGCTCGTTCAAGGCGTTGATCATCCGGCATAGCACGCGGATGTTCATGCCCATCGCGTCTCGCTGAGGGCCTTGTGGGCTGTCGAGCAGCACGTTGGCGGATTGCTGCAGGGTGAGTGTCAGGACATGGATGAGCGTGTTGCAGTCCTCGGGGCTGGGCGGGGCAGAGAGCGAGATGGCAGGCGGGTCGGGGACGAGCTTTTTCATGGCGGATCTCCTGTACTCGGAAAGATTCTGCCTTCCTCTTCGTCTCACGGATTTGGGTGGCAGTCGTGCATGGGGTGAGACCCGGGGTACAGGAACCCGGCCAGACCGAAGCCTGCCCACGCACGACCGCCATAGAGCGGTGCGACCTGTAACCATCCGGGTGTCTCACGCCCGATCGCCTTGCGAGGCGACCCGAGGACAGTAGTCCGAGAGCACTTCCCAGCCAAGACAGCACCTTCCGACAGGTGCCGTAGGATAATTCGGCAGAGAACTGGAACTGAAGCATTTGGTTTCGGATTCAGAAATGTCCTACAGCAGAAGGCCTTGGCGAGGGCTTCGCCCTCGATCGCTGGCAAGCCAGCTCCTACAGGTACAGCGCAAGGCTCAAGCTCAATGGGGTACCTGTGGGAGCCGGCTTGCCGGCGATGGGAGCGCAGCTGAAACATCAGGTGCCGATTGCAATCCACCACAGCAGGTCCACTGCTACTAGCCTGATGAGCTGACCATCAGGAGGCAGGGCACATGGATCGTCCCCATTCGAGTCATCTGAGAATCGGCCGGTTTTCGGAAAGAAACCGGTTGTACCTACTCACCAGCGCCACATTGCACAGGGCCCCTGTGCTGAGCGGGTTCCACTCAGCCCGCCTGTTGATCCACCAGTTTCGCCAGGCCGAGGCAGAAGGCGCAGCCCGTTCTCTGGCTTGGGTAGTGATGCCTGATCATTTCCACTGGCTTATCGAACTCGGGCCGGTAAGCCTGAAGACTTTGATGCGCCGGGTTAAGTCGCGTAGCACCTGCGTCATCAACCGCTATCAGGGGCGCTACGGACGGCTTTGGCAGAAAGGCTTTCATGACCGGGCCTTGCGGCGGGAAGAGGATGTACAAGAGGTGGCGCGGTATATCGTCCTGAACCCAAAACGGGCGGGTTTGGTTGAGCGACTGGGTGATTATCCGCACTGGGATGCGATCTGGGTTTGACTGGCAGGGCCCAATCGCCGGCAAGCCGGCTCCCACAGGTACAGCAGCGCTGCCAATCCTGTGAGAGCCGGTTTGCCGGCGATTGGGCCTCAAGGCTTGGCGGTATCCTTCCAACCACCACCGAGCGCCAGGAACACCCCGATCTGCCCCAACGCCACCTGGCTGTTCGCCGCGGCCAGTTGTGCACGCACATCGGTATAGGTCCGCGTCGCCTGCAAGTCCGCCAGGAACGACTCACGCCCCGCCTGGTAATACCGATGCGTCTGGTCCGCCGCTTCCTTCGCCGACTTCTCCGCCTCTGCCAGCGCATCGCGCCGGTCGAGCAAGGCGCTGTACTGGGCCAGGCGGGTCTGGGTCTCGCGAATGGCGTTCAGCACCACACCGTCGAAATGCGCCAACGCCGCCTGTGTCGAGGCCTCGGCCATGCGAATACGGGCACGGGTGCCGTTGGTAGGGATGGTCCAGCTGATCTGCGGGCCGAAGCCCCAACGGTTGGTCGAAGGCTCGCCAAGGTTTTCGAGGATCCCGATGGTGCCGACCTGAGCGCCAAAGCTCACGTCCGGGTATAACGCGCCCGTGGCCACACCAATAGTCGCGGTGGCGGCCGCCAGCTGGCGTTCTGCCTGGCGCACATCCGGGCGGCGCTTGAGCAGCGCAGTGCCATCGCCAACCGGGACCAGCTGGTTCAGGTGAGGCAGCTCGGCGCAATCGGCGGTACCGGCAGGTAGCTGGTCCACCGGTTTGGCCAGCAGGGCTGCCAGGGTGTACATGCCGGTCTCTCGCTCGGCCTTGAATCTTGGCAGTTCGGCACGCAGCGACTTGAACTGGGTCTGCGAGCGGGTGACCTGGGTTTCATCACCGCGGCCCGCATCACGCAGACGCTGATTGAGCTGTACGCTCTGCTCCTGCAAGTCGAGCGACTCGCGGGCGATATGGTATTCCTCGTTGGCCGAGCAGACCTGGGTGTAGGCCTTGACCACATCCGCCACCAAGGTGATGCGCGCAGTATCGGCGGCAGCCTGTACGGCGTCGGCATTGGCCTTGGCCGCCTCGGTACCGCGCTTGAAGGTGCCCCACAGGTCGAACTGGTAGGACGCGCTGATGATCGCTTCGCCGATGTTGGCCACTGGCACCTTCTCGGGCAGCAGGAAGGCTTCGCCAGACTCCTGCAAACGTTGCGCGCCGGCCTTGATGCCGCCGTTGAAGCCACCTTGCGACTCGGCCACTTCGACCTGGGCACGGGCCTTGGCGATGTTGGCCGCCGCCACGCGCAGCTCGGTGTTGGCGCTCAGCGCCTGGCGTACCAGTTCGTTGAGGCGCTGATCCTGATACAGCTGCCACCAGTCCTCGGGCACCGGCGCCGACACCACGCTGTCGGCATCCTGGCGCAGCGGGCCGTTGAGGTCGCTGCGCTGTACGGCCGCGTCCTTGGGCACTTCATAGTCCGGGCCGACCATCATGCAGGCACCCAGCGACAGGCAGAAACCCACCAGGATCAGCTGTTTCATGGGTGCTGGCCCTCGATGATCGATACCGTGGCCGTACGCCCGGCGATCATGCGGAAATCTGCCGGCACTTCATCGAAGGCGATCCGCACCGGAATCCGCTGGGCCAGGCGCACCCAGCTGAACGCCGGGTTGACGTTGGGCAGCAGGTTGGCACCGCTGCTGCGGTCGCGGTCTTCGATGCCGGCGGCAAAGCTCTGCACACGGCCGCGCAGGCGGGTGTTGTCGCCCATCACGCGGATGTCCACGGCATCGCCGATGTGGATGCCGCCCAGCTTGGTCTCCTCGAAGTAGCCATCGACATGGTACGAAGCGCTGTCGACCACCGACAGCACCGGGTGGCCGGCGGTGACGAATTCGTGGTTACGCGGGGCGCGGTCGTTGAGGTAGCCATCCACCGGGCTGCGCACCACCGAGCGGTCGAGGTTGAGCTGGGCGGTGTCGACCGCCACCTGGGCCTCGCTGACCGCCGAGCGGGCACGCGCCTCGCGGGACTGGCTCTCTTCCAGCTGCTCCGCCGCCACCAGGTTGCCCAGCTTGCGGTTGCGTTGCGCCTCGCGCGAGGCCTGGGCCAGGGTTTCCTGGCGTTCGCCCAGGGTGGCCTTGGCCTGGCGCAGGGCCAGGCTGAAGCGGTCCTGGTCGATGGTGAACAGCACGTCGCCGCGCTTGACGGTCTGGTTGTCACGCACCTCGACTTTCTGGATCAAGCCAGAAACGTCCGGGGCGATCTGGATCACGTCGGCGCGGATGTGGCCGTCGCGGGTCCAGGGGGCGAACATGTAGTACACCACCATCTGCCACACGAGCACGGCGGCGAAGGTCACTACCAGCAAGGTCAGGACCACACGGCCCAGGGTCAGCAAAGGTTTTTTCATGGCAGCATCAGGCTTCGGCAAAAGTGGTCCACCGCGCCAAGCAGCACGGCATACAAAGCAACGTTGAACAGCGCCCGGTGCCAGACCAGGCGGTAGAAGTGCAGGCGTACCAGCACGGCGTGCACCCCGAGAAACAGCAGGTAGGTGCAGAACATCATCACCAGCAGCGTGGGCAGGAACACCCCACTGATATCCAGTTCACCGATCACAGGGGCGCTCCGTCGAGCCCGGGGGGCAGTTGCGGTTGTTCGGCAGGCTCGAGCATCACCTCGACACCCGGCAACAGCGCCAGGCGCAGGCCGCTCAGGGCATGCAACAGGTGGGTGCGGGCGTCGCCGCGTTCGTACAGTTCATCCAGGTTCAGCGCCTGCCGTGCACGTTCCATGTTGCGCAGCAGTGCGGCCGGAGCATGCAGGCGCTCGCCCGCGCGCAAACAGGCCGCGTAGTGGCTGCCGACTTCCTCGATCACCGTCTGCAGGCGTTCACGGGCCTGGGTGCCGGCCCGCGGCAGGTAGGCCAGCAAGTCGAGCAGGTTCAGGCCCACGCGCACGTCGCGCAGGGCCACGCCGCTGTCCTGGCCAGTCTGCGAGAGGCGCGGCAAGTGCTGCATCAGGCGGTCGAGCATCTGCACGCCGACCTGACGATGCTCGGCCAGGGTGGCCGGCGCGGTCATCTCGACGATGTCGCGCCAGAGGAAACGGGTCATGCGCTTGGCCGCCAGTTCCACGCCGAACGGGCGCATCACCAAGGTCCAGATGAAGGCGAACAGCAACCCGACCGGGCCGGCAAGGTTGGAGTTGAGGAAGGTGAAGAAGTCGGCGTCGTAGGCGCCCTGGATGCTGATGAAGGTCGAGGTGTTGACGATGGTCAGCAAGGTACCCAGGTAGAAGCGCGGCTGTACCGTCAGGGTGCCGACGCAGATGAACGGAACGGCGAAGGCGAGCACCAGCATCGGGAAGTCGTGCAGGTTGGGTAGCACCAGGAACAGGTACAGGCTGGAGAAGATGACCGACATCAGCGTCCAGAAGAAGAACCGGTAGATCTGCGGCGCCGGGTCGTCCATGGCGGCGAAGAAGCTGCACGACACGGCAGCGAGGATCACCGCGCTGGCGCCGTCGTTCCAGCCCAGGCCGATCCACAGGCCACAGGCGACGATGATCGCCAGCACCGTGGAGACCACCGAATAGAGCATCAGCCCACGGTCGAAGAAGGCCGTCAGGCGGCCCAGACGCCAATGCCGATAGACCGCGCGCCAAGGTGTGGCGTCGTCGGTACGCAGGGCGTGTTGCAAGGTGCAGCAGTCCTGCCAGAGGTCGGCCCATTCGGTCAGGCGGTACAAGGCATTGGACAGCAGCAGTTCGGCTTTATGGTCGAGGGCGGCGGCGCCCGGCTGAAGGCGGTCGATCTGTTCGTGCAGCGCCGTCCAGCGCGCCACCGAGGCATTCTCGGCTGTGCCCTTGAGCCATTCGCGTGCCGCATCCAGTACGGGCTGCAACTGGGCGAAGTGCGCCGGGGCGCGGCCTTCGAGGGCGACCAGGGCATCGTCGAGGGCATCGATCACCGGCAGCAGGTGAATCATCCGGCCACGCAGCTCGCGGGCGTTCTTCAGGGTGTGCGGGCCGGCGCCTTCATGGCCGAGCTGGCCGATCATCAACTCCAGCGAGTTGAACGTGGCGACCATCGCGCCACGCATGCCGCCGACCTTGTCGGCAGCCACGTCACGGGCCAGGTAGGTATCGCTGTAGCGGATCGCCTCCTGGAACCAGCTACCGGTTGCGCCGACCACCACCGGTGCCAGGCGCCGGGGCCAGAAAATTGCACCAACCACTGCGGCGCAGACGATGCCCAGGCAGATTTCCTGGGCCCGCGAGGAGGCCACGTCGAATACCGCCAAAGGGTTATCGACCACGGCCAGGGCGATCATCGGCAAGGTATAGCCGGCCAGCATCAGCACGTAGTTGTTGGCCGTGCGCAGGTTCAGCGACAGGTACAGCAAGGTACCTGTCCACAGGGCAATGGCCACCGTCAGCAGCAACGGGGACTGCACCAGTGGCGGCACCAGAAAGATCGCCCCGCCAGCACCAAGCAGGGTACCCAGGGCGCGATACAGGGCTTTGGAGCTGGTCGGCCCGACGAAGGGGCTGGAGACGATGTAGACGGTCGCCATGGCCCAGTACGGACGCGGCAGCTGCATGAGCAGGGCGATGTACAGGGCGATCATCGATGCGGCGAAGGTGCGCACGCCATAGAACCAGTCGCGGGCGGGCGGCACCGAGCTGAAGAAACCGTTCATGACACCCCGCCTGCCGTGCCCAGGCCAGCCGCTTCGAAGGCGCGCAGCACGCGCAGGGTGGCTTGCAGGTCGGCCTCATCGATGCCCTGAAGGACTTCGTGGCGTACCCGCACCAGTTCCGCTTCGATGGCTTCGGCCAGGCGCCGGCCCTCGGCTGTCAGGCTCAGGGCCTTGGCGCGGCGGTCCAGGGGGTCTTCACTGCGGCACACCAGGCCGGCCTTGCACAGCTGGTCGAGCAGACGCACCAGCGATGGGCTTTCCAGGCCCGCGGCCTGGGCCACGGCTACCTGATGCACGCCATCGCCCAGGCGCACGATCATCAGCAACGGCGCGGCGCAGGCCTCGGAGATACCGTAGCTGGTCAGCGCCGCATGGCAGATCCGGCGCCAGTGGCGGGCGGCAACGACCATACCGGTGCTGACCTGCAGGCGCAGGGAGTCAAGGGTCATGTAGAAGAACCAAGGATATTCATAGTTTGCTAACTATCAATATACGCCTTGCCCTCCCCCTGTCGTCAACCGGGGGCGACGGGGGGAATGGATGAATTGTTGTTCATTCTGGAAGCCTGAAGGTGTTTGCGCTGGCCCTATCGCTAGCAAGCCAGCGCCCACAGGTACCCCGCTGCTGTGAGCTAAAGCGGAGTATCTGTGGGAGCCGGCTTGCCGGCGATAGGGCCGCTACGGCTGAACCTGATCCTCGAGCTTCATCGCCAACGCCAGCGTACTGCCCATTTGTACCGCCCGATCCCGCCAGTCCAGGTAGCGCGCCTCATCGCTGCGGCTGAAATGCACCGCCAGCTCCTCGGCCGCCTGCATCACCCCGGTGGCCGCCGCCAGCTCCAGCCAGTACAACCCGGCCTTGATATCCGCATCCACACTCAGGCCATGCAGCAAACGATAGCCCACCTCGAAACGACAACGCGCTTCTCCCCTTTCAGCGCCACGGAAGAACCACTGGTAGCCCTGCACCAGATCGACCTGCCAGCCAAAAGCGGCATCGCACACCTCTTCCTCGTACAGATCGCCAAGCGCAGCTGCCGCATGCAGCATGCCGCGCTCGAAAGCCTGCCGATAACACTCTGCCGCCTGCACGTAGGACGTCTCGACGCCTTTGCCGAAGTAATGCTGCTGGCCCAGGTTGAACCAGGCTGCTGCATTGCCTTGCAGCGCAGCCATACGCAGCAGGTGCCCGGCCAGCACGGTGTCGGCGCGCCAATACTTGCCGTTGAGCCAGATCCAGCCCAAGTCATTGAGCGCCGCCACATTACCTGCCAGCGCCAGTTGCCGCAGATCGGCATACACCACCTGCAGGTCGGCAGCTTCATCCAGCCGGCTGACCAGCAATGCCCGTTGGCTGGGCAACCCGACGCCTGCGAACAGCCGCTGCCGCCTGCGCGGCGGTGTCGGTGCGCAAATGACCTGCTCAGGCAGGAGACGGGCGAGCAGCGAATGGATATTGCTGACAGCAGACATGTTCATCCTCATTGAACGACCCACAGGCCCGACCGCGGCTGTGATGAGGCGTGATTCTGCGTGACGTCACGTCAAAACCTGTCGCGAACGAATCGGCGGGGGCAACCAATTGCGTATTCGTTGATCTGATCGATTCATGGCTAATTGCCATGACCCGATCATGCCGCCATGCTAATGCGGCAAGCCTAGACAAGGACGTTACCTTTTGCCGTTCGCCACCACCCGCGCCACCCTCAGCCGTCAATGGGCAATGCTGCGCCAGCTGCCCAGCCGCTCTCCGGGCATAACCAGCGCCGAACTGGTGTGGCGCCTGCGCGATGTGGGCTTCCATGTCAGCAAACGCACGGTCGAGCGCGACCTCAACGAGTTGTCGCTGATCTTTCCGCTGGAGCGTAATGACAAGAGCATTCCGTTTGGCTGGCATTGGTCGGCAAACGTTGCTGGCGAGTTGCGTGGGAATTTCGATCTGCAGGGGTATTTGCGCGAAGAGTCGCTTCAGCCGGCGCAGGGTGAAGGCTTCGAGATACAGGCCTGGATCAGCGACCCTTTGGCCCGGCAGTTGCGTGAAGCGCCGTTGAGCATTGATATGCAGCTGACAGCACTGGACCAGGGCCATCGGCTGCGGGCCACCGTGGAAGATGGCTGGGCGTTGCGCTGGTGGGTACTGAGTCAGGGAGCAGGCGTAGTGATCGAGCAGCCGAGCCAGCTACGCATGGAAATTGCCAGGACACTCGCTGAAGCGGCAGCACAGTATCAGGATGTCCATTGAGCTTGCTGCTCACCAACCAGCACGTCTCGATTTCCCATGATTAATAACCTGGCCTGCAATCGCGACATGAAGGTAGAGTACAAGCCGCTTATAGCTGAAAGACACTTTAACCCCCTACGAAGAACAGATAGAGCTGAGGGAATCAACTGGGCAAGCTTAAAAGCTTCAGAACATTGTGAGAAACAAAAAATAGAATCGTAGAAGCCATTAACCCTCCCCAAGAGAGCAATATCTTAACTTTCAAACGCCTTGGAAAACGCAATATTTCGGAAGCATCCGCAACGCCTCTGCGGACAAAGATCCAAGGCATCATAAGCATGTTAGCGGCCAAGCAGGTACGCAACACCCTGCCTAAAAGCCCCGCTGATGAAAAATTCAGCTGATTATCACGCACATAACTACACCCTGAAAGCTTTGACTCAATCAGATCGAGATACCTGCATGCAAAATAAATCATAAGGACCACGCCGATCATCATCCAGACTAGCAACATAGACATTATCATTACTTCGGCTGTCGACTTCATTCGAGCGTCCTTTCATACACTATCTCCCCGAGCGCGCCGAACCACTCCTTCCCTAAATCACCTCCGTACTTACCCCCTACAGCACCGCCAATAACAGCGCATGCAACACCGGCACTACCAGCAGAGGGAATACTGAGTGCCACACACGCGGCACTTACTATAGCGCCCCCTATGACCCCTCCAGCAGCGCTGCCAGATAGGCTTCCTGTCAAACCGCTCAACTCGACGTACTTTGCCTTCCTGCACTCATCTTCACGACCTAGGGTACATGCATTGTGAATAGACAACCCGGTCGCCGCCACATCCAATGCAACCCCAATGTATGCCCCTTTCTTGATCAGATTCGCAGCCCTCGCCACTCCCGTTACCTTCTCGGCGTATCCGGAAATCTCCCCGCTACTCAAAAAGCGCTTGGTGGAAAGCTGCAGCAGCCGCTTGATCGATCCTTGGTTTCGTAGACCAGAGCCATAAGCGGCGGTCTTCCCAAGCTGTTCATCCAGCGTGCTGAACAGCACCGCACGCTTGGCATAGAACGCTTCCCGCGCCCTGAATGCACCTCCACTCATATGCTCACGGTGCAGTTGCTCGATCTGTTCCAGCGTCTTCTTGATCGCACCCAGATGCCGAGCCCAGCCATCGCTCGCTGCCCCTGCCCCCATCGATGCATGGGCCAGCAAACTCTGCAGCATCTCGAAGTTCTCCAGCAGAAAACCATCAACGCCCCCGCCGTTGAACACGATGTCATGGTGGATGCCCACCGCCTTGGCCATGAGAAAGGCCTCATGGCTGGTGCAGGATGGTGTGCTCGGGTCACCCACGATCACCAGTTCGCCCGCAAATACCACTGTATTGACAATATGCGCATTCAACACATCGAACTTGGCGCGCTGATTGGCGTTCATCGGCGTGCCGTTCTTGAGCGTGGCGTAGTTTTGCGCCCTGGGATTTATGAAGCTGCGTGCCTCTGACATGGCCATCCCTCACGCAAACTTCTTGTTGGCGATCCGGTCCCAGCCACCGGTCACGTTGCCGCCCGCACCACCATCGACGCGCTGCTGCCGTGTGTAGGTGGTCTTGATACGGCCGTAGTCGAGCTGGACGATTTCGGTCGGCACGCCTGCGTGCGCACTTTGTGCGTAGTCGGCGATGAGCACTTCTTCGAGCACCACTTCGTAGTACTTGAGCTTGTCACTACCGGCCCGGCAGACGACCAGTTTCACTTCTTTCAGATGCTGCCCGGCGCAACTGGCTTCGAGCAGTTTGCAACTGGCACTGTCCAGGTACTTGGTGAAGGTCAGATTGCTCAGGCTGACGCGCCCGGAAGTGGCGCCGCCAGCGGAGCTGGCGGTAGCCGACGTGCTTTAGCTGGTACCGAACGTGTAGCCGAGAATCTCGATCCAGTGGGTGTACTGCTCGTCCTTTGCTTCGCCCGGGATTTCGGCGATTTGAATGTAGGCATCGAAAGCCATGTTCACTGCTCCCTGTAAACGATTGGAGGGGGTGAAGGTCACTTGATGCGACCGTCGCGAGAGGAGAAGGCTAGGCTCGAGGAGGGAGACCCGCAATCGTTTAAAGGAGATCAGCGATAATTTCAGACGTTTCCTACAGATGCACCGATAGCGAGTACCTTGCTGTTTACCGCTGCATCCCCCAGCGCCGCACAGTCAGCCGCTCCAGGGTATTGAACACCAACCCCTCCACCAGTAGCCCGATCAGGATCACCACCGCCAACCCAGCAAACACCTTGTCGGTGTACAGCTCGTTGCGGTTCTGGAAGATGTACCACCCCAGCCCGCCCTTGCCGCTGCTGGCGCCGAACACCAGTTCGGCAGCGATCAAGGTGCGCCAGGCGAAGGCCCAGCCGATCTTCAGCCCCGACAGGATCGACGGCAGCGCCGCCGGCACCAGGATGTGCAGTACCAGCCGCAGCCCTTTGAGGCCATAGTTGCGCCCGGCCATGCGCAAGGTTTCCGAGACGCCGAGAAAGCCCGCGTAGGTATTGAGCGCCAGCGCCCAGAGCACCGAATGCACCAGCACGAAAATCAGGCTGTTGTCGCCCAGCCCGAACCACAGCAGGGCCAACGGCAGCAGGGCAATGGCCGGCAGCGGGTTGAACATCGACGTCAGCGTGCCCAGCAGATCGCGGCCTAGCTGGGTCGACACAGCCAGGCTGGTGAGGCCGAAGGCCAGGACGATACCCAGCACATAGCCCTTGAGCAGGATCACCAGCGACACGCCGACCTTGGCCGGCAGCTCCCCGCTGACAAGGCCGTCCCAAAGGGCGGCTGCGGTCTGCAGGAAGGTCGGCAGCAGCAGGTCGTTGCCCTGGTAGCGGGCGATGCCCTCCCACAGCGCGGCGATCACCACGAGGATCAGCGCCTTGCGTAGCCAACCGTGCTGCCACAGGCGCTGGGCCAGCGGCAGGTTGCGTTCCACAGGCACACTGAGCAGCGGCTCCAGCTGCACCTCGTATTCCTGCCTTACAGGGGTAGTGGTCATGGCTGAAGCTCCTGTCAGTAGGCGATACGGATGTCGTTGAAGCCGAGGTCATCGGCCTGTTCAGGGGCTTGGGCCTCGTCGAACAGCAGCCGATGGATGCGCCGGGCGCTGGCCTGGAAGTCACTGGCGCCGAGGCTGCCGAGGTCGTACTGGTGGCTGTGCACCTCGGCCCGCACGCGACCAGGGTGCGGTGACAGCAGCAGGATGCGGTTGCCGACCACCAGCGCTTCTTCGATGGAGTGGGTAACGAACAGCAAGGTGAAGCGCACCTCCTCCCACAGCAGCAGCAACTCTTCCTGCATCTTGCGCCGGGTCAGCGCATCGAGGGCGGCGAACGGTTCGTCCATCAGCAGGATCTTCGGCTGGGTGGCCAGGGCCCGGGCAATCGCCACGCGCGCCTTCATGCCGCCCGATAACGTATGCGGGTAGGCATCGGCA
Organism: Pseudomonas sp. KU43P; assembly: GCF_033095865.1. Lineage (NCBI taxonomy): Bacteria > Pseudomonadati > Pseudomonadota > Gammaproteobacteria > Pseudomonadales > Pseudomonadaceae > Pseudomonas > Pseudomonas sp. KU43P. Next base: position 158,610 of record NZ_AP019365.1, on the reverse strand, counting down.
AATGCCGCGAGGCCAACCTTGTCCAGGTAATGCAGCGCCCGCTCTTCGGCCTCGGCGCGCTTGAGCTGGCCGGAGACCAGCAACGGGAACATCACGTTCTGCTTCACCGTCTTCCACGGCGGCAGCTGGTCGAACTCCTGGAACACCACGATGCGATCGGGGCCGGGGCCCTTGACCGGCTGGCCCTGCAGCAGAATCTGCCCTTCCTGGGGGCTGATGAAGCCGGCCACAGCCTTGAGCAAGGTCGACTTGCCGCAACCGGACGGGCCGAGCAGCACGAAGCGGTCGGCCCGGTCGATTTCGAAGCTGACCTGGTGAGTGGCCCGCACCACGCGCTGCGCGGTGCGGTATTCGAGGCTCAGGTTATCCACCTTGAGCAACGCGGGTGTAGCGACACGGCTCAGGTTGCTGGCCGTGTGGCCTGGCAATGGGGCGGTCATCGGTGGTCAGCTCCCCTGCAGCGGGCGTTCGTCCTGGAAGAAGTAGTCCTTCCACGATTCCGGCTTGTGCTTGATGGCGCCCACCCGGTAAAGGAAGTCGGCGAGCTTGTAGGTGTTCTTCGGCGTGACGGTGAACTCGTACTGCGGGTTGTCGATCAGCTTGATCAGCGCGTCGCGGTCGATCTTGGCCTTGGTCACGCGGATGTAGGTATCGGCGGCGGCTGCCTTGTCCTTCTGGGCGAAGTCTGCGGCTTCAGCCAAGGCATCGACGAAGGCCTTGTAGGTCTTGGGGTTGTCGTTGCGGAATTTCTCGGTGGCGAACAGCAGGGTCGGCGAGTTGGGGCCGAGCAGGTCATAGCTGTTGAGCACCACATGCACATTCTTGTTGGCCAGCGCCTGGTCCTGGAACGGCGGGTTGGAGAAGTGCCCGTTGAGCTCGGTGCCGCCGGCCAGCAAGGCGGCGGTGGCATCCGGGTGCGGCACGGCCAAGGTGTACTTGTCGAGGCGGTTGAATTCCTTGTCGCCCCACTGCTGGGCAGCGGCGTACTGCAGGAAGCGCGACTGCACCGAAACACCCACCGCAGGTACGGCAATGCGGTCCTTGTCGGAGATATCGGCGATGGTCTTCACGTTCGGGTTGCTGCTGACCAGGTAGTACGGGAAGTTGCCCAGCGAAGCCACGGCCTTGACGTTCTGCCGGCCTTGGGTGCGGTCCCACACGGTCAGCAGCGGGCCGACGCCGGCACCGGCGATGTCCACCGAGCCGGACAGCAGCGCATCGTTGATCGCGGCGCCGCCGGAGAGCTGGGCCCAGTCGACATCGATGTCGATGCCCTGCTCCTTGCCATGTTTTTCGATCAGGTGCTGGTCACGCACCACGTTGAGCAGCAGGTAGACGATGCCGAATTGCTCGGCGATGCGGATCTTGCCTTCGGCATGAGCCACGGTGGGCGCCGCAAGGCTGCCAACGACCAGACTGGCGCCCAGGCCGATGCTTGCCGCCAGGCGGCTGATGGATTTGCGCATGATGTATTCCTCAGTCGTCAGAACGGGGCATCGCCCTGGATGGTGGTGCGCAACAGCTTGCGCCGCAGGTGCGCGGGGCAACCGGTGGCCAGGTGGATGAGCGAACGGTTATCCCAGAACACCAGGTCGTGGGGCTGCCACTGGTGGCGGTAGATGTTCTGCTCCAGCACGCTCAGGGCGTAGAGCTGCTGCAGTACATCGCGGCTTTCATCGGCGGGCAGCCCGACGATGCGGGTGGTGAAGCCTTCGCTGACGAACAGCGCCTTGCGACCGTTTTCCGGGTGGGTACGCACGACCGGGTGGATCACTTCCTGAACCTGGGCCAGTTGCTCGGCGGTCAGCGTCGGTCGCCAGTTACCTTCGAACTTGGTCTCGGCGTAACGGGCGGTGTAGGAGTGCGCGGCATCGCGGCCCTCGACCACCTTGCGCAGCGCTTCAGGCACGGCGTCCCATGCTTTGTGCATGTCGGCGAACAGGGTGTCGCCACCTTCGCTGGGCAATTCCTGCGCGTGGAGCATGGAGCCGAGGCTTGGGAGTTCTTTATAGGAGAGGTCCGAGTGCCAGAACTTGCCAGCATCGCCCAGGCCGATGTTCTGGCCATTCTCGATGATGTTGGAAACGATCAGGATCTCGGGGTGCCCAACCAGCAGGAACTGCTTGAGCACGTGGATCTGCAGCTCACCGAAGCGGCGGCTGAAGGCGATCTGCTGCTGTGGGCTGATTCGCTGGTCACGGAACACCAGCACGTGGTGGTCAAGGTGGGCACGGTGGATACGGCTGAAATCCACGGCATTGACCGGCTTGGCCAGGTCCAGGCCAATGATCTCGGCGCCGACGGCGCCCGAGAACGGACGGATTTCGAAGCTTTGCGGCTGGGCGCTGTCGATGGACGACAAGGCGTTCGAGGCGGCGGACATTGTTCACTCCCACGCAGTGCGCGACTTCATGGCGCGCAACGATCAGAAACGCACGGGGATTTCCCGTGTGGGTTCAAGTCGTGCGGCGCATCGATTGGTCGACGGGTACGCAGTGGGATGAACTATAAAGGCATAAGAAAAATTATTTAAATACCCATAGTGCATATCAATATGACTACCCATGACCCGCCAGGGAGGCCAGTTGATGCCGGCATGGGAAAAACGTTACTTCTGGTGGTCATGTCAATTTCGGTTAATGGCAATCCGGTATCATTTGCCACCTTCAACCAACCGTTTACTCGTGGAGTCGTGCTAGATGAAAGTTCTGACGCTGTTCGGCACTCGCCCAGAAGCCATAAAAATGGCACCTCTGGTCAAGACCCTGGCACAGACTGAGGGCGTCGAAAGTATCGTCTGCAGTACTGGCCAGCACCGGCAGATGCTCGATCAAGTGCTTCAATTGTTTGCCATTCCGGTAGACCACGACCTGGACGTGATGGTCCCGGGGCAAACGCTGAACGGCCTCTTCGCCCGCCTGATGACGCGCATCGATGCCCTGCTCGAAGAGCTGAAACCCGACTGCGTGCTGGTGCATGGCGATACCACCACTGCAACAGCATGCTGCCTGGCGGCCTTTCACCGAGGCATCGCCATCGGCCATGTCGAAGCAGGCCTGCGTACTGGCGACCTGACCCAGCCATTCCCCGAGGAGATGAACCGCCGGGTGGTGGACGTGATGGGCCGCTGGCTGTTCGCCCCCACCGTTACATCGCGCGACAACCTGCTGCAGGAAAATCTGCAAGGGCAGATTCACATTACTGGCAATACCGTGATCGACGCGCTGGACTTGACCGTGCAGAAACTGGACCGTGAGCCGCAGATCGGCGAAGGGTTTGCGCGTCGCTATCCTTGGCTCGATGCACGCCGTCGCCTAGTGCTGGTGACTGGCCACCGCCGCGAAAATTTCGGCGACGGATTCCGGCAGATCTGCCAGGCGCTGGGCCAGCTCGCCCAACGCGACGATGTACAGATCGTTTATCCGGTACACCTCAATCCTCAAGTCCGCGATGTGGTCATGACGGTGCTGGGTGACAACCCCAATGTGCACCTGATCGACCCGCTGGATTACCTGGAGTTCGTGTGGTTCATGCGCCGCGCCTACCTGGTGCTTACCGACTCTGGTGGTGTACAGGAAGAAGCACCCCATCTGGGCAAGCCGGTACTGGTAATGCGCAATACCACCGAGCGCCCTGAGGCGGTGGAAGCCGGCACAGTGAAGCTGGTAGGTACCGACAGCGATCGCATCGTGCAGGCGGTGCAAGCATTTCTGGATGATGCCGGCTTATATGCCCAGGTCGCGCGCAGCGTGAATCCCTATGGTGATGGCAAAGCCAGCCAGCGCATCGTCAACGCCCTGCTGGGACGGCCATTTGAACCTTTTCGTGGGCACTGAAACGGTTTGAAAATACGGGTCGCCGTCAAAAAAACGACGGCGACTTTTTTGCGCACCCCCCATTTATCGCATTGGCATACCAATAAGCACCAAAATATTGACATAGGCACTTTGATATTAGAGAGTACGCATCCGATGTCTTCAGGAAGTGGCATCGCGCTCATAGGAAGGATCCATGGCCTTTCGCGCCCCCAGCTCCTACTGATTTTCCAGAGCCCCACGCAAAGACGTGCGCATTTTCGCGCCTGTCTGCGCACACGTTTGCATGCCTTTTGACGGCTGCCAACGCCACTGAATATTTGCAAGGACTAGATCGTTGAGCCACACGCCTCGCCGTTTGCAGTTCGCCGTTCTGAGCGCTGCCCTGACCTCCCCTCTGCTCGCCCAAGCCACACCTGTCAGCGATGCCTTGCAGGCACTGACAGCACAAGACTGGGTTTCGCGTAGCGTGTCGCTCAAGGACCTGGGGATCACCAACCCGGTAGTGCTCGACCAGGCCGACAACCGCCAGGCGTTTTTCCTGCCCGTACCCAGAGGAGTGGCGATCAGCGAAGCGCAGATCGAACTCAAGGGCCAGTTCATAAAAGGCGAAGAGCAACCTGCAACCCTGCGCCTGGCCGTGGATGGCCAACCCCGCGTGGCCGAACGCGTCAACCGCGCTGAAGGAGATCTGGGCCGCACCTTGCCAGTGGACAGTGGCAAGCACGCCAGTGGCTTCGTCAGCTTCACCCTGGACTGGAGCTCGCCGGTTTCCCAGGACTTCTGCACCCCGCCACGGGCTACAGCGAACGTGCTCACCCTGTCACCGCAGACGCGCCTGAGCTACCGCTATTCCATGTCTGCGCTGAGCAGTCTGGCCGAAGCCTGGAGCTCCCTGCCCGGCGAATCGGTAATACTCGTGGCTGCAGGAACATTGGAGCGCAACAGCTTTGACAGCGCGTGGCGCCTGGGCGTGGCACTGGAGCGCAGCTCGCGCCGTGCGCTGGTCCGCGCATTCCCTCAAGTGGGTGACAACGTTCAACTGGCGGGTGTTGACGTACCGGCCGCCCTGGCAAAAGTCCCGGCGTTTGCAGCACTTGCCGGCAAGCAGTCGCATACGCTGGCCAACCCTGCCGAACTGGGTGCCCTGCTGCTGCTCGACACACCTGCCACTCGCGCTGACCTGGCTATCGCCGATGCCGCGCTGGTCAGTCAGATCAATACCGCCCTGGATGCCCTGGACCAGCAGCTGCAAGGTGACCAGGATGCGCTCGGCGCGCTGGCGCAATGGCGCAAGCAGCGCGCCAGCCTTGCCGCCGGTGCATTGCCAACCCAGCAGATGCAGCTCTTGAGCCTGGGCCGCCAGGCGTTGGTAGCTGTGGCTGCCGACGCTGGCGCCAAGGCCGCCGGTGTGTTCGATGGCCACTGGCGTAACGTGTTGGTGTCGCGCCAGGCAGAGGTCAAGGATGTAGGCGAAACCTTGCGAAACGAGCACGGGCATCTGCGCCTGAGCACTTTGGGCGGCAATTTCGGCACGTTCGATGTGGTAAGCCGCGGTGAGTGGACCGCCACCTTCCCGCTCAGCGCCGTATCGGTGAACGGCCGCATGCCGGGGGAGTTGAACCTCGACCTGGCAGCCGCGCCGGGTGCTGGCAGCACCCCGCCGGTGGCCTCCGTGATCTGGAACAACGTACTGCTCAACGCCGCACAACTGGATGCCGACGGCAGCCCCGAGCGCCTCAAGGCGCGCATCCCCGGCTACGCGATGGGTGTGACCAACACCGTGCAAGTACGCTTCCAGCGCCAGCCCTCCTCGCCACATTGTGCCGAAGTACCGCAAGCCTATCCGGTCAACGTGCTGCCCAGCAGCTACCTGACCTCGGCAGATGCCGAACCCGACGGCACCTTTATCGGCCTGCTGCCGCTGCTGGCCGGCAAGCCTCAGGTGATCGTCAACCCATCGGTCCTGAACACTCCCGTTGCTAGCCTCGGCAAACTGATCCGCCTGGCCAGCGCTGCGTCGGTGTCACCCGTCAATGCCGAACTGGTGTTTGGTGATGGCAAAAGTGAGATAGCGCCAGCAAAACCTTTCCTGGCGATGGACGTTCAACTGCCAGGCGCCAAGCCGGTGCTGGGCGTTGCCGAGCTACAGCGCCTGCAAGCCCAGGGCGATGAGCGCCTGGCCCTCGACCTGCAAGGCCCGCAGGGCCTGGGTACGTTGTCGGTGGTCAGTTCCAGCGGCCAGAACGGTGTGCTGTGGAACAGCCTCGGCAACCCCGACATGGTCCCGCAGGTACCGTTCCTGCTGACCCAGGGCAATGCCGTGGTCGTGGGTGAACAGGGGCCGCTGACCTGGGTCGACACCAGTGATCCAGAGCTCAACCTCAGCGGCACGCCGTTCCATCAGTGGCGCAAGCAATTGGTGTGGGCACTGCCGACCCTTTCCGGCATCGTCCTGATCCTGCTGGTGCTGGGTGTGGTGGCGCGCAGAATGCGCCTGAAACACAAAGGCAAATAAGGCCAGGTAAACGACCATGTCCTCTCTTTACTGGCCGTACCTGCTGGCGGACTACTACCGCATCCTGGAGATCGTCACCGCGTGCGTCGGGGTACTGATTCTGCTCTCCAGCCTCGATGACCTGTTCATCGATATCTGGTACTGGGTACGCCAGACTTACCGCAAGCTGCTGATCCGTCGCAAGCGCTACCAGGCGCTGACGGTGGAGCAGCTGCGCGCCAAGCCAGAGCAACCCTTGGCAATCATGATTCCAGCCTGGCTGGAGTACGACGTGATCGCGCCAATGCTGGAGAACATGGTCGGTTCGCTGGACTACAAGAACTACTACATTTTCGTCGGCACATATTGCAACGATCAGCGCACCATCGATGAAGTGGAGCGCATGCGGCGCCGCTACAAGCAGTTGATACGTGTGGAGGTGCCCCATGACGGCCCCACCTGCAAGGCCGACTGCCTGAACTGGATCATCCAGGCTATCTTCGCCCAGGATGCGCGCATGCCCGAGCCGTTCGCCGGGGTCATCCTGCACGACAGCGAAGATGTACTGCACCGCCTGGAACTGCACTACTTCAACTACCTGCTGCCTCGCATCGACTTCATTCAGCTGCCGGTAACCTCCCTTGAGCGTGACTGGTACGAACTGGTGGCCGGTACCTACATGGACGAGTTTGCCGAGTGGCACACCAAAGACCTGGTGGTGCGCGAAAGCATGTCGCGCATGGTGCCATCCGCTGGCGTGGGTACCTGTTTCTCGCGCAAGGCGCTGCTGGAATTGTCGGCGGAAACCAACAACCAGCCCTTCAACACCGACACCCTCACCGAAGACTACGACATCGGCGCGCGCCTGGCGCGGCGCGGGATGAAGCAGATTTTCGGCAAGTTCCCGGTGGACTATGTGGCCAAGCGAACCACTTGGTTCGGCAACGGCAAGGAAAAGATGGTGGCGGTACATATGCCGCTAGGGGTACGTGAATACTTCCCCGACACCTTCCGCACCGCCTACCGACAAAAGGCCCGGTGGACCCTTGGCATCGGCCTGCAGGGCTGGAGCCAGGTAGGCTGGGAAGGCTCGCTTGCGACCAAGTACCTGCTGTTCCGCGACCGCAAGGGGCTGATCACCTCGTTCATCGCGATCCTTGCCTACGTATTGCTGGCCCAGCACCTGGTGTTTCTGGCCATCAGCGCTACCGGGCACTGGAAGGTGTTCTTCCCCTCGGCGTTCGCACCCAACAGCGGCCTGCTCGACCTGATGTGGGCCAACACACTGGCGTTGAGCCTGCGTATCCTTCAGCGCGCCTATTTTGTCGGCAGCCTGTATGGCTGGGAACATGCCTTGCTGTCAGGGCCGAGGATGATCATCGGCAATTTCATCAACGCGATGGCTGCAGCGCGCGCCTGGCGCCTGTACCTGGGCTACCTGTTCCTCGGCAAGCCGCTGGTATGGGACAAGACCATGCACGACTTCCCATCGGCCGACCAGCTGCAGCAACAGCGCCTGCGTCTTGGCGAACTGCTGGTGTCGTGGCGAGCCATCGATGAAGAAACCTTAGGCCATGCGCTCAAGGCACAGGCCGAACAACACAAGCCTCTGGGGCAGATCCTGCTCGAGCACGGTTACCTGGACGCCGACACGCTCCAGGAAGCGATTCTCTTCCAGCAGGAAAATGGCGAGCCCGAAGCGCCCGCCCCGATGACAGCTCCCACTGCCGCGCCAGCGACAGAGCAGAAGCAGGTTGCCGCACTGACATGATTTCCGTTCGCCCCGCCCACTTGCTGTTCGGTGCCCTGCTCAGCTGCGCCACTCTCTCCAATGCCCTGGCCGCCGAGGCGCCATTGGAAGGTGTGGCCTGGGAGCAGGCCGACCTTGCCTACCGAAGCTATCAGCTGGGGCGCTACCGCGATGCGCTGCAGCAAGTAGACGCCGCCCTCAAGCTGCGCCCTGAAGTACCGCGGCTGAACTTGCTCAAAGTCTATACCCTTCAGAAACTCGGCCGCCGCAATGAGGCCCGCCAAGCCGCCCAGAGCGCCATCAAGCGGGGCGTTCGTGACCCAGGCCTGCAGGCAGCAGTGTCCAACCTGCAAGACACTACCGTCAGCGCAGGCAAGGCGCCGTCAGCAGCTTTCCAGCGGGGCTTTCCGCTCGCCACCAAGGCCTACGCTGCCTATAACGCCGGTAACATGCCCGCAGCCGAGCACGATGCCGAGCGGGCCTTCCGTATCGACCCGAGCCAGGGCGCGTGGGCCTTGCTCTGGCTCGACAGCCTCGAGGCACAACAGCGTTGGCCGGAGGCGGCGCAGGCTGCTGGCACGGCAATCAGCCTGGGCGCGCCCAACACCAGTGACCTGGAAGCACGCCGCCAGACGCTGAACCGCCGCATGGCCGTACGTCCCGCCGAACAGGCCTACCAAGCGCTGATCGCCAACCGCCCGGGCGATGCCGTACCTCTGGCCCATGAAGCGGTACGCCTGGCGCCGGACATCGCCAGCCACCGCTTGCTGCTGGTAACCGTGCTGCTGCTGGACAATCAGCCCGCTGCGGCCGAACAGGCTGCCAATGAGGCGCTGGAGGCCGATGACGAAAGCACCGTGATGATCGTGATGCGCGGTTACCTGCGCCAATTCCAGGGTAATGCCCAGGGGGCCGATGAAGACTTCGACAGCGCCCTGGCTCAGGACTGGCTCGACGAAGAGCAGCGGCGCAACGTGCGCCTGATTGCCATCGATGCCGCCCTGGCTGGCGGCGACAAGGCCCGCGCCACGCAGTTGCTGGCGCCGATGGAAGCCACCGATGAAGCTGTGGCCAAGCGCCAGGAAGCCATTGCCGATACACGTGCCCCGGCTGCCGCGCTGAACCTGAGCAACTACCCGGCCCCGCGTCAGTCCTGCCAGGACACGCCCTATGGCACCCAGTGCGAACTGCTGCCTGCCGATGCCGGTGGCGCTGCGGGCCCGGCAACCGAAGCCTATGCAGCGTATGCCCGGCAGGACTACCAGGAGGCTATTCGCCAAGCGCGCAAAGCCGCCGAACAAGCCCCGGACAACCTGGAGTTCCAGCGCCTGCTCACCACCGCGCTGGCAGCGGGCAATGCCAGCCAGGCCGCAGAAGCAGAGCAGCGCCTGAGCGACGCCATTGCGCGCACGCCCAGTGACGCCGACCTGCTGATGCAGCGGGGTTACCTGCGCATGCGCACCGCTCAACCCGAGCGGGCGCGCGAAGATTTTCGCGCAGCCCGCGACACTGGCAAGGCGCCGAAAACAGCGATCCTCGATGAAGCCTACGCGCTATCGGCCATGGGTGATAAACCTGCCGCAGTGCGTCAGCTCAAGCACGCAATCGACATGGACGATCACGGCACGCTCGAACTGGATGAACAGCAACGCCACAACACGCGCAGCGCCATCACCGGATTCGACCGAGAGTGGGGCGCAACCGTGACCACGAGCTACCGTGGCGCACGCCCCACCACCACCATCGCCAACGCCGGGCAAAGCTCTGCGGGCGACTCGGTGTTCAGCACTGCGGAGCTTTACTGGCGGCCAAGCCAGTTCAATGACCAAAACGGTGTGCTGGAAGTGTATGGGCGGTTGAGCAATACCTTGTGGGACGAGGGGGGACGGTTCAAATCCGAAGGCGCGATAGACCCGTGCAGCAAGCAGGCAGTAGACGACAACGGCACGAGTGACTCGAAGTCCGTTAGTGGCTTCCCGAGCACTATTGGCTCTCTTGGCGTGCGCTACGCGTTGTCCGACACCGGCTTCACCTTTGGCCTGGAGCGGCGATTCCTCTTGGGCTCGGCTACTCGAGAAGGTACTGCCAACCCTGCCAAGAACAGCGTCAGATGTGAGATCCAGACTGCGATTGCACAAGAGAATGCAAGGCGTGATGAGCAAGGTATCAATCGCATCAACGGCGCATTGATGACTTACAAGCTCAAGGACAGCGCTGGCGGTTGGTTGGCCTATGCCACCTACGGATTCTACCGAGGGACTGAGCTGCGCATGGAGCCCGACTGGTGGACAGTCGATGCATACTCGCAGCTGGGTTATTCGTTGGAAGACAACTCCGCGAAATTCACAATGTACGATGTCGACACTGAAGGGTCGCGGACCGACGAACTCGCTCAAGCTTCAGGTCGACTGAAGCGCCAACAGCTTTTCTTGAGCAACGAGATTCGCCTGGGGCGCAGTTTCCGGCTTGCCGGTATCTCACCCAACCTTGTCCTTTTCCCCCACCTGGTGGGTGCGGCCGATGTGATTTGGCAAAAGGATGAGGCCCGTGATCTCAAAGGGAAAAGCGGCATTTTTGCAGACGACATCGACGGTGAAAGCTTCTCCCTGACTCGCGACCAGGGCTCCTGGTCGATGGCCACCGGCCCTGGTGTCGCCCTGCGCTACTACTTCCGCGAAGACCACTATCACACCCCCCGCTCCTACCTGGACTGGACCGCCCAGTACCGCTTCGCCATCGGCGGCGGTGCCAGCGATCGGGCCGAGGGGCTGTTCATGAACCTGACTCTGTCGTATTGAGGACCACTGCCCATGTTGCCGTCTTCTCTGCTCAACCGCTCCCGTAGAGGCTTGGCCGCAAGCCTGCTGGCCGCTAGCCTGGGGCTTGCTCTACCGCCCGCTCAGGCCGATGACTCGTCGATCGTACTGCGTGGCAACGACGGCTGGCTGTTCCCTGGCTGGGGCAGCCTGACCGAAGTCGACAGCCGCGGCATCGAAGCTTCCACCGCGTTGATCAAGGACGCGCAGCAGGCTCTGGCTGGCCGTGGGGTGCACTTGCAGGTATTGGTGCTGCCCGACAAGACCCGCTTCTACCAGGACAAACTGCCTGCCGGCAAAGCCCTGAGCGCCCCAGTGCAGCAGCGCTATCAGACCATCCTCGCCAGCCTGCACAAGGCCGGCATCAGTGCCATTGACGACGAAGCGGTGCTGCGCCAGGTCAAGGACAACGGCAAGGACGTCTTCTACCGCACTGACCAGCACTGGACCCAAGCCGCTGCCGACGCCACTGCAGTGGCAACTGCCGAACAAGCCAGACGTGACGTACCGGCTCTCAAGGGCAATGCCGGTAGCGGCATGGCGCTGGGCAGCGAGTTCAAGGAGCGCCGCTACGGTGACCTGGCCGAGCGCTTCCTTACTCCCGAGCAGCGCAAGCAGACCGGCCGCGAAACGTTCACCGTACGCCGCCAGGCCGCTGCCAACGGCCTGCTCGACGACGCTCCGGCCCCGCTGCATGTAACCGGCCACAGCATGGTACAGCCCTATTTCGGCTTCCCGCAGAAGCTGTCCAATAGCATCGACCGTCCGGTCTCGGTGAACTGGAAACCAGGCAACGTCGGCCAGTGGATCATGCTGCTGGAATACCTGGAGTCGCCGGACTTCAAGCGCAACCCACCGCAGGTGCTGGTGTGGCAGATGTTCGAGCCCACCTACGCCCAAGGCCCTCAAGCCAGTGGATTGTGGGACAACGCGTCGATCATGAGCACCGATGCCTGGCGCCAGCGCCTGCGCGCGGCGATCGGAAAGTGAACCATGGCTGAAAAGGGCACTCCCGCCACGCCGTCGCACCGTGGCTACACCGCCGCAGTGATTGCCTTGCTGCTGCTGGCCCAGGCCTGCGGGTTGTGGCTGCTGTTCAACGGCAAGCTCGATGCCGCGCAGCTCAAGCCTAGCGCCTGGCTCGATGGCGAGGCAGGCAAAGCCCTGGGCGATGCATTACAGCCAGCGCTGCAAAAAGACGCCGACACCCTGAGCGCCGCTGCGCGTTATCGCCTGCTGGGCGACCTGGGTGACCAAGTGGTGCAGGGGTGCCCCGGCTGGCTGTTCTACCGTGACGGCCTGCGCGCGCAACCTGGTGTGAACGGCGCCTACGAGGCGCGCCAGCGCTTGATGCAACACTGGGTTGGGCAACTGCGCGCTCAAGGCCTGCAGGTGCTGCTGGTGGCGGTGCCAGATAAATCGCGCATCGAAACCCACGCCCTCTGCGGCCTTCGCCAATCTGCACAACTGCAGGCGCGCCTGGGGCAGTGGCAGGCCCGGCTGGCCAGCCTCGGCGTACCCTATGTCGACCTGGGTAGCGCACTGGCCGAAGCACCTCGACAGCCAGCGCAGTTCTTCCGTACCGACGTCCATCTCAACGCCAGCGGCGCCCAGCGAGCGGCCGACGCCGTGGCTGCCGGCGCTTTGCCCCTGCTGGCCGGCAAGCGCGAGCAGGTATTCACCCAGCGCCTGGCAGGCACCGCGCAGCCACGCATGGGTGACCTGATCGTACTCGCCGGCCTTGAACATGCGGCAGCAGCCTGGCGCCCGGCCCTGGAAGATGAGTACGCCGAACAGATCCAGGCGCAACGCGGTGGCGGTCTGCTGGACGATACCCCTGCTGTCGAAGTGATGCTGGCCGGCAGCTCCAATGGCCGGCGCAGCGCTTTCGCCGAACGCCTGGGCCGCAACCTCGGCCAGCAGGTCTGGAACCAAAGCCTGGACGGCGGCCAGTTCTGCGGCGCCTTGCTCGCAGCACTGAACAAACGTGAGCGCTGGCCAACCAGCCTCAAGCTGGTGATCTGGGAGTTCTCCGAAAGCGCCCTGTCGCTACCCCTGACCGCCGACGAGCGCGCCGTGCTGGCATCGCTACCTGAAAAGCAGGCCGACCATGCTCTTTAACTCTTATCTGTTCCTGCTGCTGTTCCTGCCGCTGACATTGGCAGCGCATTACCTGATCGCAGCGCGCAGCCTGCGCGGTGCGGCGTTATGGCTGTGCGTGACGTCGATCGTGTTCTACGGCTGGTGGAACCCGCAGTTCGTGCTGCTGCTGATCGGCTCGATTGCCTTCAACTACCTGGTGAGTCTTCTGATCCTGGGCTGCGCTGGCAGGAACAAACTGCAATTGGCGATCACTGCAGCAGGGGTGACTGCAGACTTGGCCTTGCTGTTCCATTACAAGTACTTCGTCACGCTGGTGAACTTCGCCCAGGACTGGGGCCTTGCCGGCACGCGGCTGGACGACATCATTCTGCCCCTGGGCATCTCGTTCTTCACGTTCACCCAGATCGGCTACCTGCTCGATTGCCGCGCCGGCATCGTCAAGGAGCGCAGCCTGCTCAGTTACGTGCTGTTCGTAACGTTCTTCCCGCACCTGATCGCTGGCCCCATCCTGCACCACAAAGAGATGATGCCGCAGTTCGCAAAGCCCGATAACTACCGGTTCCGCGCCGAGAATCTGAGCGTTGGGGGCATGCTGTTCGTCATCGGCCTTGCCAAGAAAGTGCTGCTGGCCGACCCGATCGCGCCATATGCCGATGCAGGCTTCGCCGAGCCCGGCACCTTGGGCTTCTGGGCAGCCTGGGGCACGGGCATCGCCTATGCGCTGCAACTTTACTTCGACTTTTCCGGCTACTCGGACATGGCCTTGGGCTTGGCGAAAATGTTCGGCATCCGCTTTCCGCTCAACTTCAACTCGCCGTACAAGGCCAGCAACATCATTGATTTCTGGGCTCGCTGGCACATGACCCTCACGCGCTACCTGACGGCTTACCTGTATTACCCAGTGGCCATGGCAGTGTCGGAATGGCGTGGCAAACGAGGGTTGCCGGTCGGTACGCAAGGTGCAGCAACGCCCGGCGGGTTTGCCGCTGCGATCATCCTGCCAACCACGTTCACCATGGGCCTGGCCGGCATCTGGCACGGCGCCGGCCTGCAATTCTTGATCTTCGGTCTGTTGCATGCCGGTTACCTGTCGATCAACCATGCCTGGCGCATATTCGTGGTCGGCCGCAATAGTGGCAAAGGAAGGCAGCACCCCTTGAAAGTAGCGGGTTACGTGCTGCTGACCTTCGCGGCGGTGATCGTCGCCCAGGCGTTCTTCCGCGCCGAGTCCACGCACGATGCCGTACTGCTCGTCGAGGGCATGTTCGGCCTGCGTGGCCTGGGCAGCCTGCCAGACGTCCTGTATCCAGCCGGTGTTGCCTGGGGCGATGCCTGGCGGATGCTGATTGGCCGTCACCTTGAGGCACTGCATGTGCTAGCAGTGCTGGCAGTGGCCTGGTTCCTGCCCAACTCGCAACAGATCATGGGCAACTTCTCGCCGTCCCTCGCGCGCGCGCAACTGGACGGCCCGGCCGCCCTGCGTTGGGCGCCGAACGCCAAGTGGCTGGTAATCATGGCGCTGCTGCTGTTGCTGTGCCTCATGAACCTGCACAAGGAAGCACGCTTCCTGTATTTCCAATTCTGACCTTACAGAGTGATCGACATGAGCGACCTGAGCCTCAAGCAACAACTGGCCGAAATTATCGAAAACGTGATTGGCACCCGCGTTGCCCACGACGACCTGCTGATCGAATCCGGCCTCGTCGACTCGATGACCGCAGTGGACATCGTGATGGCAGTCAAGAATGCCTTTGGCTGCAAAGTGCCGGCCACCGAGATCGACGAGCACCTGGAATCTGTGGACGCACTGGCCGCATTCGTCCAGAACAACCGCTGAACCCTGACAGCTACGTGCCGAGGAGGCTCGGATGCACTTCGATTTCGACCGTTGTGAGTTCACCGAATGCACCAAGGGCGGCAGTGACCCAGCCCTGCGTGATAGCCGGCGCGTACTGGACTGGTCTGGTTTGCAGGCCGCCGTCGAGGCGTGGGTGGTGCGCGCCACCCGCGAGGGCATCGAGCCAGGTACTGCCTTGGTACTAAGTGGCCACAAGCAGATCGAGTTCGTCGTGGCCATGCTCGGCTGCCTGCGCATGGGCGTGACCTATGTGCCACTGGACAGCATCAACCCGCCTCAGCGCCTGCAACGCATCATCGAACTGGTAGGTTCGAGCCATTGCTACGATGCCGAGCTGGACAGCTTCCGCACGGGCATGGCGGCGGCCGCGCCGCTGACGGTGCCGGGGCTGGCCTACATCATGTTCACCTCGGGTAGCACAGGCGACCCGAAGGGTGTGCAGATAGGCCGCGACAGTCTGGCACTCTTCGCCGGCTGGATCCGCGATTGCCTGGCATTGGGCCAGAAACCTGCGTTCATGAACCAGATGCTGTTCAGCTTCGATTTTTCGCTGTTCGACCTCTGCGGCGCGTTGGCGCTGGGTGGCCAGTGCGTGCTGTGCCCGCGCGAGGTTATCGCCGACCCTGAGGCCTTTGTCGGCTACCTGGCCGATAGCCAAGTACAGGTATGGGCCTCGACGCCATCGTTCGTGCGCCAGCAATTGCTCAACGACACGTTCGTTGCCGAGCACTTGCCGGCCCTGCAAGTATTCGTGTTCGGCGCCGAATCGCTCACCCCGGTCCTCGCAAGGCAGCTTTGGGAACGGTTCCCCGAAGCAAGGATCATCAACTCGTATGGGCCTACCGAGGCCACCTGTTCCACGACCTGGATCGAAATCGTGCCGCCTTTGGAAGCAGGCGTGCAGCCTTTGTCGATCGGCAGGGCCAAGCCCTACGCCGAGCTGTTCCTGGACGACGGCGAATTATGTATCGCCGGTGACCATGTAATGCGCGGCTACCTGAACCGCCCAGACCTCAGCGAGGCCGTACTGTTCGAGCATAACGGCAAGCGCGCCTACCGCAGCGGGGACCTGGCCGAGATCGACGCGCAGGGGCGGGTGTTCTTCCATGGCCGCCGCGACGACCAGATCAAGCTGCATGGGTATCGTATCGAACTGGGCGAGGTGGATGCCGGTCTTGCCGCCTTGCCGGGGGTCACCACGGCCGCCACCATCGCCTTGCGTCGACCAGACGGCACCTTGGTGCGCATGATCGGTTTCGTCGAAACGCCCGAGCAATTGCCCCCAGCTACCCTCGGGCCCTTGCCTGCGGCGCTGGCCGACTGGAAACAACGGCTCTCCGGTAGCCTGCCTGCCTACATGATTCCGTCCGAACTGCTGGCCTGCGGGCAATTCCCCGCTACGTTGTCCGACAAGGTCGACCGCAAGCGCCTGGCGGCGCTGTACCAGGAAGCCCGGATGAAGCGCCCCAAGGAGACCGCATGAAAGCCCTCACCCTGTTCACTACCGCCCTGCTGATTGGCAGCACCTTGCCTGGTGCGGCCCAGGCCGAAGGCAAGCTGGCTCAGCTGTATGCGCCGCGCCCACCGGCGGGGTCAGCTTTTGTGCGCGTGCTGCACCCTGCCGACACCGCCGTGCAGGTGCAGATTGGCCAAAACCAGCCGCAACAATTGGGAGCGGACAGGCTGGCCAGCAGCTACAACGTGGTCAAGGGCTCAGAGCCCTTCACCGTGCGCATCGCAGGCCAGACAGTAGGTAGCCTGAGCGTGGCACCGGACAGCTACCAGAGCTTGGTGTTTAAAGACGGCAAGCTACTGGTTCTGGACGACAGTGCTGCCAGCGACGACGCGCTGAAAGCCGAATTGCGCTTCTACAACCTGGCCAGCGACTGCACGGCTGGCCAACTGCAGGTGGAAGGTGGTCCGGTCCTGTTCGCCGACGTCAAACCCAACGCCAGCCAGGCGCGGGCAATCAACCCGGTGAGCGCCAGCCTCACTGCGGGGTGCGGTGCCAGCCAGGCCAGAGCTTTGGCATTACCGCAGTTGCAGCCGGGTGACCACTACGCACTGTTCCTGACCGGCACCGCCAGCCACCCCGTACTGCGCGGCGAACTGGGCAGTACCGCGCCCTTTGAGCGATAGGCCCCCATGCGAACACTTTTTCGTGAAGATCATCTGTTGTTTCGTGAGCAGGTTCGACGCTTTGTCGAAGAGCGGATTCTGCCCCACTACGCCGACTGGGAACGCGACGGCCTGACGCCGGCCCTGTTGTGGCGTGAAGCAGGCGCACAAGGGCTTCTTTGCTCGGCACTACCGCCCCCTTATGGTGCCGGAGGCGATTTTGGCCATGCCATGGTGGTAATCGAGGAGTTGGCCCGGGCCAATTGCCTGGGTATCGGTTTTTCGATCCATTCCGACATGGTTGCACCCTACCTGTTCAACCTTGGCACCCAGGCACAGAAAGACCGTTGGCTACCCGCCATGGCCGCCGGCGAGCTGATCGGCGCCATCGCCATGACCGAGCCAGGTGCAGGCAGTGACCTCAAGGCTGTGCGCTGCCGTGCCCAACGCGATGGTGAGCACTATGTGCTCAATGGCCAGAAGACGTTCATCACCAACGGCGTCAACGCTGGTCTGATCATTGTCGTTGCCAGCACCGAGCCAGACCTCGGCGCCCGCGGGCTGTCGCTGTTCTGTGTAGAGGCTGGGTCAAACGGCCTGACCAAAGGCCCGGCAATGGCCAAGATCGGGCAACATGCCCAAGACACCTGCGAGCTGTTCTTCGATGATCTGCGGCTGCCCGCCGACTGCCTGTTGGGCGAAGAGAACGCCGGGTTCGAGTACCTCGGGCGGGAGTTGGCTCGCGAGCGCCTGGCCATTGCCCTGCGCGCAGCTGCCCATGCCGAGGGCATGCTAGAACAAACGCTGGCATATACCCGCGAGCGCAAGGTGTTCGGCAAACGTGTCAGCGACCACCAACACAACCGCTTCATTCTCGCCGACGCCCACGCGCGACTGACCATGCTGCGAGTGTTTCTCGACGACTGCGCACGGCAGCTGATGCAAGGCGACCTTGACCCTGTAGTGGCAGCGATGGCCAAGCTCAATGCCAGCGAGATGCAGGGGCAGATACTGGATCAACTCCTGCAGTTGCACGGGGGTTATGGCTACAGCAGCGAATACGGGATCGGCCGCGCCTGGGCCGATGCCCGTGCGTTGCGCATCTTTGGAGGCACCAGCGAGATCATGCGGGAGATCATCGGGCGTAGCATTTAGTACCGCTGCTGCCGGGCACGGCACTCAGCCTCAGCCGTGCCCACGCAGCCAGTCCTCGCGCAGCCTTCGTGCTCGCGGATCGTCACCCAATGCCCACGGGTCCAGGGCAAACGCCACGATCTGCTCTGCACCTGTGGTACGGGCCCACTCCAACTGGCGGCGTACCCGGTCATAGTCTGCAGAGCGTGCCTTGAACTCGCTCCCGTCGTTCTTCTGCGATGGCAGTTGCTCGAACAGCTCCACCACCACGTCGAACGGTACCTGGCGTCGGCGCAGTTCCAGCAGCAGTGGCTCGATAGCCTGCAGGTTGGCCCAGCCGGCCACGCCCACCCCATCCTGCACCACCGGCCGCAGTTGAGTCGTATCGAGTAACGTGCGCCATAGCTGCAACAGCGAGCCGTCGGTGGGCAGAACACTGTAATACGTGGAAATCGACGGCACCCGATCGCTGTGCTGCCGAGTACTGCTGGCCATCGCCGCCAACCACTGCGCCAAACGCTGCTGGCTGTCGGTGCTCGCCCAGTGGTACTGCTCCAGCTCATAGGGTATGTACCAGCCGGCAAAGGCCTTGTGCTGTGGCCAGGGGGCGCTGGACATGTAGCGCTGTGCTCCACCCAGCGCCTGGTCGAAGAAGCGCTGCTGGCCTTGTTCATCCGCTGACAGTGCCTGCCACCACGCGTTGTCGAACGGCAGGCCAACCTGCACCTGCATCCCTTGTTCGTGAGCGATGTCGAACAGGGTGCGCAGCATGTCCTCGGGGATCATCCAGGGCGAATCGCCGCCAATCAGGCCAACCCATTGCAGGGTGACGGTCTGACACCCCATGTCGGCCATCGCCGCGAGGCGTTGGCGCCACTGCTCGGGTTTGAGATCGGCGTGGCTCTTCCAAAGTTGCAGGAAACTGCCTTGCAGCCCGGTGGAGCGCGTACAACCCGGCAGGCTGGCGATGAAGGGCGTTGCAGCCAGCAAACACAGCAAGTTGCGACGCGTGAGGGCGGGACTGGAAATGGTGAAATCCTTTTGGCTGCACCACGAAGGGAAGATCGCAGAATACCTGAAACCCCCCGTACTTGGCGTGCTATGAGCGCCTCGCGTCGACTCCGGCAATTGATTGGCAGGCGCGATACGACAAGTTTGCCTATGCTGCGCCAGAGCCCACAATCAGGGAATCAACGTGACGAGGATGGACGCCATGTTCTACGTGCAACGCGATGATCAAGGGCAGTTGCTGCGGGTGGAAGTCGCGCCCTACGCCGAATACACGGAGGTTCTGCCGGCCGACCATGCCGAAATACAGCGATGGTTTGCCGATGATGTCGTGGGAAACAGCCTGAAGCAGCTCAAGCAGAGCGACCTGGACATGATCCGCGTGCTTGAAGACGTGATCGAGGTGCTGACCGCCAAAGGCGTGTTCAGCATCACCGATCTGCCGCCAGGCGCCCAGGCCAAGCTGCTCAGCCGCTCCACGGCGCGAAAGGCGTTGGGCAGCTTGAACAACTTGATCGAAGACGAAGAGGAAGGCGGGTTGATCTGACTCACCCGATCAGCCGTAACTGTGTGAGCGAATGGCCCGCTCACACAGAGTGCCTGCTGCAAAGAAACTCAGCGCCAGGGCGCAGGCTCACCGATCAGTTGGCCCTGAACCCCTTCCACACCCATCTCCTGCAAAATCTGGAGCTCCCCCCGCGTCTCGACTCGCTCGGCAATCAGCGGCAGGTCGATACTGTGCGCCGCGCGCTGGATCGCCTCTATGAACAAGCGCTTGTGCTGCTCCTGGTCGATGTTGCGGATATAACTTCCGTCGATCTTCAGGTAGGCCAAGCCCAAGTGCGCCAGATTGCCAATCATGCTGAACCGGCCACCGAAGCGCTGCAGCCCCAGCCCAATACCAAGCTCGCGCAGGCGCCGGGTCAGGAGCTCGAGCATGCTTTGCTCAGGCAGCTGTTCCTCGCCGATTTCAAAGATCAAGCGCGCGCCCAATGCCGAGTGCTGCCCCAGTAGCTCATAAATCCGTTGCAGCGCCTTTGGATCGGCCAGGGTTGCCGCCGACAGGTTGAGCGCCAGCACCTGATCATGGCCATGCAGGTGCGCCAGCACTTTTTCCAATACCAATACATCCAGCCGCGGCATCCATCCAAAACGCTCCAGCCAGGGCAGGAAACGGCCGGCGGACAATGCCTCGGTCTGGGCATCGTGCAGCCGCGAGATGACCTTGTAATGCAATACACGCTGTGTCGCTTGGCAATCCACTACCGGTTGGAAATACAACTCGAACTGGCCGTTGACGAAGGCCTGATCGAGTCGTGCATGCCATTCGTGATGATTGTCGCCCGCCACCGTTGCTGCACCTTGCTCAAGGCACACCCAGCCCGGTGTCGGCTGGTTCTCGGCACGGGCCAGGGCCTCATCAGCAAGTTTCAACAACGCTTGCGGTGCATCGCCGGGGCTGAACGGCGCAAGGCCGATACACGCCACCGGATCGACATCAGTGGCGCCGGTTTCGCGCAGGGTTTGCAACGTCGCCTCCAGAGCCTGAGCAAGCTGCACCGCCTCTTCGTGCACCATGCCGGGCGCCAGCACGGCGAATTCACCACCGCGAATGCGGGAAATCAGGTCTTTGGTTTCCGGGAACTTGGCACAGGTACGCCGCAGTTGTTCGCCTACTGCCTGCAACAGCTGATCGGTAGGCTGGCCGCCCAGGCGAGCGTTAAGTCCGGTGAGGTCCTGAACACGCAGCAACAGCAGGTAACCGGCACGCCCTTCCTCCAGGTTGCTGACTCGAGTACTGAGCTGCATCTCGAAGTAACGCCGGTTGGACAGCCCCGTCAGGCTGTCCTGATAGGACTCGTTACGCAGCCGCTCGCTGCGTTCGGCCTGCTCGGAGAACAATGCCTTGAGCTTCTCGACCATCTGGTTCATTGCCTGCACCACCCGGCGCAACTCGGGCGTGCGCGGCAGCTCCGGCAGGCTGAGAAACTCACGGCGGGCAATGGCATGGGACTGTTCGACCATGTAGTCCAGAGGCCGCAGCTGACGGCGTAGCAGCAACGCGCCGAGCACCGCGCTCGCCACCCCACAAAGCAGTAACCAGCCCAGGCTGCCCAGCGCGCTCTGCCAGAGCTTGGCAATGGCGAACATCGGGTGGCTGATTACCTCGACCCGCGCGGCCTGCTGCCAGCCACGACTGACGATGGCATCGCCACCGGCTGCCTCCAGACCGATCATGCGGATGAACCAAGCCGGAACACCCGCGGGGTCCGGCTCGGCGTGGCGCTCCACCAGGACGGCATTCGAGCCAAGGTCGATGACCTTGATGCTCGCGTAGTAGCCACTGTCGAAGATCGAGCTGACCATCAGCTCTACCATGGCGGGGTCATCGATGTTCGGCGTCAACGACAACGCCAACGCGGTGGCCGCGTCCTGGGCATGCGAGCGCAACTGGTTGACGTACTGGCTGCGCGAGCTTTCCAGGCTGACCATGAAACTGCCGCCGAACGCGACCACAAGGAACAGGCAAATAGCCAACAGCAATTGTTTGAACAGTGACATTCATGCTCCCTCAGTAAACCGGTTCGGCCGGGAACCCTTCGGCCTGCATTTTCTTCAGCAAGTCCTGCCAGCGGGACAGGCGCTTGGTGTCACCGACTTTCTTGTTGCCTGTCGCGCCGGTCAGCCACAGGCCTTCGCCGTTGAACGCGTAAACCGGCAACAGATCGGTCCGTTGGTTAGCCGGCTTGATCGCATCCATCAGGCTGTCGAGCACAAGTGGCTGTGCCTGTGGGTTTGAATAATAGGTCAGCACCATGTGCGCGCGGTTCTGGCGCAGGGCCTTGACGTAGGTGATGCGCAGTTTGTCGCTGGGGATGCCCATCCGCCTCAGGGTGAAATACTTGGCGATGGCATAATCCTCGCAATCGCCCGCGCCTTTGATCAGGGCCTGTATGGGGGTGGCCCAGTAGTCGACTTCGTGCCACAGGTCGATGTCTTCGACGTAGCGCAACTGCTGGTTGAAGAACAGATTCACCACCTGCAGCCGCTGGAGCTCCGAACCCTGGTCTTGCGTGGCCATGAGGTTCTGCCAGGCATCGATACGGCCCTTGCCCGCGCCAAGTTGGCCATACAGCGCCTGGGACTTGCGACTGATCGCGGAAAAATCCCAATCCGCGTGCAGGCCGCCCAGCAACAAGCTGCCCAACAGGGCAGCAAGGCCGACACGTCGCACCGCGGTTGTGAGTACCCAGGGTATCGCCACTGCGAAAACCTGTTCAGACGAATCGAAGTCAGGCGATGGTGCGGCCTGCCACGGTAAAAGACAATGACACCCGCCGACGAAGATGGCTGACAGTCCACGGGCTATAACTTTCTTATTAGTACTTGTTATGTGGCGCTTCCTTTGCCCTGTGACTTAATCCACCATATCCCATGGTCTTGCTTCGCTCGCCCCACTGCGTGCGTTGGTTTGACAAGCCCCCTTGCCTATCACTAGTGTCATTGGATCCAACTTTAGTCGTCGAGGCAGACTTCGCGTGGCCGAGAAAATCAAACTGAGCAACGTGCTGGCCAGCGAACAACTGCCGGCGCACCTGGCCCGTGCCGTGATCGAAGAGCGCGTGCGCAACGCTATCCTCGATGGTCGCCTGCCGCCAGGCACCGCCGTGCGCCAACAGGAACTCGCCACCCTGTATGGGGTTAGCCGAATGCCTGTGCGCGAGGCCTTGCGCCAGCTGGAGGCGCAATCGTTGCTGAAAGTGGAGATGCACAAAGGCGCAGTCGTGGCGCCCTTGATCGGCGAAGACGCAGTCGATACCTACGCCTTGCGGGTGTTGCTGGAGTCCGAGGCACTACGCCAGTCCATTCCCCTGCTCGAGGCCGACGATATCGCCCGGGCCCGTGGTTACATACAGCAGCTGGAAAACGAAACACGCCATGCCGAAATCGGACGCCTCAACCGGCTGTTCCACATGGCTCTGTATGGCAAGGCACCCAACCAGAAGCTACTGCGCCTGATCGAGAACGAACTCAACGAGGAAGAGCGCTTCTTGCGGTTCCATCTGTCGTCGATGGGGCTGGGAAAGCTTACCCAGGATGATCACAACGCGCTGGCGGACGCAGCCAGCGACAAGCGGGTAGATGAGGCCGTGAGGGTACTGGAGCAGCACCTGAACAATGGCGCTCGGGTGATTCGCAATTATCTGGATACACAACTGACGCCGTGACTGCCCCTGCAAATGACGGTTGCAATCTCACCCGCCCCCGGCAAACAATGAGACTAATTATCATTTATGCCGATTGCTCGTCATGCCCTCCAATGACTCCGTGCACACGCTCTACAGTGACCATCACAGCTGGCTGAACACATGGCTGCGCAGCAAGCTGGGCAATGCCGCGGATGCTGCGGACCTGGCCCAAGATACCTTCGTACGGTTGCTGCAGCGCCATGAGCAACCGCAGCTGAACGCGCCGCGTGCTTTCCTGCGCACCATTGCACGCGGCCTGGTCATTGACCACTGGCGGCGTGAAGAGCTGCACAGGGCTTACCTCGAAGCCTTGGCACACTTGCCCGATGGACAGGTTCCGTCGCCCGAAGCCCGCGAATTGCTGCTTCAGCTGCTCGAACGCATTGCGCAGATGCTCGACGGGCTCAAGCCCAAGGTACGCCGGGCGTTCCTACTGGCCCAATGCGAGGGGTTGAGTCACAAGGCCATTGCCGAGCAGATGGGCATCTCGCTGCGCTCGGTCGAACGGTATGTGGCCGATGCGCTCTACCATTGCTACCTGTTGCGCTATGAAGACGAGCGCTGAAATGACGCCCTCCCCCAAGGCCGTCAAACAGGCCATTCACTGGATGCTCAGCCTGCGCGAAAGCGGCGACGATCCCGCATTGTCGCAGCGGTGTGATCGATGGCGTAAAGCCAATCAGGAGCATGAGCAGGCCTGGCAACGGGTGATCAGCCTGCATCAGGATCTGGACTTGCGCACCATACCCGGGGCTGGCGTAGCCTTGCAGACACTGGAAACCAGCCAGCGACGACTGCATCGGCGACAGGCGCTCAAGCTGCTGGGCGGTGCTGCCCTGGTGGGTTCCGCGAGCTGGCTCGCGCAGGATCTGGAAAGCGTCAGCGGGTTGGTCTCGGACTATGTCACTGCGACTGGCGAGATTCGCACCATCGGTTTGCCAGATGGATCGTTGCTTCAGCTGAATACGCGCAGCGCTGTGGACGTTGCCTTTACCGATCACCAGCGGATGATCCGCCTCAATCACGGCGAACTGATGCTGACCTGTAGCCCCACGCCGTACCAAGGGCGCCCGTTGCTGGTACAGACGCGTGACACCTTGCTTGAAGGCTTCGAAGGGCGCTTTGTGGTACGCCAGGATGACGACTGCACGAGGATCAGCGTCAGCCAAGGCAGAGTCGCGTTTCAACGTCCAGGATCGGCCGGGCTGCAGTGGATAAGCAGCGGACAAGACTGGCGAGTTGATGCATTGAGCGCAGAACGCCTGGAACAGGTGGACATGGACGCCGGAGCCTGGACAGAAGGGCTGATCGTCACACGCAATATGCGTCTGGCCGATTTCCTTTCTCAGGTGAACCGTTATCGGCACGGCTACCTCAGCTGCAGTGATGAAATCGCCGACCTGCGCTTGTCGGGGGTCTATCGCCTGGAGGACCCGGATCAACTGCTGCAACTGCTGCCACAGGCTTTGCCAGTGCGGCTTCGGCGGCGTACGCGCTGGTGGATACGACTGGAACCTGTGGCTTGATTCAACACTGCAGAAATTTCTGGCGGGTTTTGGGGGCACGTCCGGCTAGGACAGTAAGCAACGCCTTCTGACCTAAATGACCCCACGGACTTCGACATGCCCATCGCTACGCCTTCAGCACACCTTGCCATTGAGAATGATTTTCGACCTGTCTTGAATTCAGTAAAACTGCGCAAGGCCGTACGTGCCGCCCTGTTCGGTACAGCCCTTGGCATGGTCGGCACGCCAACGCTGGCACTGGCCGATGAGCCTGTTCAAATTAGCCAGCACTATACGATCGCAGCAGGCCCGTTGAATGATGTGCTGATCCAGTTCGCTCGCCAGGCGGGGATCACCCTGTCGAGCACCCCGCAGATGACCGGGGAGCTGAAGTCCAACGGGCTGCAGGGCCAATACTCGAACGATCAGGCGTTGCACCACTTGCTCAATGGCACAGGCCTGGAGGCCGTCAGCCAGGACGGTCGCAACTATGTACTGCGCACCCAGCCGGAACACGCAGCACTGTCGCTGCCCGATACTGATGTGCGCGGCTTCACATTGGGCAACGCGCTGGGCAGCATGGATGGTTACAACGCCACCCACAGCCAGGTCGCTACCAAGACCAGCATGCCGCTGGTGGAAACCTCGCAATCGGTGTCCGTGGTGACACGGCAGCAAATCGATGATCAGGGTTCGCAAACCGTTGCCCAGGCCATGCGTTACACGCCCGGTGTGCTAACCAACCCTTACGGCGCAACGCATCGCTATGACTATGTTGCCATGCGCGGTTTCAATGATGGCTCGGTGGACAACATCTACGTCGATGGCCTGAAATCGATGGGTGACAACGGCACCTACAGCACCATGCAGGTCGATCCGTATTTCCTTGAGCGTATCGACATTCTGAAGGGCCCTTCCTCGGTGCTCTACGGCCGTAGCTCACCGGGTGGGCTGGTGGCACTGACGACCAAGAAGCCAATGTTCGAGGCTTATCACCAGGTACAGGCTACTGTGGGCACACAGGGGCAGCGCGCAATGGGGTTCGACCTCAGCGGCCCTGTGGATGACGACAAGCGTCTTGCCTATCGGCTGACGGGCCTGGCAGATGCCTCGGACACACAGTTCGATCATAACAAGGAAGAACGCTACGCCATCGCGCCAGCCCTCAGTATCGACTTCACCGAGAACACGTCGCTGACCTTGCAAGCTTACCTGCAGCACGACCCCAACGGTGGCTACCACGGCGGCAACCCCGCCGACGGCATGCTGCACAAGCGAAACGGCCTGCGCTTGTCCGATCACTTTTTCGAGGGTGAGCCGGGCATCGACAACTACGAGCGTACCCAGCAGTCGTTCAGTTACCAGTTCGAACACCGCTTCAACGACGTCTTCACAGCGCGGCAGAATTTCCGTTACCAGGACTCTGACGTATCGATGGATCAGGTCTACTCGGCAGGTTGGGCGGATGCCGACAGCAATATCCTTAATCGCGCCTACACCGGCGGTGACGAGCGCCTGCACTCCTACATCATCGATAACATGCTGCAGGCAGAGTTCTTCACTGGCGCGGCCAAACACACGCTTTTGCTGGGCACCGACTATCAGCGGCGCAAGGCCGATGTAGCCTGGCGGTACGGCACCGTCGACCCACTTGATGCCGCTAACCCGCAGTACGGCAATGGCAATCTTCAGGTACTCGGTGAAAACCGCTACCAACGTCGTTTGCAGCAAACCGGAGTGTACCTGCAGGACCTGGTCGAACTGGACCAGTGGCGCTTCTCGTTGGGCCTGCGTCAGGACTGGGTGAAGGTTTCGGAAGAGAATCGCGACAGCGACACCAACGCCAGCGATGACCGCACGAAATTCACCACCCGCGCCGGCGTGCTCTACTTGTTCGAGAATGGTTTAGCGCCCTATGTGAGCTACTCGGAATCGTTCAACCCCAATACAGTGTCCGATCAGGACGGCCGCCCGTTGGCACCAACCGAAGGCACCCAATGGGAAGCGGGCATCAAGTACCAACCGCCTGGCAGCGACAACTTGTTCACAGCGTCGGTGTTTCGCATCGAGCAGGAGAACCTGGCGTCCAAGCAGCCGAACGAAGACTTCTATCGCCCGGTTGGCGAAGTACGATCGCAAGGCCTGGAGTTGGAGGCCCATGTGCAGGTGACGGACAACCTCAAGCTCCTGGGTGGATACACCTTCACCGATATCGAGTATTCCAAGTCAATGCCGAGCCTGGTGTCCGACCAGCTCGACAACAAAGGCAATTCGCCAACCCAGGCCCCAAAGCAGATGTACTCACTGTGGGCTGACTACAACTTCCGCCAAGGGCCACTTGACGGCCTGCGTCTGGGTGGCGGTGTACGATATGTGGGCTACAGCTGGGTGGATGCGGAAAACAGCATGAAGGTGCCCTCCTATACCCTGCTCGACGCCTCACTTGGCTACGACCTGGGCAAAGTTGGCCTCAAGGGCGCGGACATACGTCTGAATGCCAACAACCTCACCAACGAGAGCTATATCACCTCATGTGCCAGCCTCAATTACTGCTACATGGGTGAAGAGCGCAATGTCAGCGCCACAGTCAGCTATCAGTTCTGACAGATGATTGCGTAGTGAAGCCAGCGCCTGATTCCAGGGGCTGGCTTTCTCGTTTCTGGTGCTTGAGGGGCTAAGGTTGCTATGCCTTATCCAGAAAAGACAAAGCCCCTGTCTGCGGTGCAGACAGGGGCTTTGGGGTTTGAATCTTGACGATGACCTACTCTCACATGGGGAAACCCCACACTACCATCGGCGATGCATCGTTTCACTGCTGAGTTCGGGATGGGATCAGGTGGTTCCAATGCTCTATGGTCGTCAAGAAATTCTGTGTGCTGGCCCGTCCGTTGGACGTGCCTGCGAATCTCTATGGCTTCTACTTAAAGACAAAACCCCTACCTGCTCGCGCAGATAGGGGTTTTGCGAAATGAATCTTGACGATGACCTACTCTCACATGGGGAAACCCCACACTACCATCGGCGATGCATCGTTTCACTGCTGAGTTCGGGATGGGATCAGGTGGTTCCAATGCTCTATGGTCGTCAAGAAATTCTGTTGCCAGAATGTCCAGATGGACAGCCCAGCGAATTCGGATATGCGATATTTGTGATGTTGCTTGCGAACTTTCGGTTCGTTTCGTCTTCACCACCGCAATCTGCGTCAGCAAATTGCTTGGGTGTTATATGGTCAAGCCTCACGGGCAATTAGTATTGGTTAGCTCAACGCCTCACAGCGCTTACACACCCAACCTATCAACGTCGTAGTCTTCGACGGCCCTTTAGGGGATTCAAGATCCCAGTGAGATCTCATCTTGAGGCAAGTTTCCCGCTTAGATGCTTTCAGCGGTTATCTCTTCCGAACATAGCTACCCGGCAATGCCACTGGCGTGACAACCGGAACACCAGAGGTTCGTCCACTCCGGTCCTCTCGTACTAGGAGCAGCCCCTCTCAAATCTCAAACGTCCACGGCAGATAGGGACCGAACTGTCTCACGACGTTCTAAACCCAGCTCGCGTACCACTTTAAATGGCGAACAGCCATACCCTTGGGACCGGCTTCAGCCCCAGGATGTGATGAGCCGACATCGAGGTGCCAAACACCGCCGTCGATATGAACTCTTGGGCGGTATCAGCCTGTTATCCCCGGAGTACCTTTTATCCGTTGAGCGATGGCCCTTCCATACAGAACCACCGGATCACTAAGACCTACTTTCG